>CAXSCV010000032.1:31754-35089 GCA_964235895.1 uncultured Chthoniobacterales bacterium
GCGCAGGCGTCGGTCAGATCGAGCACGTCCGTTCGCAGGCGGAATTCCGCGTCGCAAAACGTTGCGCGCGGCGCGCTGCCAATCCTCGAAGTTTGGCCGAAAGGTGACCTGCTCCACGCGTGCTAAAGTTGTCCCGTTAAAACCGACGGCTCGCTTGCGAAAAAATCGAGCTGCGCTTCCGGCCTAACGAATCGTTGCGCGAAATCTTCCTGCTCCATCGCCAGCGAGGCCGAATTGTAATCGGCCGTGATGACGAACGGCAGAATCTTTTTCACCGAAAGATGAAGACGCGGCAGATCTTCCAAACGCAATTTGTGCCAACGCCGAACCTTCAAGATTTTCTCGACCGATTTAGTTCCGAGGCCCGGCACGCGCAGCAATGCTTCGCGCGCGGCTTTGTTCAAATCGACCGGAAAGAGATGCCGATTGCGTAGCGCCCAATTCAGTTTCGGATCGAGCGCCAGATCAAGATTCGGCGCGGCCGCAGTGGTCAGCTCCTGCGCTTTGAAACCGTAAAAGCGCACCAGCCAATCGGCCTGATAAAGCCGATGTTCGCGCACGAGCGGCGGCGCGATCAATGGCAACTTGCTCGAGGCGTCAGGGATCGGACTAAAGGCGGAATAATAAACGCGCTTCAGTTTTTGATTCGCGTAAAGCGAAGTCGCTTGCGCCAGAATCGCGGCGTCCGGCGTGTCGGTCGCGCCGACAATCATTTGCGTGCTTTGACCGGCGGGCGCGAAGCCGGGCGCCTTGCGATTTTCGCGCCGTTCCACTTTCGCCTGTACGATGCGATCGCGAATCTTGCTCATCGCTTTTTCGGTGCGCGCAAAATTTTTCTGCGGCGCTAATTCTTCCAAGGCGACCGCGGTCGGCAGCTCAATGTTAATGCTGATGCGATCGGCCCAGCGGCCGGCTTCCGCGATCAATTCAGCGGACGCTTCCGGAATTGTTTTCAGATGAATGTAGCCGCGGAACTGATGCTCGGTGCGCAGCGTGCGCGCGACCGCGACGACCTGCTCCATCGTGTAATCGGCATCGCGAATGATGCCGGAGCTGAGGAACAATCCTTCGATGTAATTGCGCCGGTAAAAATCGAGCGTCAGCCTAACGACTTCTTCGGCGGTGAAACGCGCGCGGCGCACATCGCTGGAAACGCGGTTGATGCAATAGAGGCAATCGTAAATGCAAAAGTTCGTGAGCAGAATTTTCAGCAGCGAAACGCAGCGACCGTCGGGTGTGTAGCTGTGGCAAATCCCGGAGCCAGTCGTCGATCCGAGGCCGCCGGCGCGCGAGTTGCGTTTGCTTGTCCCGCTGCTCGCGCAGGAGGCGTCGTACTTGGCGGCGTCGGCAAGAATGGCCAGCTTGTTTGCGAGATCCATTTAGTCGAAAAAATTACGCGCGTGCTCAGCAGAACGACGCGCATGTTCGTTTGAACTTAATAAATTCATCCGCCGCCGAAAGTCATGCCTGAAATAAAAACCGCGTGTCTTTTCTTGCGCAGCTTCCGCGACGGCGATCTCGAGACCTTCGCCGAACTTGCGGCGAACGATGACTTCATGCGCTTTTCCGGCGGCGGTGGAATTGGCCGCGAGCAAGCTGCGGCGATTTTCGAGCGAATCATGGTGCGAACTCGCGCCGGATTGCCCGCGCAATTTGCGGTGATCGACCTAGAAACAAAACGATTACTCGGCTATTGCGGATTCTTTTGGCAAACCGTCGAGGAGTTCGAAGAACTGGAAATCGCTTATCGTTTTCACCCGATTATTGGGGACGCGGCCTGGCCACGGAAGCTGCGCGAGCGGTACGCGATTACGCTTTTCGCGATTTGAATTAGCGCGCGTGATTTCCTTGATTCATCCCGGGAACGCGGCGTCGCGCCGGATCGCGCAGAAGAACGGAATGACACTCGAGAAAGAAACGATCTTTAAGACTTTTCCGACGCAGGTGGTTGCGATCGAGCCGGCGCGCTGGGAGCGACTGCGCGATGACGCTTGAGAAATTCTTCGCCTAACGAGCGGTAAGCGCGCGCGCCACTGCCGCTGGGCGCATGTTCGAAAATCGATTTCCCGAAACTCGGCGCTTCACTCAAACGCACCGTGCGCGGAATCACCGTCGCATAAACGCGCTCGCCAAAATGCTCGCGCACTTCCGCCACGACTTGCGTGCTCAAATTCGTCCGGCCATCGAACATGGTCATGACAATTCCAGTGAGCTCGATCGCATCATTCGCTCCGGATTCGCGCACCTGCTCGACCACGCGCACGATTTTTACCAGGCCTTCGAGCGCGAAAAATTCACACTGAATGGGCGTGAGCAATTCGTCTGCGGCGGCCAGCGCGTTCGTCATCAAAATGCCTAACGAGGGCGGACAATCGAGCAGCACATAATCGAACGTCTCGTCCCTCCGCAGCGGCGCGAGCGTGCGCGCGAGGCGGGTGAGGTGATCGTCCATGCGCGCGATCTCCACTTCCGCGCCGGCCAGGTCGAGATCGGCTGGGATTAAAAATAAACCTTCGAGTCGCGTCGGCAGAATTTTGTCGGCGATAATCGCTTCGCCGATAAGCGGCTGATAAAGACTTTCGCCTTCCAATTCCTGCAAACCGAACGAGCTGGTCGCGTTGCCCTGCGGATCGAGATCGATCACGAGCACGCGCTGTCCGAGTTGCGCGAGCGCGGAGCCGAGATTCACCGCGGTGGTGGTCTTGCCGACGCCGCCTTTTTGATTCGCGATCGCGACGATCTTCATGTGCGCGGGACGATCAATGTTCGGAGTTCAAAAGTTCGGCGACCATCCGCTTCCTGCCAGCAAAGGTGATCGGCATCGGGTAGCATTTCGGTCACTTCCAGTTCGCCCGCTTTCTTTAACCAGCGATAGAAAATTTCCATCGAGAGATAACTTTCCAAGTCGATGAAGACTGGCTTCGTATCCTTGTCGCGACCTTCCGCGCCGCTGCGGCGAAGCGCCTGTTCGGTCGGACGAATATAAATGTGGCGCGGCCAATTTTTTGCCGCGCGCAGTTTTTCGATCGCGAGCACGAGATGCGTTGAGATGCCGGTAAAGTCGCCGGTCGCGAGTTCGTCGAGCGTGACCGTCCAAGATTGACGTTGCACGATCACATTCCCGCAACGCAAACGCGGCATATGCGGCGCGCGGCCGAAATGAAATGGATGAAAGCCCAGCGGAATCAGCCAAGCGCGCGCGAAAGAGCCGAGATATTCGCGCGTCCCGCGTTTCCGCAAACCGACGTCGCCAGTATTTTCATCCACGAAAACTTCGGCTTCGGATGGAGGAACAGTCTTCCAGGCGGGATCGCCACGCTGAGGAGCGACGAAGT
>CAXSCV010000033.1:0-3573 GCA_964235895.1 uncultured Chthoniobacterales bacterium
GTCCTGCCAGATATGGCCCACCGGATAATAGGAATAAATCGTCTTTGCTTCCGGGCCGGAGGGGTCTGGCGCAGTGGAACTGGCGAGTGGATTCCAGCGATAGAGAAGCAGGCCGCGGCTGTCATAGGCGAAGTGCTCGAAGTATCCATTCTTGCGTTGGTGACGAAGGACCTGTCCAAAGTTATTGTAGAAAAATCCCTCCGTCGAATTGTCGGCATATACGATCAAGTTAACTCGTTGATGATCGTCTCGTGTGTAAGTGGTGGGGTGGGTCCTCTCATCCGTCACTTGGTAGAGGTAATATGGATTGTTAGGATCGCAGTTGTTGGCGTCATCGCCACATGGAGCTAGATATGATCTTGCCATGCTTGTGCCGGCATAATTGTCTGAAGCTGTGCCGGGATGAGTCACACTCGTTATATTGCCCGTCCACGAGTCGCGCCCAAACCCAGTTGTATGCTGCCGGCCATCTTTCATCGAGCTGACGAAACCTCCGTTGTGTCCCTGGGACATTTGCGCTGTTTCGCTCCCAGTCTTGAAATCTGTCCAACTTTGTAAATAACCAGCGGAGTAGGTAAAGGTGCGTGAGAGGGTGTCGCCGCGGGTCTCAGTGCGCGTGCTTCCCGTGCCGCTGAGGCTAGAAACAACCGTGCCGTCGACATTCTTTTCATGGAGCAAATAACCATAAGTTCCGTTCGGCTCGAATCGTAAGCGATCCGACTCATGGCGCCGCCGTACATCGAATCGTCGCAGGTGGCGAGGAGCGGCGCGAAGACGGTCGTATTGCCGTTGTTCGCGGCTTGATAAGTGTAATTCGCTTGGAGAGTTGGCTCTCCGGAGTAGTCGACCGAAGCAAGCGCATAAAAACTGGCGGTAAAATCCCGGTCGCTGAAGGTGTCAGTCGTATAATTGTAGTTCACAGTCCGGTTTGCTGCTGCGCCGACAGCGGAGCGCTCCGTCACTGTCACAAGCAACCCGCTCATGGTGTCATAACCGAGATCCAGGACGCGCCCGGCCGGCTCGACGATCCGCAGCACGCGGAAGTCGCCGTTGGTGTCACTCGCACCGCTGATGATTGTCGCCAGCCCATAAGGATCGGTTATATTAACCAGTGAGTAATCAAATTGAAAACCGGGCGGCGGTGTAGGGGTGGGATTCGCATTGTTACCCACGGTCGAGCTATTGCCGCCTCCACCGGTGGGATTAATCTCGGCATGAAATTTGACCCTACCGCCATCAGGTAAAAGCAGATAACAACTATTTTCCGGGTCATTCGGGTCGAGCGGAATGAAACGCTCTCGCACCCCTGGAATGATTGATTCATAATAAGGATCAGAGCTTCCATTTCGGTGGGCAAAAGCCACGGCTCGACCGTCCGGGTAAAAAACATTGTAAGAGCTCGGCCTGGCGGTTTCATCAAAGGTGTTTGTGAGGGTGGACTGACTGATTCCCCACTGGTAGGAGTGACGCCAGCCACCGGCTTTGCCAAACTCATAAGCCCCCTGCCCGGGGACATGCCCGCTGCCGTAACGACTGTTCACCGTCCGGCTAAAGGCCAATGGATAAGCGGCCCCAGGCACGACAATGTCCGTGATGGAGCGAGTGGCGTTGCCGGTATACGGATCGTAGGAACCGCCGGTCGTGACATTACCGTTAAATTGCCCGGTGACTCCCGTCGGATTGTCTTCGCCGGTTTGAGCGTGCAGAATGGTCCACGGGACCGAAGCTAAGACAAGTGACAAAAGAATAGATCGGGCGGTTTTCATGGAAGTCTCCTGCTTTGGATTTTTCGTTTCGAGGCCGATTCTTTACGGTCTCGCTCTTCTGTCTATAAGGAGAAGACCGTACAAAAACTCTAGCGATCCTTAGGTCGTGCTCCTCTCGGCTTAGGAATTTTACGGCGATTGGTCTCTCAGATTCCGTAATCTTTGTGAGATCATTCATGAACGCACGGAAGAAACGCCCGCTCGAGCAGACGCAATGCGCTCTGCTCATTGCCACAGCGGATTTCATGATTCAATTCGCCCGCCCTCGCGCAAAAGCGTGGCTGGCGGAATTTTTCCGGGCGCCGAAGGACAATCGCTTGTTGCCTTTGGCGATTCAGCACTGGCTGGCTGAAACCGGTCCCAAAACCGCCCCTGTCATAAAAAAAGACGAGATGCGAATCTTTCTGCGCCGTTATCGTCCCCATCCGCCGGAAACGATCGCGCTCTTCATCGAGGTGATTGATAATCGCAGTCCCGGCGATCTCGTGCGCAAGCACGCTTCTCTTACGCAGAGATAAACGGAAGTTCTGGGCTGGGTCGCGGCGGGAAAATCCAATTGGGAGACTGCGCAGATTCTGGACCTAGCCTCCGCTACGGTCGGGAAGCATTTGGAAAGGATTTTTGTTAAGCTGGGAGTAGAGACCCGCACAGCCGCGGCGAGTTACCATAACACCTCAGGGCCAAAGTAGCTTAGTGCCGGCCGGGGCGACCGTACGTTACTAAACAGCACGGTTAGTGGTAGGGTTAGTGCTTAAAATGTAACTAGCTTAACAGAAAGATAACCTATGACCGATATGAACCGCATTTCCGCCAGCCTTTCGGCGGCGGATATTACCGCGATTAATAACGCCATCCAAACCATCAGGACCAAGCTGCCCTTTCTTATCGGTTTGTCCGACGACGATCGCCAGGAAATGCCGAAGATGAAAGAAAAGTCGGAAGCGTTCCACGAGAAAGCGGTGAGTTACATGGAGAGTAACCCGGGGTTTACTCCCGGGTTCATCGAGAAGCCAGAGGTGGACAAGGATCAGGAGCTGCGCGGCGAGATGATGCAATTTATCCCCCAACTTCAAACCCTGAAACGCTCGGTGGACGATACCTTGATGAAAGTGAACAGCGAACTCTGGATGGCCGACCTGGCTTATTATCAAAACGTCCGGCAGGCGGCCAAGCGCGGGGTCAAGGATGCGCAGCCCATTTACAACGATCTCCGAGTTCGTTTCCCGGGGAATGTCGCGAAAGGCCAGGAAAAGGCGTAACTCGCTAGGATTCAGATACTTATCCGAGGCGAGGGCCTAGTTAATAAGATCCTCTTCGATCCTTTTAACCCCCGCGCGGACCTTCGGAAGATCGGTGCCGACCTTATTTGGTTCGGCGCCGATTCTCGGAAGATGGAGGCCGATCTTTTTCGGGCCGCCATCGTGGTTAATGAGTTCGGCCTCCGCCTTAATAAGGTGGGCGACGGGCCTTTTCGGCCGGGCGTCGACCTTCCGATTCTCCGCGGTCGAGTCTTCCCGAGTCGAGGCGCGACCCTTTCTTAGTCGGCCTAAGACAAACAGACCGGCCCGGACCTTCAAAGAATGCCTTTGCGCGATGTCCTGGGAAAGCGCGTGACAAGCGCCGTCCGATTCTCATATTTCCACCGTGGAACAGCTCAACCTCCTCGGGGTGGCACTCGGCTTTGCTGCGCTGGCCGGGATCAATCTTTACCTGACCGTTTTCCTGACTGGTTTGGCGGTGAATCAACATTGGATCACGCTCGCGCCGCAATATCAGTCTCTCGAGGTGCTCGGTCATCCCGCCGTGA
>CAXSCV010000033.1:3583-33807 GCA_964235895.1 uncultured Chthoniobacterales bacterium
CTTTATTTAATCGAATTTTTCGCCGACAAAATCCCTTGGGTCGACTCGGCTTGGGACGCCGTCCACACCGTTATTCGTCCGATCGGCGGCGCGCTTCTGGCCATCCGCGTGCTCGGTCATTCCTCGCCCGCGTTCGATGTCATCGTCCTCTTGCTCGCGGGCGGCACGAGCCTCATTACGCATACGGCGAAGGCGTCATCGCGCCTGGTCGCGAACACTTCGCCCGAGCCATTTTCCAATATCGGACTCAGCCTCGCGGAAGACGCCGCGGTCTTCGGCGGGCTCGCGCTCATTCATTTTAATCCGATCATCGCGCTCTGTGTTTTCGCGGTCGCACTGGCGGCGTTTCTTTATTTCCTGCCGAAAATTCTCCGCGCCATGCGCGCCAAGATTTGGCTCATTTTCAAGAAGCTCAATTTCCCGGCCGACTCCGAGATGCCGGTGAGTCTGCCGATCGCGTTGCCTTCGAAATTTGTCGACGCCTTCAGCCGGCAAAACGTTCTCGGCGAAACCATCGCCTGGGCCGTGCCGTGTTTGAGCGGACGCGGCCGGCGCATTCCCGCGAATCTTTTCGGCGCGCTCGTCGCCACTAACGAGGAGCCGCAGAAATTGGTTTTCGTCGCGCGCAAAGGCGGCCGGCGTTTTGCGCAAACGATCGAGCTTGATGGCCTGACTGTGGCGCGAGAGCCGAAATTCCTTTCGGAAAATCTCGTGATCTATCAAGCAATTGGAAAAGGCTCGAAATACCTGTTCGTCTTTCCGCGTTCGAGCAGCGCGCTGGTTGAGGAAATCGCGGAGAATTTGCGCGCGCGCCTCAGCACGCCGGCCACGTCGCCCGAGCCTTTGCAGCCGGAGCCGGCTCTCTCCGCCTAACGAAAGCTTGCCGCGGCCGGCTTTGGCCGTTGATCATCTCTTCGATGAATCCGGCGGATCGCTATGCGCAACTTCGCGCGGGCGGCCACGTGCAGGAGCGCGCGCTCTTGCTCACGCCGCGCGCGCCTAACGAGTTAGAATTGCAGGCGCGTTGGTTTGCGGGCGATTTCGGAAAACAGTTCCGCTCAGTCTGCGGAAAAGAAATCGAGATCGTGCAATTTGGAACCTGGAATCGCGAAGCCGGACCGGATTTCCACGACGCCGCCATCCGCGTCGATGGCGGCGAGGCGCAACGCGGCCGCATCGAATTCGATCTGACCGATCGAAACTGGGAAACGCACGGGCATTCGATCAATCCCGCCTTCGACGAAACCGTGCTGCACGTCTTCGTGCACGCGGGCGATCAAACATTTTTCACGCGCACCGTTTCGCATCGCAATGTCCTCCAGGTCCGGGTCGATCCGAGCAGTTTGCCCGATGCGTTCAGCGCGAATCTTCCGCTGGCGCGTCCGGGCCGCTGCCACGCACCGTTGAAAGATTTGCCGGAAGCGCGAGTCGCAAGCGTGATTGAGGCAGCGGCGCGTTTTCGTTTGCAACGCAAAGCCGCGCGCTTGCGCACGATGATCGAAAATCACGGACGCGAGGAAACCCTCTTTCAGGAATTGGCCGCCGCGCTCGGGTATAAGCAAAACAAATTTCCCTTCACGCTCCTGGCGCAACGTTTGCCACTCAAGATTTTGCGCGCCGATGCAGCGGTTGCGGAAGCGTTTCTCTTCGGGCTCGCCGGTTTTTTAGAAGCGCCCGATCTTTCGATTTTCGAATCGGAGACGCGCACCTATTTGCGCGGCCTCTGGGAACAATGGTGGGCCAAGCGGGCCGAGATGCAGCGGCTGGTTTTGCCGCGGGAAATTTGGCGGCTCGGCGGCGCGCGTCCGTTGAATCATCCGCAGCGCAGACTCGGCGCGCTGGTGGTGATCGCGCGCGAATGGCCGCGGTGGTTGCACTCGTTAGGCGCAGCGGAACCGATGAGGTCCGTTCGCGATTTTCTGCGCGGGCTGCGTCATCCGTATTGGAGCCATCACTACACCTTGACCTCCGAGCCGGCCGCCAGCGAGATGGCGCTGGTCGGCGATTCGCGGGTCGCGGAAATCCTGGCTAATGTCGTCTGCCCGCTGCTCGCCGCGGAGGGAAAAGATGTCTGGCCCGACTACGCAACGCTGCCCGCGCGCCTAACGAATCGTCGACTCGAGACGGCGACCGCGCGTCTTTTCGGGAGCGATCCGCGCCGGCCGACCTTCGTCAAGACAGTCGCGCAACAACAGGGACTGCTGCAGATCTACGAAGATTTTTGTTTGCAGGATAATTCCGATTGCGCGCACTGCCCATTTCCTGAGCAAATGCAGAGATGGACCTGATTCCTTTGCCGCCACTCAGAAGAAATCCGCCACCTCGAGCGGGCTTCACCTTAATCGAAATGCTGGTGGTGATTTCCATCATCGCCATTTTGATGGGGCTCGCCTTTCCCGCTTTTCACGGCGTGCAAAACTCCGCCAAGAAAACGCAGGCGAAGAACGACCTCGTGCAAATTGTCACGGCGGTGAATGCGTTTTACACGGAATACGGCCGGTATCCGACAAACGCACCGGACGATGCCTCCGCTTCCTACGGAGGGTTAAACGGCGCGAATAATGGCGCGATTATTGGGGAATTGCGCGGCACTTCGATCGCCTTAAACACGCGGCAGATCGCTTTCCTTTCCGTGCCGGATGCGAAGGACCAAAGCAAGCCGCGCTCTGGAGTCAAAACGGCCAACAGCGAATTCTTCGATCCATGGGGAACAGCCTATGCCATCAGGATCGACGCCGACTACGACGGCCAGCTCGACAATCCTTATTCTGCAGATACGGGCGCCGGCGCGGCAAAAATTCGCGAAGGCGTGATCGGTTATTCGTTAGGCAAAGACAAAGACGGCGGGAGCGGAAGCAAGGACACGAACCCCGCAAAGGACGACGTTATTTCCTGGCAGTGAACGCTGCTTGCCAATCCATCCTCTGCCATCGAAAATCTGAAATTCGCGCGGGTGTAGTTCAATGGTAGAACGCCAGCTTCCCAAGCTGGACACGAGGGTTCGATTCCCTTCACCCGCTCATCTCCGAATTGGCCGCGGTTGGTGAAAGAGATTCTGATTTACCCAGGCCAGGGCGGCATTACGCTTAACGGATCCGAGGGCGGACTCTCGATGCCAGCGCCATCGTAACAGGTGACGACGAAGGAATAAGTCTTCCCATCCTGGGGCAGGAAAATCATTGCGGTCGTGGAGTTGCCCACATCGAGTTCGCGGAGCGCGCCGAGTCCGTCTGTCCGCGAATAATAAAGTCGGTAACCGACGACCGCCGGATCGCTGACCGCATTCCAACTGAGATCGACCTTCCAGGCGCTGGCGATTTTTAATCGAAGAAAGAACGTGCCGGTGTCGGGAATGGCCACGCTCGATTTGATGAACTCAGAGCCGTCCTCATTTTCGATCAGCGTTTCGTGGCTATTGGCCGCGCTCCACGAAGTGAGATCGGTCGATGCTTCCACGGAAACGTCGGCGTTCGAAATTCTCGCATATGTCACGGTCAGGTCGGACCCGTCGATCGAGGTTTGCAAAATTTGCGCCGGCGAAGAACGCGGTCCGCAAATCAGCCCCGCCGCGACAAGGAAGAGAGAGAAAACCCGCGCGGGAGTAAACATGATTGGGCGGAACTTTTACGCCTCGCGGGAGAAGGTTCAAGCGCCGCCACGCGGCAGATGCAAATTTCGCATCGTCGAATAAAGAAGCGCGCGTCATCATGCGAGCAGAGATGAAACATCGTGCGCGATTCCTAATTGCTCTTTTGCTGGTCGCGAGCGTGGGCTGTTCCACGCCGCAAAGTTCTAAGCCAAAAGGAAAACGGAGCGGGTCTCGTTCTGCATCGGCTCGCAGCTCCTCCGAGTCGGAGAAAGCGAAAACGTCCGCATCGAAGCCGCGCGAAATCCTGACGCGCGACGGCTTTCGTTAGCCGAAAGAACGCGCTGGATCTTCTGCAACGCAACCGACCGCAGTCGGCCCGATGCATTGACTTTCTTGTGCGGATGGATGATGATTCCGGCGGTTCGGTTGTTGGGCTTGTGTTAGTGAGCGCTACGCTTCCTCGTGAAGGGCGCTGATTATTCAGTCTCAATAGCTATCGATCATCCAGATCGGCCCGGGGCTCTTCGAGGAACTCCGCATATATATAGCTGGCTGCTGGTCTAACGACTGCAGCGTTCGTTTGCACAGGGCTCGAAATCTGTGCGTGAACAGACATGAAAACTACATCTCAGATCGAGCGCCCGGTTCGCCGCGGCGACTCAACGCAACCTTTCGGTCGCACTTCGCCCCGGGCGATCATGACCGATTGGAATTATCAAACCTCCGAGCGTGGATCGCTCGGTGGCTCAGCTTCATTCCGTGGAGGCGGCGTTCGACCGGCCATGGGACCGAGCTTCCGTGCTTTAAGCGACGGATTTTTCGCGGCTGAAGCCAAACGCGAGTCGCGTCTCGAAGGCGCGCTCTTCGCAGTCATCGCTGCCTTGGCGGCATGGCCCTTGGTTCTCGCGGCGCAGGCCGCGATCGCTCTCGCGAAGTAAGCGGCAGTCTCTTTTCACCTTCTCCGCGTCGGGAAAATACCGATGCGGAGAAGAGTGAAATTGTATTGAAACTTTCGTTTTAATTTTTCCTCCACCGGGTTTAGAAGAAACCCACACGATGGAGGACCCAAACGACGCATCGAATAGCGCTGATCCGAATTCGCAGACCGCAGACGGTCTCGATGATCTTCTCGTTTTTGGCAATCCTGCCACGCGGCGCACATTCCTAAAGCAAATGGCCGGAACGAGTGCGGCCGTCGTGCTCGGCCCGCGATTAGTCAGCGCAGCTTCGCGCGTTGGCGGAGCCGTTACGCCGGGACATCAACCTCCGAGCGCCGGCGCACTCGACGTAACCTTAAAGATTAACGGCAAAGATTTTTCTCTGCCGCAACTTGATCAGCGCACGACCTTGCTGGACGCGCTGCGCGAAAATCTCCATCTCACTGGTTCGAAAAAAGGTTGCGATCACGGACAATGCGGCGCGTGCACAGTGCTGATCAACGGGCGCCGGGTAAATTCGTGTTTGACGCTCGCGGTCGCTGTGGAAGGGGACGAAATCACCACCATCGAAGGTCTCGCGAAAGGCGACGAACTGCATCCGGTGCAGAGTGCCTTCGTCGAGCATGATGGCTTTCAATGCGGCTATTGCACGCCTGGCCAAATTTGCTCCGCGGTCGCCTGCATTCAAGAAGGCCACACGAAAGACGACGCTGAGATTCGCGAATGGATGAGCGGCAATCTCTGCCGTTGCGGCGCCTATCCAAACATCGTCGACGCGATCAAAACCGCTGCGGCCAAACGCGCATGAGTCCGTTTACTTACACGCGCGCGAAAGATCCGCAGGAGGCAGTCAAAGCGGTCGCCGCGAATGCGCAGGCCAAGTTTCTCGGTGGCGGCACTAACCTGGTCGACCTGATGAAGATGGGCGTGGAAACGCCATCGGCCCTGGTCGATATCAATCGCCTCGCCTTGAGCCAGGTCGAGGAATTGCCGAATGGCGCGGGCCTGCGGATTGGAGGACTCGCGCGCAATTCCGACGTCGCGGAGCATCCGCTTGTTATGTCGCGGTATCCCGTGCTCAGCCAGGCTTTGCTCGCGGGAGCGAGTCCGCAGTTGCGCAATCTCGCCACGACCGGCGGGAATCTTTTGCAGCGCACGCGTTGCTATTATTTTTACGATCCTTCTTTCCCGGCTTGTAATAAACGCAACCCCGGGAGCGGATGCGGCGCGCTCGAAGGTTACAACCGCATTCACGCCATTCTCGGCCAGAGCCAGCAATGCATCGCGACCAATCCCAGCGACATGAACGTGGCGCTCGCGGCGCTCGAGGCCGTCGTGCGCGTGCAGGGACCAAACGGCGAACGCACCATTCCGATTGGCGATTTTCATCGGCTCCCGGGCGATACGCCGAATGTCGAAACCAATCTTCAGCCTAACGAGTTGATCACCGCGGTTGATTTGCCCGCGAATCCTTTCGCCACGCGTTCGCATTATTTGAAAGTGCGCGACCGCGCCAGTTATGCCTTCGCTCTCGTGAGCGTGGCGGCAGCGCTCGAGCTGGAGAACGGCATCATTAAATCCGCGCGTCTTGCTCTTGGCGGCGTCGCCCTGAAACCCTGGCGCGCGACGAACGCGGAACAGTTGCTTCTTGGAAAAAAAGCCGACGCGCAATCTTTCAACGCCGCCGCCGATGCGGAGTTGGCCGACGCCAAAGGATACAAATATAACTCGTTCAAAATCGGCCTGGCCAAGCGGGCCATCGCGCAAGCGCTGACCACGGTCGCCGCGCTCGCCTGACAACATGGAGACGAACATTCTTGGTCCCGCGCGCAGCCGCGTTGATGGCCATCTCAAAGTCACCGGGCAGGCAAAATACGCCGCGGAATTCATCGTTCCGAAATGCCATTATGCCTGGGCGGCGGAGAGCAACATTGCCAAAGGCAAAATCACCGCCATCGACACGAAAGCAGCGCAAGCTGCGCCGGGTGTGCTGACGATTCTCACTCATCAAAACGTCCCCGAAGTGAAAGAAGCCAAGGGCGGCCAAATGAAAGGAATCCGCAGCGAGGAGCGCAATCCTTTGAGCGACGACGAGGTGCATTACGCCGGTCAATATGTCGCTTTGGCTGTCGCGGAAACGATCGAGCAAGCGCGCTACGCGGCCTCGTTAGTCCAGGTTAGTTACGCGCCGGCCGAGCCGTTGTTGAACATGGAAGAGGCCGAGGAAAAGGCCAAGAAGCCGAAGAAGAATAACAACGAACACGTGCAGCTTAAGAAGGGCGATGTCGATGCCGCCTTATCGAATCAAGCATTCGTTAGGCTGGAACAAACCTATTACACGCCGACCGAAACGCATAACCCGATCGAGATGTCGGGCACGATCGCGCAATGGGACGGCGACAAGAAATTGACGGTTTGGGATGCGACGCAATTCGTCAAAGGCGTGCAGAACTTGCTCGCGGAAAGCTTTGAGCTCGAGGTCGACGATGTGCGCGTGATCTGCCCGTTCGTCGGCGGCGCCTTCGGCTGCAAAGGCGCGCTTTGGCCGCACGTTCTTCTCGCCGCCATGGCCGCGAAAGCGACCGGACAGCCAGTTAAATTTCACATCCCGCGCAAAGCCATGTTCACCGGCACCGGCCATCGCACACCGACCCGGCAGACCATCGCCCTGGCAGCGACTTCCGATGGTAAATTGCAGGCGATTCGCCACGTCTCCGACACGCTCACTTCGCCAGTCGGCGAATATACCGATTACCCCGCCCGTGCCCGAGCGCGCCGAGGCGCTGGCCGGCGCCATTCGCGTGGCGGCGCTCCTCACGAACACCGGCATGGTCGAGCGCTCGCTCGGCGAGTTCACCGAATCCTGTGGCGCGCGTTCCACCGGGCTGATGTATGACAGCCCGGCGATCCTGGTGGAGGAGACGGTTTTTCCGGTGAACGTGGCCACGCCCACTTTCATGCGCGCGCCCGGCGAATGCCCTGGAACGTATGCGCTGGAATGCGCGCTCGATGAATTATCCTACTCCCTGAAAATCGATCCGTTGGCGCTTCGCCTAACGAATCATTCCGATAATCATCCGATAAAAGATGTGCCCTTCAGCGCGAAGCATCTCAAGGAAGCCTACCAGTTAGGCGCGGAGAAATTCGGTTGGGCCAAGCGCGACCCGCTCCCCGGCAAAATGCGGGACGGCAATCTTCTGGTCGGTTGGGGAATGGCCACGGCCACTTATCCCGCGCACAAAATGGCGGCTGCGGCCAAAGCCACTTTGCGCGCGGACGACAGCGCGATCGTGCAATGCGCGACGCACGATCTCGGGACCGGCGCTTACACCGCCTTCACGCAAATTTCTTCCGAGCAACTTGGCGTGCCTTTCGAGAAAGTGACCTTCGAGCTCGGCAAATCGGACTACCCTTTCGGTCCTGTGGCCGGCGGTTCGAACTCCACCGGCACCGTCGGCACCGCCATTCATGAAGTCGCCCTTCTTTTGCACGAGGCGCTGGCCGATCTCGCGATCGCCGATGCGCAATCGCCGCTGCACAACGCGAAGAAAGACGAGATCGCGATGGTTTCGCCGGGTCGCATTGGAATCAAAAACGACAGCGCGAAATCCGACGCGTTCACCGACATTTTGCGACGCGCCGGCAAAGACGCGATCGCGGTCGAGAGCAAATTGCACGCGCCCGAGGAGAACAAGAAGTTGGCTTTCCAATCCTGGGGCGCGCAATTCTGCGAAGTAAAAATCGATCCTCTTTTGCCGCGAGTGCAGGTCACGCGTTTCGTCAGCGTGATGAACGGCGGACGAATCGTGAACGCGAAAACTGCACGCAGCCAGATCATCGGCGGCGTGGTCATGGGCATCGGCATGGCTTTGACCGAAGAGACTTCCTACGATGGTAAAACCGGCCTGCCGGTCATCCGCAATCTGGCCGATTATCATGTGCCGACGAATGCCGATATCCCGATGATCGAGATCGCGTTCGTGGGCGAACCGGACTTCGCTTTTAATCCGATCGGCGCGCGAGGCCTCGGTGAAATTGGCATTACTGGCACCGCAGCCGCAGTCGCAAATGCGGTTTATCACGCCACCGGAAAACGCGTGCGCGATTTGCCGATCACCCCTGACAAGTTGATTTAATTCTCTTCGCAAACAGCGCGAAGACGTCAGAGATTTTTCCTTGCCTGGTGAAAGACATCCACGACATCGTCCGGGAATACCGCCGACACCCGGGGCAATCTTTCGCGCTCGCAACGCTGGTGCGTGCGCGCGGTTCCAGTTATCGGCGACCCGGCGCGCGCATGTTGATCGCTCGCGACGGCCGGACCGTAGGTTCGTTGAGCGGCGGTTGTTTGGAAGAGGAAGTGGCACAGCGCGCACAGGAAATTTTCGCCAGCGGACGCGCTTGCCTAACGAGTTTTGATACGCGTCTGCGTTTTGGCTGTAACGGTGCGATCGATATTTTCATCGAGCCGCTGGCCGACCAGTTCGTCGCCGCGCTCAACGCTCATCTGGACGCGCGCGAGAAGTGTTTCGCGCTGACAACTTTCGCCGGTGCGTCCGACAAACTTGGAAGTCGCGTGGCTGAGTTCGAGGAGAATATCGACGACGCGGATTCGTTCGTGCAGGAAATTCATCCTCAACCTCGCTTGCTCATTTATGGCTCCGGTCCGGACAGTCGGCCGCTGCGTTCCTTCGCCGAAATTCTCGGCTGGCAGGTGATCGAGGCCGAGCAGGAATCTGAGCTTCCCGAGGAAGTCGATCAATGGACGGCGGCGGTTGTGAAGTCGCATAATTACGGGCGCGACTTCGCGGCTTTGCAAAAATTGCTTCCGCTCCCCTTGCCTTACGTCGGGTTAATCGGGCCGCGCCGACGCCGCGATCAATTGCTGGCCGACGTTTTCGAGAGCGGCACCGTCGCTAACGCCGGCCTTTTTGCGCCGACTGGTTTGGATCTCGGTTCCGAGACACCGGAAGAAATCGCACTCGCGATCATCGCCGAAATCCAACATGCCTTCGCCGGCGGGACGGGTTCTTCGTTGCGCGAAATCAAAGCGCCAATTCACGCCTCGCCGCGCGCTGAATTTTCCCTCGCGCGCTGATGTCCTCCGTCCCAAAATTCGGCGCAGTTATCCTCGCGGCCGGCGCTTCCAGTCGTTTCGGCGAGCCGAAACCATTGGCCATTTTCCGCGGTCAATCGTTCCTGCGACACGCGATTGCGGCCGCGACTTCGGCTGGCTGCGATCCGGTCGTCGTCGTCCTCGGGCATCGCGCCTCAGAGATCGAAGCCGCGCTCTCGGGCGTAGAATGTGAATTCACCACCAACCCCGAATGGCGCGAAGGAATGTCCACCTCCATTCGCAGCGGTTTGCAATGTCTGGTTGCGCTCGATCACGACATCGAGGCGGCTCTGTTTCTGGCCAGCGATCAACCGCTGGTGGATGCAAATGCATTGCGCGAATTGATTCTGCTGCATCGCGCAAAAGAGAAACCGATCGTCGCCTCCGCTTATTCCGATACGCTCGGAATTCCCGCGCTTTTCGCGCGCACCTATTTTCCCGCGTTGCTGGAATTGCGAGGAGATCGCGGCGCGAAAGATTTGCTTCTGTCGAAACCGGACGACGTCGCTTCCTTCTCCTGTCCGCAGGCGGCCACGGACATCGACACCAAGATGGATTACGACCGATTGACCGAGGCCGGCTGAGCTACTTTCGGCTGAAGAATTTTCGGAACGATTGAAAGATACGATTCGGTAGTGCATCGGCTTTTGGAGTGTCGTTAGGCCGCTGCGCCAACTGCATTTGCAAACCGCCATGCACCTGGCACGGAACGGTCGGAACCTTGTCCGCCGGCAAATCGATTTCGTAAGCGGTGCCGTCGGCCACGCACTCGTTAGTCGCGAGTTGATTGGAATCCGCGCAAACCGTCGTGTGAACGATGGGCATGGTCGGCGCGAACGGTTGAGCCGGGTAATGCGCGACGATTTTCATCATCGTGTTCGTCCAGACCGGCAGCGCCAATGCCGAGCCGTAACCTCCCGAGGTGATCGTGGTCGGTTGATCGAACCCGACCCAAACACCACAGGTCAGCGCCGTGGTGTAACCGAGGAACCAGGCGTCCTTGAAATCATTCGTCGTGCCGGTTTTCCCGGCGGCGGGAAGTTTGAAGCCTAACGAACGCGCGCTCGCGGCTGTCCCGCGCGTCATCACTTGTTCGAGCAATTGCGAAGTCATCCAGCACGCGCTCGGATCCATCGCCGGAATGGAAAGATGAGCCGCGCGATAAATGGGATTGTGATCCTGATCGTCGATGCGCTCGATGATATAGGATTGTTTGCGCACGCCGGCGTTTGGAAAAACGGTGTAAGCCGCAGTGAGATCTTTCAGGTTTGTTTCGAACGAACCGATGAAGGTCGCCGGACCGCGCGGAACATCGCCGAGCCCGAGCGCAGTCGCTTCTTTTTGCACTTCATCGACGCCGGCAAATTCACCGACGCGCACGCTCATCGTATTGCGAGATTGGATCAGCCCATAGGAAGCCGGTTGAATTCCGTTGTAACTGTTATCGGAATTTCCCGGCGTCCAATTTCCCGCGCCCCGAATTTCGCCGGGCTCGATCGGTCCGTCGTTAATCGATGCGCCGGGCAACATTCCGCGCGTGAAAGCGAGCGCATAAACGAAGGGCTTGAACGACGAACCGACTTGTCGATTAGCCGGCGCGATCGCGCGGTTGAATTTGCTTTGCGCATAATCGCGGCCGCCGACGAGCGCGCGCACGCCACCACTGGCATTGTCGATTGCCACGACCGCGCCTTCCAAATATGGCATCGAGGAATCTTCCCCGTCCGTCGGCGCGCGATAAGCCGCGCGCGTCGGATGATGATAGCCTGCCTGATGTTCGACTTTGCTGAGATGCGCTTCCAACGCCTGTTCCGCGGCGTGCTGCACATCCAGGTCGAGCGTGGTGTAAATGTAGAGCCCGCCGTAATCGATTTGCTCGGGTGTGAGCAGCAAATTCAGATCACGCTGCACCGCATCCATCGCGTAATTTTCCTGAATCTGCGGCAGCCGTTTCGGATTGGAAGTGACGCGCGCGGCCTTGGCTTGTTGCGCTTGCGCGGCGCTGATTTTTTTTAACTCCAGCATGCGATCGAGCACGGTGTTGCGCTGCGCCGCGGCCGCTTCCGGATTCTTTAACGGCGAAAAACGATTCGGGCTTCGGATCAATCCCGCGAGCAGCGCCGCTTCCGGTAGATTTAACTTCGAGGCGTTCTTGCCGAAGTAGGCTTGCGATGCGGTTTCGATTCCGTAACAGCCGGAGCCGAAATAAATCCGGTTCACGTAAGCCTCGAGAATTTGCTCTTTGGTAAATTGCCGTTCGATCCGCAACGCGACCATGCCCTCGAGCATCTTGCGTTTAAAATTCCGCCCGCCGAGCGGAAGACTGTTCCGCGCCAATTGTTGCGTGATCGTGCTCGCGCCTTCCTTAGCCGAACCGGTTACGAGGTCGCGATAAACCGCGCGCAAAATTCCGCGCGGATCGATTCCGCCGTGATCGAAAAATCGCGTGTCTTCACGCGCGACGAGCGCGTCGATGAAATAAGGCGAGACTTCGTTAATCGGAACGATCAGCCGATTCGCGCCAGCGAGTCGGCTATAAATTTTCCCGTCGACATCGAAGACGGTGTTGCGCTCGGGCATTTCGCCGACGCGTTTGAGATCGAAAGTTTGCGCCCAGATTCCGTAGAAGCTGATCACGCCGAAGCAGAGGCCGAGGACGACTGCGACCAGAAGCAGCTTTAGTCCTAGGCGCCCTTTGCCTTTTCGACCCGAGGCGCGCGCGCTTTCTTTCGCGCGAGAGCGGAACAACTTCATCGCGGGAGATTAACCCAAAGCGGCCCGAGTTTCGCGGACGACCGCGGACCTGCGCTAGAACCGCAGACGCACCGGGCTCTCGTGCTGTTCAGTCGCGCAGGGCGCATTGATCGGCACGGCTGGCTCGGTGCTGCTCGGCTGCACCAAATTGTGCGCGACGAGATATTCTTCCACTTCTTCGCCACTGACATCCGGCACCATTTCGCCGTTGATCTCGATGCAGGGCGAAAGGGGCTGACCGCTTTTCGTTTCCATCTCCCAACGGAAAGCCGGGTTCTGAATAATGTCCTTCTCGGTGTAGGCCAGATTGTATTTAGCCAGGACCGCGCGGACGCCGGCGCTCCAGCCGCAATGAGTTTTCAGGTAAGCAGTAATCTGTGGCGTTTCCATTGCCCGACTCTAGCACAGGCCGGCGCGATTTCATTTTGTCGGCGCGCCCTTTTTCAGAATCGACAAACAATAATCGGCATCTGCTTCGGGTCCGCTCTGATTTCGGTGCGATCCAAACAGAGATCGCGTTCCACTTTGCTTTGCCAAACCGCACGACCGCCCACCGGATCGGCTGAGAAAATCGCGAATCGCACCAGTCCTTCTTTTTTCGCGCGCTCAATCAGGCCGGACATTTGTTCGGGATCGGAAAAATCGCGCAGGACCGGGATGACCCACAAATTCGGAAAGCGCGTTTTTGCATAAACCTCCAGAGCGGTCCGTGGATTTCCCCACTGCGCGTCGGCCAGAATTATTCCATGTCGATTCTCCTGCGCGAGGAACGCGACGATTTCCTTAATTCCGAAACCGGTCGGCCAACCTTCGAGATAATTCTCGATCGCCCACGGCGTGCTCCGCTCGATGTAACGCGCGGGCGAAATTCTCATCAGGACGATTTGGTAACTCCAAAACGTCAGCATCACGGCGAAGAGCGCGAGCATTGTGCGCGGCACCAGATTCCGCTCGCGCGGTCGCGCTCGATCCCAAAGCAAAATCGCGCTCCGCGCAAGAATCGGCAGGAGGGTCGCGATGATCGCCGTGTTGAAAAGATATTCGTTAAAGCTGCGCAGGAAAAAACAGGTCACGATCGCGCCGGTTAGGCACATGGCTGCGAGAGCAAAATCGCGCGCGCTCTTTTTTCGAATGGCCAGCCAAAGAAACGCGCCACAAAAAAGCGGCGCGATCCACGAATAATAGGCGTCCACATAGTCGCGCACGCGCAGAAGATTCGCATTCCAGGCGCGGACCGGAAACGTCGCCAGCTCGTGCGCGGAAAAGACCCAATTACGATCGAAGATCGTGCGCGTGTGATTGAACTGCGGCGGAATGACCACGCGAAATATAAGCTGCGCGCAAATGACCACGGCGAGCGTCAGGGCAAAGTTGGCCGCCAATTTTTTCCACGCGCGCGCCTCCGGCTCGCTCTCGCTTCGGCGCGGCCATTCGGCGAACGGGAGAAAAATCGAAACTGCCAGAAGAAGGAATCCAGATTGCTTGAAGAGCAAAAGCGCCGCGCCGGAAAAGATGGCCGCCGCGAACCAGAGCCCGCGCCGTTCGTTAGGCCGCATCGCCTTCAGAAGCGCGGCGTAGAAACAGGGTGCGGTCGAAAACAAAAACGTTTCCGCGATGAACTCGTTGTTGTGAAACAAAACCGGCGGGCAAAGGCCGTAAAGCCAGGCCGTGAGAATTGCTTCCCTCTTCCCGAAAAGTTCCTTCGCGAAAAAATAAAAACCGAACAACCCGCCAAGTGAAATGGCCAACGCGAGGCCACGACCGGCGAGCAGCGGATCGTTCCCGCAGCGAATGAAGGGCGCGGCCATCCAATATTGCAGCGGCGGTTTCCAGTCCCCGTAAGCGCCGTGCATCGAGACAAATTTATACTTCTGCCAATCGTCGCGGATGGCCTGCGAGTATTGCAGGTAAATCGCTTCATCGTTGAAAATGGGAAACGCCGTCAGCGTGAAGGCGCGACTGAGCAGAAAGAAAAGGAGGGCGGCGAGGAGCGCGCGCTCGCTCGACTTCGCCGGCAAAAATCGCATGCGCAAGCTCAGGCGCGTTTTGGTTTCAGCAGCGGAAAAAGAATCACGTCGCGGATCGATTCCGCGCCGGTCAAAAGCATCGTCAGGCGATCAACTCCGAGTCCGAAGCCACCGGCCGGCGGCATGCCATGTTCGAGCGCGAGCAGAAATTCTTCGTCGAGCTTTTGCGTTTCCTCGCCCGCTTGTTCGAGCAGACGGCGGCGTTGGATAACGGGATCGTTCAACTCGGAATAGCCGGGCGAAATTTCCTGGCCGTTGATGAGCAATTCGTAAACGTCGACTAACGAGTCGTCCTCGGCGTTTTGTTTGGCCAACGGCACCAGCTCCTTCGGGCAATGTGTCACAAAGACGGGATCGAAGGTTTTTTCCTCAACCAATTTCTCGAAGACCTGCTGCGTCACTTCGTAATCCGCCATGCGCGGATTGATCTCCACGCCGAGCGCCGCGCAACGTTCCCGGCGTTGCTCGCTCGTATATTCGAACCAGCTCGGATCGATTTCGCGGATGAGATCGCGATAGCGCGCGCGCCGCCATGGACGCGAGAGATTGAGCGTGCGCGTGACCTCGCCGTCGCCCGTTTTGTGTTCGACTTGCAGCGAGCCGGCGACGGTTTGCGCGAGATGGCAGACGAGTTCCTCGACCAAATTTGCGACCTGCTCGAAGTCCGCGTAGGCCCAGTAAACTTCCAACATGGTGAACTCCGGATTATGCCGGCGCGAGATGCCTTCGTTGCGGAAGTTGCGGTTCAATTCGAACACTCTATTGAACCCGCCCACGAGCAATCGCTTCAGATAAAGTTCCGGCGCGATGCGCAAATAAAGCTCTAGACCGAGCGCGTTATGATGCGTGCGAAATGGTTCCGCAGCCGCGCCGCCGGCGACTGCTTGCAGCATCGGCGTTTCTACTTCCAAGAATCCGCGATCTTCCAGAAATCGCCGCATCTCGCGCAGGATGCGGATGCGTTTTTCAAAAACGATGCGCGATTGCTCGTTAGTCAAAAGGTCGAGATAACGCTGCCGGTAACGCGCCTCGACATCCTGCAAACCGTGCCATTTTTCCGGCAACGGCCGGAGCGCTTTGGCGAGCACGCGCAGGCTGGCAACTTTCAAAGTTGGCTCGCCCGTTTTCGTGAGGAAACATGTCCCTTCGACACCGAGAAAATCACCGAGATCGAGCAGCGCAAAAGTCTCCATCACTTCCGGGCCGAGCTCTTTTGCCTGCACATAAATTTGAAGGCGGCCGGTCGCATCGCGCAGATCGAGGAAATGACTTTTGCCCATGTCGCGATGCGCGGTGATGCGGCCAGCCGCGCGCAAGGTCGTGCCTTCGGCAAATTTCTCGCGCACTTCCGCGATGTTCCCGTCGGTCGCGAAAGCGGCGCCGAACGGATTCGCGCCGCGCGCTTGCAGAGTGGCGAGCTTTTCGCGGCGGAGGGCAATCAGTTCGTTTTCGTCGTCCATCTTTGGGCGACGCACTTTAGAGCGAAAGTCTCGCTTGAACAGAGCGAACGCTGCCGCCGCACCACCATCCTTCAACTCCGCCGCGGCCAAGAATCGGGTTGCAAAAAAAACCTGCGCGGCGAAATAGTCGGCCCGCTTTCCTCTCCTCTCTTCATCTTCCCATGCCCTTCGATTTACCCGAAACCACCTCGAAAATCGGCGGCCCGCTAGTCCGCCAGTTTTCTGTTTTTCTGCCGAACAAAGTCGGCGCCATGCTCGAAGTGGTGAAGGTGCTGAATGCGCATCATGTCGACGTGGTCGCGCTCAGTATTTCGGAATCCACCGACTCGGCCATCGCGCGCATCGTGGTCAGCGATCCCGATCGCGTGGAAGGACTTTTTGGCGAACACAATATTGCTTTCGGCGTTTGCGAGATGGTCGTGGTCGAGATGACCGAGGTCGCTGGTCAACTCAGCAAATTGCTCGCGTCTCTCCTCATGGCCGAGGTGAATGTGCATTTTTGTTATCCCCTTCTAACCCGCCCGCACGGCTTCGCAGCGCTGGCCATGCATGTCGACGACACTGATTGCGCGTCGTCGGTTATTTTGGGCGAAGGCTTTAAAATCCTCAGCCAAACCGATATTTCCCGTTAGGCGAAACGACCCTGCGAGCGGTTGACACCGCGCGCGCGCCGCGTTTACAGAAACGAAGAATCAGCCATGCAAGCGACCAGTTTTTCCCCGCCCGCGCGTCCGGATAAAACTTTCCAGATCGCGATCGCGCTCGTTTCCATTTTGGGCGCGGCAGAATTGATCGCGATCGGTGCGCATTTTGCGGGACGAGCGCGCGCCGCACGCCGCGCCACGGAGTCCACGGCCATCGTCGCGCAAACTCCCGCGCCGGTTGCACCCGCGTCCGCGGGACCAGCAGGGACACCTGCCGCTTCGATTGCGCCCGCGACCGCCCAATCTTCTCCGAGCACCGCCGCCTTGTCCGCGGCCGAACGTCTCTTGCAGGAAGCGACGCAGTTGCGCGAACGCGGCGACACAAACAATGCGCTAGCCCGTTTGCAGGATGCGGCGCAGCGCGATCCGAAGAACGCGAACGTCCTCGCGGAGATGGCGATGATTTACGAATCGATGCAAATGCTCGATCGGTCTAACGAGACCTGGCGCAAGATTCAAGAGATCGGTCCCTCGGCCGGCGCGCTCTATGAATTGGCCGATATGAAATTGAAAGTCGGCGTTGCGCCCGCGACCGCAGCGACTGCGCCGGCGGTTGGGGCCGGGCCGGGATTCGCCGGTGTTTCGCCGCTCGATGCTGGCGCGGGCACGACGCGCAACGATCCCGAAGGCATTCCGGGCGGCTCGACTTTTGGAATTAGCGAAGCCTCGATCACGGAAAATGCCGACCCGGAAGCGGAGACGAATCTGAGTTTGCGCGTCGGCGTGAAAGTCCGCGCGAACACGATCATCGATCACACCAAGGTAAAAATTCAGGTCTACTTTTATGACACGGTCGACAACAACAAAGTCGCGTTGACCGACGCCGAGGTGAACTACGAATGGCTCACCCCGAATCATGATTGGAAAGGGACGAATCCCGAGGTCCTCGCGGTCAGTTACATCCGTTTAAAAAACGGCGCGCTCACTTCCGAAGCCGCGCTGACCGAGGCGGCCGCGGCCGTCACTCCGCCGGGCAACGGAAAAAAATCGCGCGCGAAAAAAACGGAAACACCCGACGCCACCACGCGCAAATATGCCGGCTATCAGGTCCGCGTTTATTACAACGACCAACTGCAGGACGTCCGCGCGGAGCCAACCAAGCTCCTCAATCTTTTCCCGCCGCCGCTCACCCTCACTTCGCCATAATGCAATTGCTCATCGTCCACCACGACGCTGAGGTCGGAGAGCAATTGGTCGAGATGGTCAAGGAATATACGGAGCACCATTGCGGTTTTGCCACGAGCGATGCGCGCGCGCTTGATTGGTCGCGCGGCGTTCCGCGTTGCTCGCTTCTTCTCACGCAACTCCAAGCCGAAGGGGTGAATGGTCTCGCTCTCGGCGCGACGCTCAGTGAAATCTTCGCCGGCATGCAGACGATGTTTTTGCCGGATTATCCGGCATCGGAACAGCGGCTGGAAATTGCCCACACGAAAGTTTTTCCCGAGCCGATCGATGGCGAACGATTGCTGCAGGCGATCGAACGCGCCGATGCGCAACGACAAACCGGCGTCGATGCTTTTCATGCGCTCGATGTTTTGCAGATGTGCTGTTTAAGCCAGCGCAGCGGCGCCATTCAATTGGTCCGCGGATCGAAGACCGCGCTGGTCTATTTGCTGAATGGCCGAATCGTTCATGCCGAGCACGGACCGGCGCGCGGGGCTGATGCGCTCTACGAAATTGTGCCGTGGGAAGCGGTCGAATTTGCCTACGACTATTCCGTCCGCGCGCCCGCGGAAACGATCGGCGTTTCGTGGGACGAAGCGGTCATCGCAGCGGTCGCGCGTCGGAAAACGCCAGTGGTCGGCGAAGAAGAAACGCCGCCAAAAACTGCGCCGCCACCCGCGTCATCGGCCACGTCGAAGTCGAGCCGCTGGCCGCGTTTCGGCAGCTCGCGTAAGCTCGGCCTTCTCGCCCTCGCTTCCTGCGGCGCCGCCTTCATTCGCTGAGAAACCTCCGCGCGCAGACAGGGTTTCTTCTCCAATGACTTGCGTTATTCTAGCGCGCATGAAATTCCTCGCCGCCTTCGCCTGCATCATTTTGCTCGCGATCACGGCGCGCGCGCAGATTCAGGTCGAGTTGAAATTCAAACGCGTGCAGTACGTCGCCTACGAACCGATCATCGCCACCGTCAACATCACCAACCTCGCCGGCCGCGACATCGAGTTACGCGACGCCGACGCGCAACATTGGTTCGGTTTCGAAATCACCGCGGACGAGGGCCGATTTCTCGCGCCGATCTCAAATGAATCCGAGCCGCCTCTGAAAATAAAAACTGGCGAAACCGTCGCGCGCAAAATCAATCTCACGCCGCGCTTTCCGGTCCACGAACTCGGTCCCTACCACGTGCGCGCGAATGTCTACTTCGCCGACTTGAATAAGTTTTTTTATTCGTCGGGCAAAGTCTTTCAGGTCGCTGACGCGCGTCCGATCTGGCAGCGCACCGTCGGCGTGCCCGACGGCGAACCAGCCGCCGGCAGCCCGCGCACCTATTCCTTGCTCTCCAATCGCTTCCCCGATCACACCGGCCTTTACGTGCGCGTGGAAGACAAAAGCACCGGCGCCGTTTATAACACTTACTCGTTAGGCCGCATCATCGTTTTCGACCAACCGCAGGCGGAACTGGATCGCGCAAATCACCTGCACGTGCTCCATTGCGCTGCTCCGCGGACTTGGGCTTATTCGCAAATCGGATTAAACGGTGAACTCCTCGCGCATTCCACTTTCCTGGAAACGAAGACGCGCCCGCGTCTCCAACATATCGCCGACGGCAGCGTGGCCGTGCGCGGAGGCATGCTCGATGCTCCCATCCAATCCGCACAAAAGCCGGCGGCAAAATTATCGGACCGGCCGCCTTCCGATTCCGCAGATGACTAGACGCATTTCTCCCAATTCAATCATCCGCTGCCTAACGAGTCTCATTTTCGCGGGCCTCGTTTTTCTCGTGGCTAATTCCGTCCGCGCGCAATCTCGCACCATCGTGATCGATGCTGGCCACGGCGGCTTCGATCGCGGCGGCGTGCCCTATCAGCGGATTGGCGAAAAAAATCTGACCCTGGATGTCGCGCAACGCTTGCGCCGCGTCCTGCAAGAAAGCGGCTATCGCGTGGTCATGACGCGCGACAGCGACGTCTTCGTCACGCTCGGCCAGCGCGTCGCGATCGCGAATTCCTACCGCGGCGCGATCTTTGTTTCGATTCATTTCAACTCCGCGCCACGGACCGGCGCGAACGGCATCGAGACCTATTATTATCGCAGCGACAGCTCCGGACTCGCCGCCAATATCCATCGCAACGTCGTCGCCGGCGCGCCTTCCGAAAATCGTGGAATCCGGCGGCGCGGCTATTTTGTTTTGCGACGCACCGGCATCCCGTCGGTCTTGGTCGAGTGCGGATTTCTGACCAGTCCGTTCGAAGCGAATTACATTCTCACGACCAACTATCGGCAAAAACTTGCGGAAAATATTGCCCGCGGAATTCGTGGCGTGCGCGCGCCCTTCGATCGACCAATCTCGCGTTCCTCCGCCGCATCTTCGGAAGTGTTGCCGCAACCATTCAATGGCCCGGATTTCGTCCGCGCCGCCCCTCGAGAGCGACATTCCTCGCGACGGACCAAGTCTTCGCGCCACGGAAGTTCGCATTCCTCCTCGAAGAAAAAATCGAGCAGCAGCGGCAAGAAATCGTCCAAAAAGAAAAAGAAAAAATCGGAGGCTTGATTGGAATCCGCGGTCGTTAGCGTCGCTCAAATGCGCGCGGCCGAAGAGGCGGCATTCGCCCGCGGCACCACTGCGGAAGCGCTCATGGATCAGGCCGCCGCCGGCATCGCGCGCACGGTCCGACAATTCTTCGAAACGCCGGGACACTGTGTTGTTTTCGCGGGCAAGGGCAACAACGCCGGCGATGCTTTCGCCACCGCGGACCTGTTGCAGAAGGCTGGTTGGTCGATCGAATTGCGCCCCGCTTTTGCCGAGAAAGATCTCGGCGATTTGGCGCGCAAAAAAATCGCGTCACTGAAAACGAATCGTGATCGCGACAGCGCAAATTCGCGACCGATTATCGTGCTCGATGGCTTGTTAGGCTTGGGCGCGAAGCCGCCGTTGCGCGCGCCGATTCGTTCCGCTTGTCGTGAGATCAACCGTCTGCGTCGCGAACAAGGCGCTTTCGTTTTTGCTCTCGATATTCCGACCGGCCTCGACGGTGATTCCGGCAAAACGGACGACGATTGTGTAATCGCTCATTGCACGATCGCGATCGGTTTCGTGAAGCGAGGCCTGGTCGCGGACGACGCGATCAACTTCGTTGGTCGCCTCGAAGTCGTCGAACTTTCCGACCTGCGCATCGACGAAGAAGCCAAGGAAATTTCGGCCACGCGCGCTTCGCTTCGTGCGCTTCTGCCGCGGCGCGAATTCGACGCTTACAAAAATCAATTCGGACGCATCGGCATCGTCGCGGGTTCGAAAGGCTTCACCGGCGCCGCGCTTCTTTGTTCGTTAGGCGCGTTGCGTGCCGGCGGCGGCTTGGTGGAACTTTTCGTTCTCGAAAATAGTTACGACCTCGTCGCGAGCGCCGCGCCGCCCGAGGTGATGGTGAAATCGATTCGCAAATACGATTCCCTCCTCGATGAACCGATCGATGTCTGGGGCGTCGGTCCTGGCCTCGGGCGGACACATGCCGCGCAGATTTTGCGCCTGATCAAATCCGCGCCGAAACCGATGGTCGTGGACGCCGACGGATTAAACATTCTCTCGAAAAATATTTCTGCGTTGTCGCGCTGCGCAGGGCCGCGACTGCTCACGCCGCATCCCGGCGAAATGAAGCGGTTATTTCCGAATGAAAATGGTTCGCGGGCGGAGTTGAGCAAGCAATTCTGCGACGAATATCCCGTTACACTCCTGCTCAAAGGCAGTCGCACGATCGTGCGCGAAAAAGGATCTGCCGGCAGTTACAACACGACCGGAAATCCCGGTATGGCCACCGGCGGAATGGGCGATGTGCTCACCGGAGTTTGCGCCGCGTTGATTGGACAAAAGTTGTCGCTTTACGATGCGGCGCGTGTAGGCGCCTGGGTCTGCGGGCGCGCGGCGGAAATCGCGATTTTCAACGGCAACGCCAGCGAACAATCGCTCCTGCCAAGCGATGTGCTGGAACATCTCGGCCGCGCTTTCCGCGATCTGCAAACTTTCGCCTAACGAGTCGAGAATTGCGCATGCGCGCGCAGCTTTTCTTCGAAGGCCGGACGCTGCGCCGGATCTAGCTCCGCCGGAAATTTCGCGCCTGATCGATTCCATTTCTCGAGCCATTCGTCGGCAAGAAACGCCGGCTGCTCGGACCGCGCCGCCGCGCGAGCCGCGGGCGTGAAAGCAATCGTCGTTTCTTCTTTCTCGCCGGCATTTCGGCCGCGCGCGACGTGAAAGCCCGCGGTCAGCAGTGCCACTCGCGCCGAGGTGGAACAACTATAAGTGAAAAGCTCCACCGCGCGCCCGCGACAAGCAGCGAAGAGCGCGGCGAATGCCTCGAGATTCCACGCATCGACACAGGTCTTGCTCGAGAACATGTCGTAAAAAATCAGATTCGGCGGCGCGGGCGCTTCGGTCATCGTTTCGAGAAAATCGCCACGCATGAGCGACCAGCTTAAGCCTTCGTGCTGCTTCGATTGCCAAACGCCGCGTTGCAAAATTCCGGCCGGCCCGCTGTGTCGCAGATACGGAAACAAGTCGGTTAAACGCAGCGCGAGCTTCAGCGAATCGAGATCGTTCTCGAAGCTGATCATCTGCAACGGGCGGACCGAACCGAGCGCCGCCTGCGCTTCATAACATTGGATGGCCGCCATGGCGTTCGCCGCCGCGCCCAAGCCCACATCCCAAATCACCAGCGGCTCCGGGGATTCGCGCAGACGTTCCGCCAAGTGCGATTGCTCGATGTAAAGGCGCCGCGCTTCTTCCATGGGCGCGGTCCGCGAATGCATGATCTCGCCCGATGCGCGATGGCGAATGCTGGCAAAACCTTCCCGCGCAATGTGCACCTCATAGTTGCCTAACGAGAGCTGGCGCGGCTTGTTTTTGCGCGGCGGCAGGATGGGATTGTCCGCGTCGACTTCGTGGAGGAATTCTCGTTTCGCGTGGTAAAGCGCGAGAAAATTATCCGCCAAAATGCTCGCGCGAATCTCGCGCATCAATTGGTGATAGAAATGAATATTGTGTTTGCCTAACAACTGCCAGCCGAGCGTCTCGCCCGATTTTGTCAGGTGATGAAGATAGGCGCGCGAATAACGCGCACAGGTCGGGCAGGCGCATTCGGGATCGAGCTTTTCCTCGGAGAATTTGTAAACGCCGCGGCGCATTTGCAGATAACCGCGCGAAGTGAAAGCCGCCCCGCGCTGCGCAACTTGCGTGGGAATAATGCAATCGAACATGTCCACGCCGCGATGAACCGCTTCCAAAATATCGAGCGGCGTGCCGACGCCCATGAGGTAACGCGGTTGGTCGTTAGGCAAAAGTTCCGCGGTGAATTCGCACAGATCTTCGCGTTGGCTTTTCGCTTCACCGACCGCCAGTCCGCCAATGGCAAATCCATCGAACGGCATCTCGGTTAAACGGGCCGCGCTTTCCCGGCGCAAGTTTTTGAAGAGCGCGCCTTGGACAATCGCAAACATCGCCTGCGCCGAATCACCGCGCGCGGCTAGACTGCGCGCGGCCCAGCGATGCGTGATCTCCAAGGCCGCGCGCGCGCTCGATTCCTCCGCCGTCGAAGCGATGCATTGGTCGAGCGCCATCATGATGTCGCTGCCGATCGCGCGCTGCGTTTCGATGCTAACTTCCGGGCTGAGCAGGATGGTTTTCCCGTCGACGTAACTTTGAAAAATCGCGCCTTCCTCGCTCATCGAACGCGAACGCGGCAGGGAAAAAATCTGGAAACCGCCGGAGTCGGTCAGGACCGAACGCTCCCAGCTCATGAACTTGTGAATGCCGCCCATGCGTCGAAAAACTTCCGCGCCCGGCCGAAGCAGCAGGTGATAAGTGTTGGCCAAAAGAATCTGCGAACCGGCTTCTTCGAGCGTGCGCGTGAGTTGCGCTTTGACCGTCGCGCGCGTGCCGACGGGCATGAAAACCGGCGTCTGCACTTCGTTATGCAACGTGCGAAAAGTTCCCGCGCGCGCGCGCGAATTAGTCGCGCGCGCGTCGAGACGAAATTGCAGACGCGACGAACTCATCCCTGCCATCTTCTCACGCAAAATGGTTCGGCGCTGCCGAAGTCCCGATTCTTCACGATCGGCAGCCGCAAAGTTTAAGACGCAGGCCAGGTCTCGTTAGGCCGAGAATGTGTCTTCGCTCTCGAGTTGTCATCCTGAGGCGGCAGAGCGCGCCGAAGGATCTCGCAGAGGGTGTTTGGTTGGATTGTTAGACCTTGGGAGACCAAAGACCCTGTGCCAGATCCTTCGCCGTCTGCGCGGCTCAGGATGACAGCCGGGAGATCGCGAGAAAATGGGGCGCGGAACATGTATCGCCAGTCAAGTCAGTCCGACTTTTTGCGGACGAAAAGGCGCAGTAAATCAGCGAACGGTCGCGCCGTTTTCGATCAGCAGTTGCCGGAGGATTGCGCGATGGCAGCGCGCTTCGTTTTTACAATAACAGCCGACAGAAAAATTCGTCTGTCCGGAAAGTGCGGCCAGCATTTTGATTAAGCGCAAGGCGGGCGGCCGATTCATTTCCTGTCGGTAACGCTTCTCATATTTCTTCCAGCGTGCGTCCGTGAACGGCTCCGACAACGCCCAGGAAACCGCCGCTGCGCTTGGGGCAAGTTCCGGCAGCCAGAGATCGAAGTAATCGCGGCGCGCGTAATCTTCTTTGCGCACTCCGCGCGGCGGACGCCGGACGGTGCCGAGGCGCAAACCTTCTCGGGCCTGACGCGGCGTGCCCAGCCTAACGACACGCACGGCCATGCCTCGTTAGTCCACGGAAGGAACCGTTTCGTCCAGGGTCGTAGGAAGAGGCAAGAACGGCGCGAAGGTTTCCAGCGAGCGCGTCGGAATGGTCGCGGCCACGCGCGTAAAATCATTCTCGTAGTTGACCTCGCGCACGGTGCCGTCGCGATGCAACCGCGCCAGAAGATCGGCGCGCGCCGTGGGCAAACGCAGTTCTACCGTCATGGTCCCGCGCGCGACGAATTCAGAAATCCGCTCGACCAATTCCTCCATCCCCTCGCCCGTTTGCACCGAGACAAAAACCGCGTCGGAAAAATGTCGCCGCAAGGCCGGCAAAGCAGACGCCTCCGCCACTTTGTCGATCTTGTTGAAGACCACCAGCATCTGCTTCGTGTCCGCGCCGAGATCGGCCAGCACGCGCATGGTCGTGTTATAAAATTCCATCACTTCATCCTGCGAGGCGTCGAGAACGTGAATGAGAAAATCGGAAAGCGCGGCTTCTTCGAGCGTGGCGTTGAATGCTTCGACCAGTTGATGCGGCAGATTGCGCACGAAGCCGACGGTGTCCGTGAGCAGCAGCGGTTGCTTGTTAGGCAAAGCAATCTTGCGCGTGGTCGTGTCGAGCGTGGCGAAAAGTTTGTCTTCCACGAAAACTTCCGCGCCGGTTAATCGCCGCAAAAGCGAAGACTTTCCCACGTTGGTGTAGCCGACGATGGCGGCGTTCGGCACCGGCGCGCGTTTGCGATCTTTCCGCTGGGTGGCGCGCGCGCTCCGCACCTGTTCGAGCTCGCGTTTCAAACGATCGATCTGCAAACGAATTTTGCGTTTGTCCTGCTCGAGCTGGCTTTCTCCTTCGCCTTTTGCGCCAATCCCGCCGCCCTGTTGCCCGAGATGACTCCAAGCTCTCGTTAGGCGCGGAAGCGAATATTGCATGCGCGCGAGGTCGACCTGGATGCGCGCTTCCCGCGTTTGCGCGCGCGCGCCGAAAATATCGAGGATGATTTCCTGGCGATCCGCCACGGTGATGCCGGCAAGCTCTTCCCAGTTTCGCTGCTGCGAAGGTGTGAGCTCGTTATCGAAAACGAGCACGTCGCATTCGTTCGCCTTCGCCAGGTCCACGATCTCCTGCGCTTTACCCGAGCCGATCAAATAACGCGCGTGATTTTCGCGATGATGAATCAGCTTCCGCTCGACCACGGGGATGCCGAGCGTGTCGACTAGCTCTGCGAGTTCCGCGAGCAAACTCTCGGCCTCGGCCTTCTTCGCGGTGTCGGTGTAAGCGCCGATGAGCAACGCGCGCTCGGTCAGCTTGTCCTTCTGTTTGATCTCGAACATCGGACGATCAATATAGCAGGGAATCATCTCTCGCGAGGCTCGCGATTCCGCATAATCGTTCCGGGTTATGGCTTCTTCTACTTGTCCACGCGTCCTTTGCCTGGCTTTGCTCCAGCTCTCGATAGGTATCGGCGTCGCCGAAGCCCGCTCAAAAACCCCGGGTAACGACGAGGGCAAAATGGTGGTTTACAACTTGGTGTCGAGGCACCCTAATCCGGAGCGCCACGCCGCCCTGCACAAAATCTATGATTCGAGATTCCGGGTAGTCGATATCGGAAAGGAGAACAAAGCGTTCGTGGATGAGAAGGATCTTGATTGTCCGATACCTGCCCGCCCGCGAGACGCATCGAACCATATCGTCACTGGCCACGTAAGGATCCTTTGCGTGGTCAGCGCCGATGGGCGCATGCTTGCGCCGGCGGTGGTCGAATCATCGTCGAATGTCGCTTTCGACGCGGCGGTAATGTCACAGATGAAAGACTGGCGCTTTACCCCCGCGACCCTCAATGGAAAACCCGTCGCCTCGATCGGAGGCCTCAATTATATTTCCGAAAAGCAACGCCTGCCAAGTCCGAGCGTCTTCAAGGATAGCAGTGCAATTGATGCTCAAGGAGTGAAGCGCACCGTGCGCGACTACCCAGATGGCGGTGCAGTCTGGATGGAAGATGTAATCAAGCGGGTCGTACCGGAATATCATCACACTGCCGGCACCGGCTCGGGCGTCTTTCGCGTCCTCTTGGATTCGAAAACTGGGGCGGTAACTAAGGTGATCGTCGTAAGATCAACCGGCCTTTCGCTCTTGGATAACTCTGCCCGCGAAAGCTTAATACAATGGCGCTGGCGTCCGGGAAAATGGAGAATGGTGGATATCCCCTTTTCCTTCGGAGCCTCAAGTCCCGAGAACGGGTTCGGCACGGGTGAAATAGGACCACCGATCTCCATCCCGCCTAGAGGAATCGTGCCCTGACATTTCGCCTACCGACCTGAATCTAATCAAAAAACGGGCGGCCGCGCGCGGCATCGCCAGTGGCATGCACCAGCGACGACGCGGGGCGACGATCGCGACTATTCCGTCTTCGCTTTGTCGGCGTGCTTGTTCGTTAGCTTCCCTTTGGGATCAACTTCGAAAGCCCATTCTTTGCTATTCGACTTAACTTCGACTTCGTAGTTCCATCGGCCATCCGCATCGTCTTCTCGTCGCACTTGGACGATTTTTGCGTCACCTGCTTTCTCCGTGATGGTTTTCTGAACCGCTGCCGGAAGGGTCGATCGATCGACCACTTCACCTGGACGTTCTCCGCCTTGCGCGGTCAGGTTGAATGCGAAGCTGGCGCCGAGCGCCGTAGCCATCAGTAGTTTGTTTGTTTTCATACGACAGAAAATTCCACCCATCTGCGCCGTTCGTCTCGTTAAGATTCTGTAAGCTTCCGGCTGGGCGCGCGGTGGCCTAACGAGCGCTTGGTAGGAGAGCGATATTCGTTAGGTTAAAGCTCTTACCTCTCGCCGATGAATACTATCTTGCTCGTTTTCGCCCTCCTCTACAATTTCGCGATTCTGGGGCTTTGCACTTTCCTGCTCGTTCGCGGCATCACGCACGCATTTGTTTGTTCCTTCGCCGTCGCATCGTTGATCGAATTAATCCGCGCGCTGCTTTTTCTTTACGTGGGCACGGCGCCGGGAGGGTTCAATGCGCATGAAGTTTACTTGCCAGTGATCGCGGTGTTCGGATTCCTCGGTATGTCTGCCTTCGCGGCCGGCTTTGTCCTATTGACGAAATATCTCCTGCGCGCTCCCGCGACTTTGGCCTAACGAGTAGTGGCTTTCGGAGGCGCGGGCCGCGCGACCGAACCGCCCCTCCCTTGCCGAACTGCTCGGCGAACTGTAGCGTTCGCGCCCGCGCGCACGCATGCTGACCATTCGAAATCTTCGCAAAACCATCGGCGGCCGAACTTTGTTCGAGAATGCCGCCTTGACCGTGAATTACGGCGAGCGCGTCGCTTTAGTTGGGCCCAATGGCGCGGGCAAATCGACCCTCTTCAACATCATCCTCAACAAAGACACCGCCGATGCCGGCACGGCGGAGCGTGATGAGTGGACGATGGTTGGTTACTTGCCGCAGGAGAGCGAGCCGGTCGGCGAAGAGACTGTCCTGGATGTCGCGACCGGTCGAGTCGGCATCGTCGCGGCGCTCGAAGCGCAACTTCACGCCTTGGAAAAAACCGGAGAGGTCAGCGGCTCCTCTTATCTCGAGGCGCATGCAAAACACGAGGCGTTGAGCGATCCGCAAGTGGAAGCGAAGGCCAAGAAAATGTTGCGCGGTCTCGGTTATCGCGAATCGGATTTCGATCGCAAAGCGCAGGAGATGAGCGGCGGCTGGGTCATGCGCGCGCACCTCGCGCGACTGCTGGTGATGGAGCCGGATTTGCTCTTGTTAGACGAACCGACCAATCACCTCGACCTGCTCTCGCTCCTCTGGTTGCAGGATTATCTGAAGAATTATTCGGGCGCGCTTCTGCTCATTTCGCACGATCGGCAATTCATGGACGAAGTCGTCGAAAGCGTTTACGACATCGCGGAGCAGAAGCTCGTGCCATACACCGGCAACTACTCCGATTTTCTCCGCCAGCGCGAAGCGAACTACGAGCAGCAGCTCGCCGCTTTCAACAATCAGCAGAAGGAAATCGCGCGGCTCCGCGAGTTTTACGATCGCTTCCGGCAAGTTGCATCGAAAGCGTCGCAGGCCATGAGCAAGCTCAAACAGATCGAGCGGATGGAATTAATCGAAAAACCGTTGCCGGCGAAAAAGCCGTTTCGGTTCAACATTCCCCAGCCGCCGCGCGGCGGACAGCGCGCGATTTCGCTGGAAGGAATTCATCAGGCTTACGGCGTGCACAAAGTTTATCGCGGGCTCGATCTGACGATTGAACGCGGCGAACGCACGGTCCTGGTCGGGCCGAATGGCGCGGGCAAGTCAACCTTGCTAAAAATTCTCGCGGGCGTGATCGATTTCCAAAAAGGCGAACGCAATCTCGGGCATAACGCGAAGATCGGTTACTTCTCGCAGCATCGCGCGGAGACGCTCGACTCCGCCAACACCGTCCTGCAAGAAGTGATGAACGCCGCGCCGACGCTCGCGGAAAACGAAGCGCGCGGCATTCTCGGTTCGTTCCTCTTTCGCAAGGACGACATTTACAAGAAGACTGGCGTGCTCAGCGGCGGGGAGAAGAGCCGGTTGAACTTGATCAAGTTTCTGGTCGATCCGCCGAATCTGTTGCTCATGGATGAACCGACGACGCACTTGGACATTCACGCGGTCGAGTCACTCATCCTCGCGCTCGGCGCCTATGAGGGAACGCTGGTTTTTATTTCGCACGACGTGCATTTCATTCGCAAACTCGCGACCAAAGTGCTGCACGTGAATGCCGGACAAGTCACGCCGTATCCGGGCGGCTACGATTATTTCCTGGAAAAAAGCGGAGTCGCGGTGGCGGACGATCGCGCGGCCTTAACCGCAAGTTGATTCATCCTCAGAGCGAACTGTTACATGCCGAAATCCTCGCCCAAAAAAAAGAGAACGATCCCAACTCCGCCGCCGGGCCGCGTCGAAGTGCGCGCCTCGCGCATTCACGGGAAAGGTGCATACGCGCTCGTGCCGATCCGCAAAGGCACGCGCTTCATCGAATATACCGGACGGCATTTGCCTTGGAAAAAAGCGAAGAATCTGCCGGCGCGCGATCCGAAAAATCCGTATCACACTTTTCTTTTCTCGCTCGATAACGGTGACGTGATCGATGCCGGCGTGGGCGGAAACGAGGCGCGCTGGATCAACCATTCCTGCGACCCGAACTGCGAGACGACGGAGGAAGACGATCGCATTTTCATCTACTCGTTGCGCGCGCTAAAACCCGGCGAAGAGCTTTTCTACGATTACCGAATCGTCCCGGCGGAACGGCGAACCAAGAAACTCGAGCAGGAGTTTGCTTGTTTCTGCGGCCGCGCAAAATGCCGCGGGACCATGCTCGAGCCGAAGAAAAAGCGGGTAAAAAAACGCGCGCCTCGCGCGACGAGCACGAGTCGTTAGGCGGAATCGCGCAAGCTCAGCGCGACTTCTTTCGACCGCTGCCAATCATGGCGGTGATCACGCCGACGACCATGACCACGGCGCCGAAGGGCAGCCAAATCCAGGCTACCGCCATCTCGTGTCGCAAGACTTCCGCCCAGCCCAGAAGCAGTCCTAACAAACCGAGCCAGGTCAGGGTCATGCCGATGCCGACGAGGGCTTCGGCGGAGATGGACGATTTCGGCGGCGGCGGAATTTGTTCGGGAGGATTCATGATGGGCGATGCGTTCGGAGATTAACCGGCCAAGCGAAAGGTGCCAACAA
>CAXSCV010000034.1:0-32580 GCA_964235895.1 uncultured Chthoniobacterales bacterium
TCGCGCTTTCGCGGTAATCAACGGGCGCTAATCCGATATCGGTGATCTCGGGTTTTTGTGTGTCCTGCCAGTTATCGTTCACCGCGATCGTTTCGCCCTGACTGTTGTGCAGCTCGAGGGTCGGATCGATCAGCGCGCCGTTCACGCCGGCTTGCTGCAAGGTCGGTCCGATCGCGCGGACGATGACGGGAGTTTTTTCGCCGGTGATGATGAGGCCGGCGATCAAGACGTTTTCTCCGACGCCCACTTGCGCGCGCGCGGAAACGTTCGCGATCCCACTGGCGACTTTTTGCAAATTCGTCGGCGGACTGAGCGGCGGCAGCGGCGCGGTTACGTCGACGACAACTTCGTTGCTGTAGCTCGATTCCGTGGAATCAGCGTCGCGATAGGCGGTCACGACATAATGATGCGTGCCGGCGGTGATGGCGGAGACGGTGAAGCCCGTGCCGGCGATCGCGCCTAACAAGCGATAGACGCCGCCCGTCGCTTCGTAGAATTTGTAACCACTGGCCTGCTGCTCGACCGGATTCGCGTCCCAGGAGAAGGCGACGTTGTCACCGGCCGTGTTCGATTTCTTGGACGCCGAACCTGCGGCTGCCGTGACGGCGCGCTTCAGCGTGGGCGCCGCTTGAAGAGAGACAGATGCGAAGGCGAGTGCAACGGGGAGCGCGAGGAAAAATTTCTTCATGCTCTGTGCGTGACTGTCAACGCGATTGCGCCGTTACGCGATGCTGCGATTCTGCGCTACGCGATCGCGAAAAGCGGCGAGCATGTCGCGCTCGCTCAGTCTGGCATCGCGCACCCATTGCGGAGGAAATTCAAAATGCGGCTCGTCCTGGATGGATGTCCAGTCCCCGCCCCAGACGAAGCCTAACGACTTGCCGGTCGCGCCGGCTTTTCGATAGAGCGGCGATTCATCCAGATATTTTCCGTTCTCGAAAATGCCGATGTCGAAGGCGACGCCGAAATTGTGATTCGAATAGCCGGCCGGCGCGTTCGTGACTTTGCGTCCGGGCTTCGTGCGACCTTGCGCGTACAAAGCGGTTTGCTCTGAATACGTGCGAGTGCCGCTGATGATCTTCGCATCGATGCCGGCCGCGGCGAGCGCCGCGAGCAATTGCTCGGCGTGCGGTCTAACGAATGGAATCAGCGTGGCGATGTTCGCGGCGCTGCGCGGATCCACTTGAAAAGGTGAGTTCACGTTTCGACACGCCGTGTCAAAACGAACGGAGCTCGCGGCGCAGGCCGGCCACGAAAAAGCGAAAGGCGCGCGGTCGCCTAACGAGACAAATCAAATGAAGCAATCCGCGGCCGGCTCTGAATTGTGCCAGCCACGAGCTCACTGATCCTTGTTCTCCGCGAAGCGCCCGGCCGTGTAGGCAGCTCCGGAGGTGGTGATGACGATCGTGGCGAGCTGCACGCAGTTATTAGTGAGCGCGCGAAACTTCACGAAGTCAGCGACGCAGAGCGCGAGTGCGATCGCGGCCGCGACGACGAAGACGACGCGTTTGGTCGAGGGCGAGCCATCGCCTTCCGACAACATTCGCTGCAGCCAGTCACGAACTCGCTTCATGCCCGAAAACGAAACTGACGATTTCGCAGACGATGCCGAAAGCAATCAACGCGGTGATCATTCGTTAGACCGGAATGCCGCAGGCCAGGCGCGCGAGTTTGAAAAGTGAGCCACCGAGCGCGAGAAGCTGTTTCCGGAAGATCCACACGAGCAACGCCGCGGAGAGAAACGCAAAACGATTGCGCTGCTTGAGCGCGCGCGCCGTTTTTTGTTTGTCGATATCCTCGAGCCGGAGCGCTTCGTTCTTCTCGGTCGTCGCGGTGTTGAGCTGATCGGTCTGTGTTTCCACGCGGACCTGCAGTTCCGCGCGGGCGGTTTCTGCGGCAGAGAGCGCGACCTGCGCATTCGATAACTCGTTAGTCAACGCGTCGATATCGGCATGCGCACCGGTCGCTAAATCATGGAGCTCCGGCGTGGCAGCGGTCAGCGTCTCGAGCTGAACCACTTTCGCTGTGGCGTTCTTCGCGTGCACGGCGACCGCTCTTGCGATCGCACTTTGCGCGACGGAAATTTTCTCACCAACCTTCGCGCTGCTCGGCGCGGAGTAAGTCACTCGAAACGTGCGCGGCGTGCTCGAGCAAGAAACACAAAGGAGCGCCGCGATAAACGCGATCGCGAACGGCGTGCAACGAAAAATTCCGTAGAGGAAATGGGCAAGGCGAGTGAGCAGCAGCATTGCCCATCGCTGCGTGTCAAACTCGCGCGGAGAGAATCAGCCTCAGGATTTTCGGCTTCGTTTTCGATCGACTTGCCCGCAGAGGATTTGATGTTCGCTTTTAAGGGCGCGGTTTGTGGCGCGCAAAAACGCCACCTCGCGCTTCAATGCCTCACACTCTTCCCGAAGCCGCTTGTTCTTCGGCGTCTCTTGGTATTCGTCGTCGTCAGCTTCCGCCATGGCCGCGCGATCCTGCCGATATCAACCATCGACATCAAGCCAGTCGGTTAATTTTTCAGGCGATCGTAAACACGCACCGTATTCTTCATGCGTCGCATACTCAGTGCGCGACGCCGGCGGCCGACCTGAACCTTGCGCAACACCAGGATGAACGTGAGCACGGCCGTGGCCGCTCCGAAGAGTCCGGCCACGAACGCGAGAAAGAGATTCGCTGCGGCGAAAAAAGCAGTGAAGCTCGCGCCGAACCCCGTCGCCGCCCCGAGAATCCCGCTGACAATTGGTTTACTTTCGAGGAGCGCGATCATCACGCGCGAGCGTGTGTGTCAAAAGCTAGAACTGCAGCACGGTCGCGCGGCAGGTCACGGCCGCCGGATCGATCGCGCTGCCGGATGTATTGCGCGCGCGAATGGAAACGGTGCTGGTCGCGGAGACCCACGTTTGCTTGATCACGATGCCGTCGGGCAAAGCGGCCGACCAGCCTAACGAAACGCTGGGCGTGTTCGCGGCGACTGCGCCTGGAACCGTAATGGTGAGAGTCGCTTCGCTGTTCGCGGCGATGCTGCTGAAATCCAGCGATGCCGTGTTCGAAAGATAACCGTAAGGCAACGAAGCAGGGACCAAATTTCCCTGATCGATCACGTCGCGCGAAATATAGATCGGCATCTGCAGAACGGTCCGCGGATCCTCGCCGGCGAATTGCAGCTCGATCTCGAGCGTGAGGGTAAGCGAGCTGTCGGTCGTAGCCGCGAACGCCTGGAACAAACCGAGGGTAGCGAGTGAAAGCGAACCGGTCACACCGATCGGAACACTGAGACCCGCGACGTTGACGGTGATCGCCGTCTGTGGACCGGTCGCGACCCATTGAAAAGTCCACGAGTTCGCGGCCACTTTCGTAACCACGTAACCGGAGCCGACGAGCGTTTGCATGTCGGACGCGCTGAGATTGTAGGCCGCGACTTTGGTCACGCCGCCGATAACAAAACTGAACGCGCCGGCGTAGGGCGCGGGATTGAGCGTGATGCTTTGAATGCTGGGCAACGCGCCGGTGCCGGTTGTGCCGGTTTGCAGATTCGTGACCGCGGCCGCGGCGACTGGCAACGCCGTCGAGGGCGTGGCGAAACAATACGGATTCTGAATCAGCCTAACGAGTTGAAATTCGTTGATCGAACTCGTGCCCGTCTGTACGCGCGAAATAGAAATGATGGAGAGCGGCGCGAGATTTCCGGCAGCCGAACCGAGGAGCGTTTTCGCGCCGACGGTCACGAACGCAACCAGGTAAATTCCCGCACTCGACTTTGTCACCGTGACGTTGCCGGCGGCCGCGATCGCGGCCGTAGCGTTCAAGGCGGTTGCGACATCGGTCTCGGCGGCATCGAAAGAAAGATCGGCCGTGATCTCTTGCAGAGACGAAGCATTCGTCCAAGTCGTCGGCGTGGTGCCAGTGGCGATGAAAATAATTCCGGTGGCGTTGCTCGCGGCTCCCACGTTGGTGAAGGCGTCGCCGGCGACGTAGGTTGCGATCAGATAACGCTTGCCCGTGACCAGCGAACCACTCGTTAGGGGCGCGCCCGTCTTGAGATAGAAAGTGCCGGCCGTTGGAACTTTGTCCGGCGAACCGATCGCCAGGCGAACGGTCGCCGTGGAAAGGTCCACGTCATCAAACTGGCGAACTCCCGAGGTCGAGGGCTGGACCGCGCGAATGCGCAATTGCTCGCCATCGTTCCGAACCAGGCGCGGGATCTGCGCGGAGCCGGCGCTGACCTGGCCATCAACAAGAGTGAGCAACCCCGCCTGACCTGGATCGGCGATGTTGACGATAAGATCGAGCGAAGGAACCGACATTTGGTCGGTCGCGCGATGTCAACGTTTCAGCGCTTGGCTTTGAGCGCGCGCTTCACTCGATTCTTCGTTGCGCGAACAAAGCCGACGCCGGCATTCAGCTCGGCCCGCATTTTTTTACACCCACCACACGTTGCGATGTGGGTTCCGAAAACTGCATCGATCTGCCGGGCTATAGGTAGCGCGATCGCGGCGATGTCATCGCCACGCATAGTGTGAGCAGTGAAGTGACCATGCGGGCAGGCGACCCTTGGCTCAAAAAAATTGAGCACGTTCCGAAACTCACAGTTAGCCGCCGCGCACGCCGCCTTGCGCGCAAGAATTTCATCAGCCCTCATTTAGTCGCTCTCGGCAATTGTGGCGCTGGTGATGGAGCAGTCGATCGCGCCGGTCCGATCGTTCTTCGAATAGCTTGTTCCGCTCGAACACGAGGGATGCGTTCCCGTGACTGTGCTTGAGCTGAGATCCTCATACGTAATGGAGTAACGCGTTTTCATCGGCACACCGAAGACTGTGCCGGCATCGGTCTCGGCCGACCATGTCGGTGGGTAAGTCACTGCCCAATCGCTCCAATCGCCGGTGTAGAACACAACCAGGGGAGGAACGATAGGATATGACACACCGCCTGTCGGGACTGTTTGACTGAGCTGGACCTGCAAGAATAGCGCGGCGTAAATCGTCGCACCAACCTTGCAGAGCTGGCCTCGCAATCCCGATGAAAAAGGTAGTTTCATCGCGCCGCTGTAGTCATTGCTCGAATGAACTTCCGTTGTCTTGGTACAGGTGCCTGAGCAGGTGACCACGCTATTTGTGTCGTCGATCGCCACATTGATCGTGACGGGTGAGCCTACGCTGTCCGACGGATAAATCAGCGCCAGGCGGTAACCGGTATCACCGTAATATGTTCCTAGGTCCAACGGCGCAACGCATGCCAGGCCGCGGCAGTTCTGGGGATAGGTCTTTACCGCCGAGCCCCCGACCGAAGTCGAGGAATAACCAACCAAGGTAAAGCTGTCTCCCGAGGTTATCGCTTCCGTCCGCGTGTGAACGTCCGTCTTCACGCAATTGATCTGGCCGGACCCGTTTACAGTTGGGTATTCCAGATGGGAGGTTCCGGTCCAGTTGAGTGCAATTTCGCCGGTGATCGTGATCGTGACATAAACGCCGTTGGCGATTTTGGGGAGCTGCTCAGAAGGGCTATCCAAGGCCACGAAATTTCCAGCCGGCGTGCCGGCGCAATTCCGAATCGACGCATGACCAAGCCCGAGTCCGACGCTCGACTCCTGGCCCCCGCCAAAGAGCCACGGCGGGAATGGCTTTAATTCTTCGAGGCTCATGCCTGCCAAAAATAATGGGCACCGCAATAAAGGTAAGCTTGGTCTCCGACTGCCCCGTAGACGTAAAATGTGTCTTCAGTGTCGGTGCCGTAGCTGCCTAGCAAGAGGTAACCCGTTCCGCTACTTCCGCTGGGGATCGTTGAGCCAAAATTAACCGCGAGGCCCGTAACTTCACTTGTCCCGACATCCACTGAGACGGCTAACCAAACATAGCCGCTTTCTCCAACGTCATTGAGAATGAACGGAGGATCGTCCCCTTCCGACATCCCATCCGGATAAGGACCAATGCTGCTGTCGTTGTTAGGAATAGCCACTCCGCCTAGCCGAACCCGGATGTTGTGAGTGACCACGCCCCCTGCGGTAGTGCTGGCGTCGACAAGTTGAAAACCGATCGGTGCAGCCTCATCGCTCGCCGCTCCAAGTCCTTTCAGAACCAGCATGACGTTGCCCTGCGAATACTTGAATTCGCCGGACGCGCCTTTCAGTGCGGCGCCGTGCGCATCGCAAATGATAACCTTCTGCTCGAGCAAAGGATTGAGCGCGTCGATGACTTCGTTAGCCACTTCCGCGTGGGCCATCGTGCGATCGCGGTTGCCCTTCTGCAGGCGTGCGATTTTTTTAGGCTTGGTCGCCATGACTTAGGGGAAAGCCGGACCTTCACCGAGAAGATTGCGGTAGCGAAAGAAGCGCTGCTGCCGCTCGTAGATATGGCCTTTCCAGCACCGCATGGTCGCGTCCTCGGCGAGATATTCCTGTCCAACGACCAGGCTGCCCCAGCCATTGATCTCGTAAATCTCGTCGAAGACAAGGATCGCCTTGGGCGCTTTCGGCAGGGAGATGCCAGTCGGATCGGTCGTATGAAAATAATCGTATTGCACGCGCGTCGGCACAGTGAGCGGCGTCTCCGCCAGGCTAACTGTGGGCGAGAAAAGCACGTCCTGATAAGAGTAAACAAAGCTCTCGTATTCGTTGCGCGCGGCAGGAACCAAAGCGAACTCGCGCGTGAAGGAAAGAATGCCGCCGCCCAAGTCCTTGAAGTTTGATTCGCCGACGTGGACACCGCCGTACGGTCCGCCAGAATCGAGCGGCAGAGAGACAAAGTTCGGGTGTTCGACCCAATATTCCTGAGTGTAAAGGTAACGCGCAGGATCGATCGGAAATGGCGCGGAATATTCCGGCCCGCCACTTGGCTGCGCGGTGGTGTGACGGCCATCGTAGACGACGCCGGCGACTGGCCGGTAAATGCCTCCGCTAGTCGAGCCACCGCCAATAAGAAAGCCTCCACCGCCCGGCGTCGGCGGCGCATCGTCGTGCGAAGTAATCGGTTGCGCCATGTGCAGCTCCGCGACGTGTCAAAACACGCCCCTACTTGTTCGCGCCGAGACCTTTTGTATTCGAAGCGATGTCGGAAAGGTTCTTCGAATCAGTTTCCGAAAACCCGCCCGAGCTTTTCGCTGCATCGGACTTATCCCCTACTCCAGCGCGAATCTGATCAGCCAGGGAAAGGCCGCGCTTATCGAATTGCCGTGCCCAGCTCGCGTGGTCGGTGCCAAAGCGAAGCCCCACTCGTTTTAAGCTGGCGAACGCATCCGGGGAGCCAAAAGAAACATTTTGTTCGGCGTCGTTTTTGCCGCCAATGAGGTTGCCGTTGAGATCGCGGCGCACGTTGTGCAGGCCTTTGTTGCGGGCGCGCTCGTCGGCGAATCTTTGAAATTTGTGCTCTTCAGCCAACTCCGCTGCACGTTGCTCCGGGCTCTTTAACGACTCCGAGTAAGCCGCGCGCACGACTTCATTGCGTTTTTCTTCAGCGGCGGTCTGTCTCCGTTGTCGCTCGTGTTCGGGCAGGTCCGGTGCGGCCGCGGCTTTTTCCAAAACTCCAAGCTGCTCTTCGAGCGCAACCAGGCGTTGCTTACTCAAGCTCAAAATCTGCGACGCCGCTCCGACGCTTGCGCTTCCGTCTTGATTGATCTGCTGCTGCGTTTGCACGATGCCTTGATCGAGCAGCGCGATGCGTTGTTTGAGATTTAGCTCTTCCTCCAGCTCGTCGTGTTTCTTATTGATCTGCTGGAGCTCGATTGCATAGCGCGCGTTTTCAGCGGCTGCTTCTTTCTTCGAGTCGCCGTGTTTTAGCGCCGCTATATCTCCAAGGCGTTGCTCGTTCTGTAGACCCGCTTTTTCTAGCTCGCCCTGCCGTTCGCTTACCTGAAGACCAGTCCGGTTGGCTTCGTTTAGCGCCGTCTGCTTTTCTGCAAGATCGTCTATGTCTTTCTGCGATGTCTGACTCGTGGATTGGTGCTCTTGGACGTCTTGGGCTTCGTTCGCCGCGTGCGACTGAATCGGTCGCTTTAATAAGTAGCGCAGGTCCTTAAGCAGCCCGCCGGTATCCAACAACCCAAAGAAGATTTTGTGCGGCCTTTCTTCGATTGCTTCACGCCCTTGCGCGTCTTGTTTTGTTTGAACCTGTGACAAATGCTCGGTGATTTGGCTCTCCGTACGGAAAGCCGAGTTGCCCTGAGGACGTGTCAGTTCGGCTAGTTGTTCCTGGGTCTTCAGTGCTTCCTCTTGAAGCGACACAAATTTTTCGACAACCGCTCCAAGACCAACGAGTGCGGCTGCGCTCCCCAGGCTCCCAAGAATATGCGTTAAGGCATTGACCTTCTGCCCGGCGCCGGTCGACTGCGTGCCTATGTTAATCAGATCTCCGACAACGCGGCTCAAGCCCGATTTGAAGCCGTGCCCACCGCCAGCGTCACCGGAAATTTTCGCCGCGGCCGCACCTGACGAAGCGGCGGTTTTTTGAAACGCCTTATCGACGGCGAGCAACTCGGATTTCGCCTGGCTGGCATCGGCTCCAATGAGGAAAGAAAGCATGGCAGTAAGCGGAAACGTGTCAGCTAAATCAAGCGGCGTCCGCGAGCTTGCGGGCCTCCGCGTTGATGGCCATCTGGAGTTGTTTCTGAACGCGGCTGTGAGCGATTTGGGCCGCGGCAGCGCGGTCGCCGGCGTCGAGAACTTGCTCGGCGTAATCGACCACGCTGGTGAGTTTAATCCACGGGCTAGTGTTGGTGCCCCCCCACTCAACGCGGCCTAGCCCGACGCCCTTGTGCGTAAACCAACTGGCGGAAATATCGGCGTCTTCGCCTGCTCCTCGAACGCCGCCTAACCAACGAGCCACGTCAGCCCACGCGCCTTTGGCGGTGCCGACGTTGTCTTTCCGTTTGGTGAAGTAGCTATCGAGTTTCGCCGGGTCCGTGACGATCAGCAGTGGCCGCTTTGTGCTCACGCGTCCGGTGCGGCCGTTGCGATTCTCACGATGAATTAGCGGATCGAACGCACCGAAGCGCACGCCGCGAAACGAGCTGCCGAATTGGTTAAGAATGAGCGCCGCGACATCCCACTCCTTCGCGCTGACCGCTTTCCAAAAGAGCGCCTGGTAATGCCGATCGGCGATGTCGCCGTAGGCTTTGCTCGGCTTGATGTAGACCTTGGCGATATCGCGCGCGGTGGCGTTGCGGCCGGCATCGCGCGCTTTGCTGTCGTTGCCGTAAGGCTGGCTGCTCCTGGCAAATGAAACGGCGATAATCCGCCCTTCGCTGCGCAGAGCGCCGACCATCGACCTTTGCAGGACCGTGTTCATCGCGCGCAGCTTGCGGCTGACTTTGTCCAGCCCAACGACGTGCGCGCTCATGGTTGAGGCGATGCAGCTTTCACCTGGGCCTCGGCCAGGGCGCGATCGAGTAGACGTTTCGTTAGGCGAGCAGTGACGGGATTGAAACGCGGTAACTTTGGATTGTGCTCGCGTTGGATCTTCCGCACGTACTGAAAAACCTGCGGCATCGGGGTGTCGAGAATGGTGTCGCGGTCCCAACCATAAGCAGTGGCAATCTCATGTACGAGCGAGGCCACGAAACTGACGTCGCTCTGGCTGCCGCCAGTCGACGACGGCGGCCGATCGCAAAGCATGCGATCGATGAAGCGGAACACACTGCGGACGGCCCGGCGGAATTCTTCCGGCTCGAAGGCGACTGCGCGCACGCGCGCAAAAAAACGCAACCTCAGCTCGTGATCGTCGCGCGAAAATCGCGGTGAAAGACGCCAGAGGAAAAGAACAACATCTTCACCGCCGATATCGCCACCGCACAAAAAGGGCGAACGGATCGCGATCAGCTCGGCAAACATCCGCAGCGTGAGCAAACAAACGCGCACGCCACAAAGTTTTTCGCAGGTGCCGAGGAAAGCCCACTCACGGCGAGCGTCCTCCAGCCTGCGGCCCCGGCGTTCGGCTCTTTCGTAACCTGGAATCTGTGAGAGCTGCATGTCGTTAGCAAAAAGCCCGCGCCGGGATGGGACCGGTCGCGGGCTTGAGCAGTGGAAAGACTTGTTAGGCCGCGCCGGCGTTAGTTGAGCTTGTCGCGGAATTCGATGGGCAACTTGACCAGGTCGGCGTCCTTGAAGGTGCGGCCGACTTTGGAGACCTTCACGCTAATGGTGGCGCCACCGACATCGAGAATAGTGAAAGCCTGGCCGATGGTCGGCGCGGCCGTGGTCGACGTGGGCAACTGCAAAGTCGCGGAGCCAGTGCCGATGTCTTCCTTCAAAACTTCGGCCTGCGGAATGCCGTACTGGTTATTCCGAACGAGCGGAGTAGAACCTTTCTCGTAGCTGATCTCTTCCGCGACGAAAGCAACGGTCGAGATCGTGACAATCTGCGAACCGAACTGGAGCGAGCCATCGGAATGGCAGCCAGTCGGGTCAGTTCCCAGGACATAACCGCGGACGCTGGCAACGGCCGTGCAGGCGACAGCGGCGGAGACGATCGCACCTTGCAGCGGACTGTGAGTCGCGTTCGCGACCATTCCACCGAGGACGAGAGCTAATACGAAGATACCGAGAGCGGTGAGGCGTTTCATCGCCTGCGCCGGCGATGTCAACTACGCGACTAGGTTACGGTTGCCTTTGGGTAACGGTGCGTGTTAGACCTCACGCGCCATGGACTTGCTTGAATACGTAGCCGTCGGCATCGTAATCCTTCTTGCTTTGGGTGCCGTGGCCTTCTGGTTCGTGGCCCTGGGCATGCAAATTTTTGCGGTCATTGTCGCTGGATGGCCTGCGATCCTGGGCCTCGTTATCGGTGGCCTCTTTTGGCACTGGGGTCACGACGACGTCGGCGTGGGGATTTTCCTTCTTAGCGTCGGCGCGAATGTGTGGTGGCTTATACGGGTGATGGCCGATTAACCTTTTCAGAGATCGAGTAAAGGCGATTCGGCAATGCGCCCTTACGCCGGCCAGGCGTTCTCGCGGATGTTAAAAACGATCTCGAAAGAAAGCTCGCTCACATCGAGACGATTATCGGCGTCGACGCCGCGATGCAGGCCGCTTTCGCTCATACGATCGATCGCGTGATACGGAAGGTTTGAGCTCGTGACCAGGCTGAAGCATTGCTGCGTGGCTGAGCGTGTCTTACCGAGCATCGAACCTTGCAGGTTGCTGTTCTTACCGCGGACGGTGGAGTGCCGAAAAACGAGCGTGCCTTTCCACGTGTTCGGCAATGCGCGCCCCTGATAGATAAACTTCTGTCCAGTGGGAGTGGCATTGCGCAGTTGAACCTCGGTTAGCGGATAAGCGCGATCGCCATCGGAAAATTGCACCTGCGCGTTCAACGAGAACGGCGCGGCCGTGAGAATGGATTTCCAAACGGGCTCGATCGCTTCCTCGTAAGCGAAGAGTGTGTAGAGATCGGGCGCGGGCATAAAGTCTAACGAGCGGCTTTCAGCACAAGGTGGGTCACTGGATCCGCGTCATCGGTCTGGATGCCAACAACGACGACTGCTAGCCCGCTAACTGTTCCTTCGGTCTTATTTTCAACGATTGCGCCGAAAGCGGCGAACTCTTCGTTGAGCAATTCCGCCGGCGTTCCGTATTGAACGAGCGACTGCACGACCATTTGTTCGCGCGTGCGATCGATCGCGCCGGCGATGCACTTTTTCGTGACGCCGTTGAAGGTGAGATCGTGGCCGCCGTTCGGCAGCATGGCGCGCGTTTCGATGAAGGCAGCCTTCATCATGTCGTAAGCCTGAGACAAAGTAGGAAGTAGAAAGGCTAAATTAGAAAACAAAAAGGATGCGCGCTGCGCGCCGCTGAGATCGTTTTCTACCTTCTACTTTCTCCTTTCTAATTTAACTGATGGTCACGGTGGCGACGCTTGGCTCTTCCACCATCGCGATAAGTTTCTCGGCCTTTTCTTTCTCGAGCTGCTGCAGCGCGAGCACGCGAATATTTTTCGCGCAGGTGTAATGGGTGACGAACAAACGCGCGAAAATTTTCCTGCCGATCAACTCCGTGATCTTTTCCGCGAGCGCCGCTTCGATTTTGCCTAACAACTTCGCGGCGGGCTGAGTCACGCGCACGATCGCGCCGCCGGCCGCGGCGAGATTGTAACTGACGCCGCCGCCTTTGGTGGGAGTGGCGAAAGCTTCCGCTCCGGACGCGGCCGGGACCAGGCGCGCGAGCTCGTCGCGCAAAAGCTCGAGCCTTTTCTCCAAGACACGCGTTCCGGATTTCCGAAAGGTGATGCGCTTTTGCAAACGCGCGGCCTTATCGAGTTTCGCCTGTAGCTCGGGATCGATCGCACTCATTTGCCAAGAACAGTCCAGTCGGTCCCGTTGAAGTAGCCGAGTACATGACTCGATCCGCCGCCGCTGATAGTGTCACCCCACGTATCCGTCGTTGAATCGGTGAAGGCTTGGATCATCCCTTCGACCGGGGATGCGCTAACGCTGGCAAACTCTATCGGGTTGGATCGAAATCCTGCATTATCGAAATAAGTATTCCCATCGCTCGATTGCCAGCGCCAGCCTTGGGAACCGCCGTGGCCATCGTCTGGCAGATTGTACGCGACGGAATTACCACCCGGGGCGTCTTTGATTCCTGATGGGATAGCCATCGGTGGCGAACTGAAACTGCCAGTGAATGGATCGGTTCCGCCGACTACTAGTTCCTCTGGGTCGTGCCAATCGAGCATCGGAACGGCTTCACCTATGGCGCCTACGGCGGTGAGGTGACGCTTGGCCACATCAATAACGTTTTTTCTTGCGGAATCTTGAATGTAGCCGGCCGCCGTGCGGAAGATGATCGCGGAAGCGCCTATCCCGATGTCTCCGTTGTTGAAGATCAGGTCGTCCCCGGTGCTGAAGTCGAACATGACATAGCCCGCGACGGGGCCATAGAGCTTGCGGGCGGCTGCATCTAACACCAGACGCGGTGTGCCGTTACTATCGTAAAGCATCGACCCGTTGATAGCGGCCTTAGTAGCCAGGCCAGAGGAACTGGCCGCATCCGTAATTCCATAACCCGACAGTGTGGTCGGCTTACTTTGAAGGTCGGAAAAGAGACGTGTGGCGAGCTGACTCAGCGAACCAGACTTATCCACTTTACCGGCTAAGGCATTGGTGATTGTGGTCGCGAAATTTGGATCATCGCCGAGGGCGCCGGCCAACTCCTTCAAGGTATCAAGCGCGCCGGGCGCGGAATTGATCAGCGCCGCGATCGCTGCAGCGACGAAAGCAGTCGTAGAAATTTTCGTCGAGCTATCGCCTGTCGTCGGCGTAGGAGCGGTCGGCGCGCCGGTGAGAGCTGGCGAATTGATCGGCGCTTTTGCGGCTAGCGCTGCCGCTTGTGCGTTTGAGACAGGCTTGTCCGCGTCGCTGGTGTTAGCGACGTGATCGAGAGCAAGCGCGCTCTTGAAGAGATCAGCCTGTCCTTCTTCGAAAACAACGTTGTTGAATCCGCCGATCGCCAGGCCACCGCCATTGTCGGCGGTGATGTGTCCAAAGGATGGATCTTCGTCTCCGATCTGATGCGCTGAAGTCGCGAGAGTGGCGAGATCGGCATTCGCGGCTTGCGCGGCGAAGTTGGCGGTATCGACGCTCTTGTCGGCATCGGGAGTGTTATCGACGTTGCCAAGACCTACGTCGCCCTTGTTCAAGATGACGATGCCGCTTTTACCCGCAACACTCTGGACCGCGCTGGTGCCTTGCACCTGGACAACGGTCCCCAGGTTGACCGAGGCGATGATCGGATCGGGAAACTTAACTGTGAGTGAAACAATCTCGCTCATGCCGGTTGCGTGATGATGCTGGTGACCGGGCAAGGGCCTTCGATGTAGGGCCCCATGCGAACGCCGCTCGGCGTTTCCAGAACGAGGTCCCAAAAGAAATTTCCATCGCAGTTCAGCGCCGCGGTGACTTCATCGGTCTCCGTAATGATGATTTGACCGACGGTCGCGCCAGTCGTCGCCTGGGCGACTTGCGGCGTAAGATCGAGAATCAGATCGCCGCCCGGGCATCGGCGCACCTGCGCGTAAGCCTTCCAGCCGTTCAAGGGAACGGGGATGGTATTGGCTGCGTCACCAAAACAAGTGATGACGATCGGGCCGAGAGTCAGGCCCCGAACAATTTGTAATTCAAGCGTCGCCGGCGTCACGCCGGACGGCTACATGTCAAACAGAGACGTTGACGGGAGCCGATTTTTCCGCCGGCGATTCTGGCGCAACGGCCGGCGCGGGAGCGGGCTCGTTAGGCGAAATGATCTGCAGAATCTTCGGCGAAAGGATTTTCTTTTCCTCTTCCTGAAGCGCGTTGTGCAACGCGTGCATTTCACGTTTCACAGCCTCGATGTCTTTCTCGAGGCCGAGCTTCCGTTCGATCAATCCTTCGGCGTGCGTCGCCAGCTCTTCGATGCGTTTGATTAGACTCATGTGAACTTAACCCGGCCACGCCTGGAATTTGCCCGGAGGAAAAGCGAGGCGTGACTGTATTTGCCGCCCTCCCCTTTTGATTTTTTCAAACGCTCGTAAAGATCGAGCGCGCGATCGCTGCTTTCATCCAGCGGCATTTCCATGATCTTTTCGATGATCTCGCCGTTGCGCATGCTGTGCATGAGAAGGACGGATTGACCATCCTTCGCGCGGCGCGCGATGACAGCGGTGAGCGAAATTTCGCCGCCCGCTTTTTTGGCGGCGGACGCCATGACTCGTTAGCCGACGAGAAACGCGAGGTGCTCTGGCTTCTCCACCGTCACACCCCAGCCGATCAGAAGCTGATAAGTGACCATGCGGTAACCAGGATACGCCGCGATCTCGAACGAGAGGTTGAACCGATCATCGGTGACCGTCTCGCGGTCGATCGCGATATCACCCTCGACCGGCAGCGCGGGCAAACGCGTTCCGAGAAGCATCGCGTTTTGCGTTAGGCCTACATTCGTGGTGTGTGCACCGAGGACAGTAACGGCCGTCGCCGCAGCGGGGATCGCTTTGCGCAAGCCAGGCGCAGCGAGAGTGATGACGCCGGGCGCGGCGATGCCGCTGGCAACGACATACTTGTTCGTATCACCGGCAAAGGTGACAACGTCGCCAGCCAGGATCGTCCCCGTCCCGGTGATCAGAGTAATCTGAGTCGCGCCTGCACCAACCGGCTGACCAGCGTATCCCGCAGTGTTCGTCGTGTAGCCTGCGGCTGTGCCCGCCGTAACAGGCTGAACCGCGGCCGACTCTTTGAACATGAACCCATGCACGTCGAGCATCGTTCCCTGCCGCAACAGATTGGTATCGCCTGACTCGTTAGCCTTCGTCAGGTGAGTGAGCGATCGAACTTTCGCACCCGCAGTCGTATCCATGACTAAAGTTCGGCCGCCGGCGGGAGCGCCATTGTCGTCGAGAATTTTCCGAAGCTGAGCCGTGTCGGAAAGGTCAGTTCCACTAAATGGAGTCGTCCCTGCGGTGCCGTAAGCGCGGCTGCCACCGACGCGCGCAGCCGCAGCGCAATCCGCCTCCATTTCGTTAATGGCGGCGCGAAAAGCCTGCGCGATCTGATCCTGTTTGATCGTGAGATAACCAGGACCGGTGTCGGCTTGCTTCTGTTCCTCCCCCGTCCAGGAGAACGGGTAAAAACGCATCTTCTGCAGGACGAACGGGACGTTGAGAATCGTCTGGTCAGCGCGTGCTGGAAGCGCCATCGCGGGAGTGACATCGCCGCCCGCCGTGTTCACCTGAGTGACCGGGGAACGCAGGCTCTGGCCGAGGGCGAGACGATCGGCGCTTGAGTTCCGCGCGATCGACGGAATGAAACCAGCGAGCTCTTTCGAGACCACATCGAGCGCCGCATAGACATCGGGAATCAGACCCGTCAGCACGTTTGCACAAAAGACCGGCCTAACGAGTGGCGAGTAAGCCGCGGCCACGCCGAAAGCGATAACGAATCCGCCGGCAGCGTTGATCTCCGGCGTGAACGGTCCAGCCAAGCCAACAGCAAAAGCAACGAGCAGGCCGAAACCGGCCGTGAATTTTTGACGTGTGTTCATAAGTAAAAAATTGCCTAACGAGTCGTGAAACTTAGTCCGTCAGCCGGCCGCCTTTGAGGCTGAATTGCTTGCGCGCGCTTGGAGCCATCGCGTTGAAATCCGCGCGCGACATCGTGTTCGCGCCGGGCTCGGCCGCACCGGGCACTTTCGGCACCGGTGCTTGCAGACCAGCGGCAGCGGCCTGCTGAATGACGCCCTGTTTCACCCGGCCTTCGATATCGGTGATCGCAGTCAAGGCCGCGCCTTTGTCGGTGACTTTCAGCGCATCGAAGATCGCCTGGCGATCGGCTGAAAGATTGACGACCTGCGTTTGCAGATTGCCGATGGCGGCGACGGCGCCGGCTTGATCGGTGGCACTGACCAAACCGAAGATGGCGTTGCGATCGCTCCGCAAACCATTGATCGCGGCGGCGAAGTCGTAGGTCGCCGGCACGTCGCCGGTCCCGCCTAACAAGGCGAACAAGCCTTGCCGTTGCGCCTGCCAGTTGGTCGCACTCTCAGCGGAAGCGCGGAGCTGAGGAATGGCCGCTGTCGCGGCGTGGAAGTCAGAAAAGCCTAGCGCGGAGAGAAGCGCATCGATCTGACCTTTTTGCGTCGGAGGAACTTGATCGGCCACGAGTTCGCAGTAACGCGCAACCGCATTGTGGGTAAAGCGCGAGCTTGCGTTGTGTGCTAGTTTTTGTTCCGACGCTTTGCAAAAGCCCACGGCAAAAGCCCTGAGACAAGCTCGTTTTTACCAGCGGCATAAGGACCTACTTAAAAGGCGCCGCAACGCGCGATATCGCGCAAGGGTCTTAGGAACTCCGACGCCGGCCACACCGATTTCGTCGGCGATCAAACCGCCGCTTTAGAATTGCGCGAGCGCTTCGTTTAGATCCGCGACCACCGCATCGGCCAGGCCGACTTCGACCGCTTCGCTCCCAACAAAAACCTGACCTTCCATCGCGTCGACGGTCATGCGCGGCCGGCCATTTTTCACGGCCGTTCTGAACATCTTCATCATGCGATCGCTCTGCCGCTGCAGCATGTCGATCTCTTCCTGAGTGGGCGGCCGCAACTGTGTGCCGGTGTCTTTGAATTTGCCGCTCTTGATGATGGTCGGCGTGATGCCGTTCATCGCGAGGTTCTTGCTGAAATCCAAAATGGGCGGCTTGACCACGCCGATCGATCCGGTGAAGGCGCTCGGGGTAACGAAGAACTCGTTAGACTGGCTGCCGATGTAAACGCCGGCGCTGCAGCATTGCGAATCGTTGAACGTCTTCACGTTCTTGATGCGAGCCAAAGCCTCGACGCGTGCGGCCGTCTCCGGAACACCGATCGACGAACCGCCGGGAGAATTGATGAAGCGCAAAAGAACGTTGCGAATGTTCGCATCGGCTTCGACGTGCGCGAGCGCGGCATCGATGTCATCGAGATCGGTGAGGCCGAGATATTTGCATTCGAACTCGTCGGCATGTTTCACAATCACGTCGCGAAAGGTGATGATAGCCGTGTCGTTAGGCAACGCGCTCGATTCTCCATTGAAGCTTTGGGAAACGTCTCCAGCGAGACGCATCAGCTCGAGCACGTTAAAATAACGCGCGGGCGCTTCCGCGGGATCGCAACTGCTGCACATGCGAGCGCGCGATTCATTCGGAATCCCGATGTCGCCGGCGTGATGATTGAAAGCGTCCCAGGCATATTGCTCGATCATGAGCGGCTGGGAATAGAGATGCGCGAGAACGCGAAGTTGATTCATGATTCGTTAGGCGAGCTGGCGTTTTTCGAAATCGCGTTTGTTGATCGCGTGCTGCAAGCGCTCGTTAGACTGGCGGATGGTGCGATTCGCTTCGTGCACTTCGCGAGCGTTGCGGGCGTCCTCGAGCAGGATGTAGGCAGCCAGGCGATTGAACCGGCAAAGCTCAACTTGCTCATCGGCAAAGCGCATCGATCGCGCATGCAGACCTTTCGCGATCATTCGTCTTTGCCTTTCGGCGGAGTGTCCATTTGCTGCGTCCCTGGCTTGAGCGAAAAGATTCGATTCGGATCCACTTTGGCGATCGCGCATTGCTTATCGAGCCATGCGACTTCGTCGATGCGCTGTTGCAGGACGGGCTGCCAGGCGCGGCCGCGCTGATTGTAATAATCAGCCCAGGTGTTGAAGCCCGAATGGAGCAGGTCGATTTCTGCCGTCGCGGTCCGGCCGGAATCCGCGGTCAATTTCGGCGGCCCTTGCCAGTGGCAATTCCACCAGCGCGGATCGCTGCATTGCGAGAGCTGGCCGCTCTTCATCATCGACGCGCACCACCAGACCCAGACGCGTTGATTGAAGCGATCGTTGATCGTGTCCTGGATGGAATCGAAGAACCATTGCGCATCCGCCAAGGCGATGCGCGCGGTCGCGCCGCCGAGGTCGGCCAGGTTCCAGACGATTTCAAAACTGAGTCCGGTTCCGAGACAGATGTCGCGGATCAAATAAACGAGAAAGTCTAATAAGTTCTGCGTCGGCCGATCGGAGCTGACGATTTCGATTTCTTCGTCGATGCCGAGATACTGAATGAGCGCGCCGCGGATGAAGTCCTCGCGCACTTCGGTCGTCTTGCCGTTGTCGCCCAGCTCTTTCTTGAGCTTGCCGGTGACGCCCGCTTTGCCGGCTTCGCCCGACTTCTTTTTCACAACCACGCCGAGCGCTTCGTGAAGCTTGGCCGCGGCAGTCGTTAGGCTGCGAATGTCCATCAGGTCGATCGCGGGATTGATCCCGGGAGCGAAAGGCGAAAGGCCGCGCAGTTGGTTGGCGCGTTTTCGCCTAACGAGATGAATCACATCGCTCGCATCGATGACCTGCGTTGTCGGCCGGCCGAACTGATCGGTCGCGGTCACGACTTCGTATTCGATCGGCCGATTTTGACCGTTCGCTCGAACGCCATCGAAGAAGCCAGGCCGTGAGGTAAAGCCGCCGCCGACTTCGCTGTTGTCGAAAAGCTGGAGCATCGGCACGCCGGCCACCGAGCTGGAGATCATGACATCGAAACTTTCCGCTTCGCCGAAATAAGTCTCCGCGTGAAAGCGTTGGCGCTCCCAGAGAGTCATCGCGCCGGCGGCATCGCAGACGCTGGGATTGTTCGCCCAATCCATAAACTTCGGCCGCGCTTCTTCGTTCCAGGCGGTGTCTTTCGTTTGCGGAAAAGGAAAGATGCCAAAGCCCACGGCATACTTGCCTACCTGACCGATCATGCGCGGGATCAACCCGAGGTTTGCTTCCAGCGCGCGCTTCTTTTCCAGAATGGTTTTGCGCGTGCGCGGAGTGACTTCGCGCTTGGCCGTGAGGGGAAAATGCAAGAGGGATCGCGCGCTCGATTGGCCGGCCGCGTCGTAGGGCTCGCTGCGGGTCGGAAGGCAATTGGCCGCCGAGTGCTCGGCCGACATCAAAAACTTCGGCTCATGGCCGGCAGCCAGCTCGCGCGCGCGGGCGCGCTCGTAAAAGTCGCCGCGCTTCATCGCTGCAGAGACCGGAAGTCCGGTGAGGTTGCGACGATGCGATCGCCGTTGATTTCGCGGAGAGCTTCACCGAAAACGGCGAGCCGCTGTTCGACTGTGGTTGTGACCTGCCAGCCAAAGGTCTTGCCGTTGACGGAAGAATTGAGGAGCTCTTTGCCCGCGCCGGTGTCGGCGGTCAGCCTGGCGAAAAGCGCGTCGAATTCGTCGCTGATTTCGCGGACGCCGGCAGAGCCTTTTCGCTCCGCATAAGTAACGAGCGCATCCTTGAGACGCGCTAAAGCTTCATCGCTGATCGTGGCAAGAGCCGTGGCCATTTGGCCGGTGTGCTCATGTCAACGTTGACAGCGATCGCTGTGATGTTTCCAAACCGTGGGCAGGCCGGTGTCGTTCGTCATACAACGCGCCGGCCTGTTCCATTTCTCGGCGGTACGAAATAGACTGTCAGTCCTGAATCCTCTAAATACCTGGGATGAAAATAACCACTCAGGTCGATGCTCAAACGAACGAGAAACAGGTCGCGCTGCGGACCGATCCACCTCTAAACGAGGAAATCTTTAAGGCGGCGATGGAACAGATAGACAACCAAGACCGAAAGAATTTCTCGACGAAAGATGGCCTACTGATCGTCCATACCTCCAGCGCGATTCCGCCGTCAATAATCAGTACCTACAACGATATTCTTTCGGCCGCGCAACACGCGTGCGAGCAACGACAGAAGAACCAAGCTCTTCGTCGGGAAACGTTGCTCCAAGACCACGCAGCCGCCTCCGGCCTTCCCAGAGAGTAATTTCGCCGTTCTAAAGAATTCGATTGCGCTTCAACAGCCCACGTCCTCCCGCACGCGCTGCTCCTCCGGGCTGTGGATTAACAACGAGTTGGAAAATCTTTTTCCGGACGATCTGCTGCTTCCTACTTTTCACCGCTGGGTTCTTCGTTCATGCATTCTTACATCCGACGGTCTCGGCGCCGGAGATCCAATTCGCGCCTGGCTCCGAGATTCGCGAAACGATTGTGCAGTTGATCAGCGAAGCGAAAATGTCCATTCGCGTTCAAGCGTACGGTTTCACTTCCGCGCCGATCGCCGGCGCGCTAGTGGAAGCGCATCGCCGCGGCGTCGACGTGCAGGCAATCCTCGATCGGTCTAACGAGACCGCGAATTATTCATCGGCCGACTTTCTCGCGCACGCCGGCGTTCCCGTTTTCATCGACTCAGCGCATCCGATCTCACACAACAAGTTGATCATGATCGACAGCGCGATCGTCATCACCGGCTCATTCAACTTCACGAAGTCAGCGGAACGAAACGCCGAGAACATCGCGGTGATTCGTGATGCGGCAATCGCGGCAAAATACCTTGCCAATTGGCAGCTCCATCAGCTGCATTCGCTTATATCCATCTCGAAAAGAAAGAGAGAAATTTTGAACGAGTCGGCGCCTTTCGGGGAACGCTGAGCGAATTTTTGGCGATGAGGTGACACCTCTCGGCAATTTCGAACGTTGCCACGATCACCGGTCGCAGCCTTTTCTGATGAAGTTCGGAGTCAAAAGGTCGGTCGAAATTATCACCCTCCAAAGTCGTAAATTCCGTAACGGCATCTTCCAGATGTTTCACCGCCTCGCTGCACTCAGGCACTTGTAGAATCGAGATTCGGAAAGCCTCGTCTATTAGCTCCCAAGCCCGTGGTATATCTAACTGTCGCTTTCCTTCATGTTCCTCCTGGACCTCGACCCGATACATCATGCAGGCCCGCAATGCCGACTGAGCAACTGTGACCAACCGCTCGATAGCCCCGCGCTTTTCTCGACTTTGTTCCGCCCGAATCTCGCGGCGATGCGAGAGAATACCTGCTAACAAACTGGTAATGGCTGCCAACACGCCTACACACAGCGTAATACCGGCTCCGACAAAGACACCGGTATAGTCAGGCGTAGGTGTTGGACTTGGAGCAATCCCGGCCACCAATGCAAAAATCAACACGTGGCAATATAGCCTTCCGAGTTTACTCCCCGTCGAGTGCGTTTTCGCAGGAAAACGAACTAGACGATTACTATGGTACACGCCCGCTCTTCGTCCTGCTTGGCGCGTTTCTGCTCAAGAATCTCCGGACTGAAGATGAAATGGAAGACTTCCGCCATCTTCCAGCAATCGCCTAAGTGTGGGTCCACGCCGACGCGCCATTCGTAGGCGGTGCGGCCGTCGGGCATCTTGAGCGCCGCGAGATATTCGCTGGTGACTTGCTCGAGGAAAAGATCATCGAGGTTCTGCGGCAAATAGCGAGCGTGCTGCCGTTCCTTGATGACGAAGCGATACAGGTGCTCCTTCATTTGGTCGTCTGAATAGTGGATGTAGGGAATGTCCACTTCCTGGCCGTCGTAGTTAAACGCGATGGTCGTTTCGAAAATCGGCTTCTCTTTTCCGGCCTGCAGTTTGCCGCCTTTGCTAGCCATCCAATCGGCGTTTTCGTGCACGAAGCGATAAACGCCGTTCTGCCGTTTCGCTTTGTAACCGGAATCCTTCAGGCCTTGGTAAAACTTGTGCGTCTCGTTAGGCGAGCCGTCGCCGAATTCGTAAGTCCACTCGCGCGCGGTGATCGCGTTCAACTCCAAATCGCTGACACACTGTCCCCAGGCGAGCAGCCACATCGCGCCATCGACGGCGTGAGCCCAGACGGTCCACCAATACTCGGTTTGCTGGACGTCGACCTCCATCGTGAGGAAGCACGGCCGCACCGGAAGCTTGAGCGGATCCTCGGGATCGAGCGGATGCGCGCGTTCGTATTTAACGGGCGTGCGTTGCTGCAGCGCTTCGATCGATTTGCGCGTGATGCGCGTGGGCGTGCGCTCGAAGGGCCGGCCCCAGTCGGAGTTATAGCAATCGTGCATGCGCGCGATGTTGCCTAACGAGAGCAAATATTTTTTGGCGAGACCTCCGAGGCCGAGATCCATCGGCGAATACGCCGCCCAGATGTGGGCGCTCTCAGTGTCGGCCGGCGCTTTCGGATTGTGCGAGCGCAGCGCGTAGCGCGCATTCATCCAGTTGAGCTTTTTTCCGAAGTCGATTTTCGCTTCGCAGAAAGCGCACTCGTAGCGCGCCTGGCGTTCGACTTCGTCGTAATTCCAGACCTTGGTTTTTTTGTCCTGCAGTTCCGGTGGCCACCAAACGCGGCCGGTCTGCGGAATGCCCTTGATTAGATAACCGCCGACTTCGTCTTTCGCTTTCTTAACGACGAGCTCGTCGGTTCGCTGCGTGTCGGCCGTCAACTCGACGCCTTCACGATTGGCGCGCTCAATTTCGTGACCGATCAAAATCGGATCGTCGGCGTCGACGCGCATCCACTTGTCGGGCTGTTCGGGTTCCTTAAAAAAAGTCAGCGGCTGATAACCACCGCATTCGGGACACGGCAGATATCCGTAGAGTTGCGAGCCGGCGAGAAAGTCGCCCCACGTTTCCGCGCTCTCGACGGTCGGCGTCGAGTTGCTGATGATCTTGCGAGTTCGTCGAAAAAGTTTCGAGCGGACCTGCACGAGCATTCCGGGCGGAGCTTCCGCACGCGATTGCGCGGGAATTTTGTCCTTCTCGTTCACCACGATCATTTCGCCCTGGCGGCCGCCGAGATCGGCCACGCTGCCAGCGCCGACGACGCCGAACGTGCACGTCTTGAAAATCATCTCGAGGGTGGTCCAAGATTTCCGATCGCGAATGCGCAGCTCGTTCGTGGCTTTGCAGGCGCGGATGAATGGCTGCAGTTCCTGACGCGAAAGCCGACGCGCGGTTTTCGTTGTCGGATCCAGCCAGAGGATCGGACCGGGACGGGTGGCGATCTTGTGCAGGACCGGAACGATGCCGAGAAAAAGCGAGCCACCGGTGCGGGCGCTTTTGCAGAGATTGAAAAAGCGAACGCGGCGGAGCTCGAGGCGATGCAAGAGACCGCGCCACATCGGCAGCCGGTTAGAATTAAGCGGGCCCGGATACGGACTGCCGACGATGTCGGGAACGATGACGTTTTCATCCGCCCAATCGGGCATGGTCTGCCGCGGCTGCGGAGTGAGGACCGCAGAGATGACGCCGTGAAAAAGGCTGAAGACTTTGGCCGAAACTTTCAGCGGCGGCTGGCCATCGGCGCGACCCGCCATCTTCTTCTTTCTCGAGCGCGAGATAATCGCAGGTGGCGAGCGTCTTTCGCAGCAGGTCGGCTTCGTTCTCCAGGACGGCCGCGCGATCGTTGAAGTCGAGCCCTTCGAGCTGTTCGTTCACGCGTGGACCGAAGGCATTCACGGCCGCGAGGAAGGCGGCTTTGGTGCGCGCGAGCGCGGCTTCGAATTGCGCCAGCGCGAGCATCGATTCGCGGGCTTTGTCGAGATTGAACTGCTTCTGGTCGCGCTCGATTTTCAGCAGATCGAGGCGGATGGCGCGCTCATCGTCGAGGTCTGGGTTGTTAAGGCCGCGGCCCTGGATGCCGAGACTAACGAGCAGTGTTTTCCAAGCTTCGACATTGTAACGGCCGTCACTTTCCGCCCCGCGCTTTTTCCCGGGAAGCAGCTTCGGATATTTGCGAATGACGTTGCCGATCGTCTTGCGATCGACATCGCAGAGGTCGGCCAGCTCTTCCTGAGTGCCGACGAAAGCGCTGCTCGTTTGCGGGCTGTTTCCGGTTGTCCCCGGAGCCGCGCCGGCGGCGCTTTCCTGATCGAGAATTTGCTGCTCGCGTGCGGTGAGGGTTTTCCCCTCACCTAGCTTGCGGATGATGTTGGCAACCTGCTTGGTCTGCAGTTTGCACAGATCTTCCGGCGTGAGCTTCACGCTCGACCGCGGGTGTCAAAGCTCTAGCGCCTCTTCTTTTCGCATTCGCGCGTGATCATAACTCTAATTCCTGTTGCCGATCGATGCGCGTGGCGCGGGCGATCGCTTCGTATGGGTCGTCTAGCTGCGCTTTGTTTTCCAGCCTGGCTCCGTGTTCCCAGAAGTGTTTCCAAGCGCGGCGGAGTTTGCGGCCGGCCGCGGTGTGCTTATCCAGGGCGAAGTCAGGAATGCTTCGCACAGGCCTGGGCGCTTCATACATGGCGATAAGAGCGTGATCGACTGTGCGAGACTTCGGAGCACGGCTGAGAATTAGCACTGCGTGCACGAGAAAGAGGCGCTCCGGGCCGTGCTTCTCATCCTTCTTTTTCCGTTGCGCTAGCCAGTTCTGATACAGCGTCTGGACAGCGATCGCGGCCATATTGTCTCCAAGGCCCACGTCTTCGCTCGCGATGATTCTGAGACGTTTGAAGACGTACTCAGGATAACCCGCGAGATCGAGCTCCGTGGCCCAGAAGAGCGCTTGCTCTTCCGAGCCACGGCGGATGCACTTCTGCATGGCGCTCGACACTTCGCCAATTTTGTAACCGCCGGGCGTGTGGAGTTCCGAGAAGGTCATCACTTCACCACCTTCAGCGAAGTGTTCGCCGCCACGACGCGCGCCGCGATGTAACCGCGGGCGTCTTCGACGCAGGCGCGCATGTTTACCCCTTCGCTCGGAAGACAGCCGTCGGGCACTGCGCCCTTCGCGATTTCCTTCGCAATCAGCGCGGGCAATTTAAATTGCGATCGCAAATACGCGGTCGCGTCTTCGATCGAGGGAGGGTCGACGCGGAAACGAACGAAGCGCGTCTCGAGGCGGCCTTTGCTTTGGGCACGGAGTTTTCCGTAATCGTTCGTGGTCGCGAGGATGGCGACACGCGGCTTGAGGTAGTCGAGATAAGTGAGCAACTCGGCGGTCGCGCTGGCGCTGGCGAGATCGAGCTCGTCGATGCGTTTGACCGTCCAATCGCTGAAGAGATTTCCGTAGCCGGCACGATCGCGCCAGCCGCGGACAAGCTCGATGCCTAACGACTGGCCGTTCACCTGTTCGACGGCGAACTCGGAGCCGGTGAGCTCCCGCGCGAGGATGTCGAGCACGTGCGATTTCCCGACGCCCGGATTGCCCTCGAGAAGAATCGCCAGGCGATCGCGTTGTCGACCGAGCGCCCGCGCCGCCTCGAGAGTCGAGACGGCCGGGCCGATCAGTGGAAGATTGAGCGCGATCACGATGCGCCTCCTTCACGATGCGGCTCGATGATGAGCGCGCCGTTTTCGACGCGCACCGTGACCTTCTCGCCGGGATTGAATCCTGCGAGAGCGAGCCAGTTGCCGCTGACTCGGATGAACGGAACGAACTGCGTGCGCCATTTCAGCGGCCGGAACAATTTTGAAACAGTAAGTGTGCGCATGACTTGTTAGGCGGCTTGCGCGAGTTGAATGACGTTCACACGTTCCGCCGGCGTCGCCGTCTGCGGCGATTCCTGGGTGATGGACTGGCGAGATTCCGGCGCGAGCACCATAGCCGCGAAAGCGAACGCGGCCGGCGAGCTGAATAGCTTCTCGGCCGTCGCGCTCCAAGGCGTGACTGACTTACTAAGATCGCCGAAGCGATAACGATAAGTCGCCGTCTTTTTGCAGACGTAGATTTCGCCGGCCTGCCACTCGGCAAAGCCCGGCTTCAGTTCCTTTAAGTGCGCGGCCGCGCGGACGAGCTGATTGACTTTAGTGAATCCGGCAGAGCGGATTTTGCTGATTGGATTTTTCATTTTGTCTTGTGCCCGTTTGGTCGGTTGGCTCTTCCGTTTTTGGTTTACTTGTTAGGCCGAGAGAGGAGTTCTCGCGCAGCTACCTGCGCAAACTTCGGTTTCGTGTAATAACCGGCGCGGCCGGCGACGAGATAACGTCGCTCACCGTTCACCACGATTGGCGTGATGAGGCTGATTACTTGCTCGAACGTCGGCTGCTCTTCTCTCTGCATGAGAAGAATTTCGCAGCCGCACTTCGTGACGTCGCGAAAAACCAATCGTGCAGAAAATTTTCCACACGTTGGCAAGGCCGATGCCTAAGCCGCCGCTGTGCCCCGCTCCTCCAGAAACTTCATTCCGCCCTCGGCGTAATCGCGGGCGTGAAACGTCGGAGGAGACGCATCCTGGCTAATGATTACGGCGGGACGCTGCCGAGCTGAGAGATGGTAATCATCGATGCTGATCTCGATTCGTTGAATCTTGAGTCCGAATCTGGCGCGCAGAGATCGCGAAATATAAGTCGTGATCTGCTGATGGAATTTCAGTGCGCGTTGTGGATAAAAAAAACGGCACTGATCTTCCGATCCAAAGCTGACGAGTTGAAACTTCCTTCCTTTGTCCGCGACTGAGATTCCAAACGTCTTAACAAGATGAGCGACGATTTCGTCGGCTTTATCTTTTGCATTTTGCGCGCTCATCGCGCGCGAGTGTGGCTTACGCCCCATCAGGAATCCAGCCGAGATCGGCCAGGTATTTCCATTTCTCGATGCTGCCGCTGTTGAGAGTGACAGCGAGGTCGCGCGTTTTCTTGTCTTCAACAACGCGCTTCACGTCGTCGATGGTGCCTTGGCGGAAATACCGGACCAGGAGCTGGTCCGGCAGCTTGAGTGCTGCTCGATTCATTTTGCATGGCGCGGATTTTTACGGGTTCGCTTTCCCGGTTGGTTGTTGGGCGCAAATCATGATGGACGCGCGCACGTTAGTCGAGCCAAAATCAGGTTCGCGTTCGAAAATTACGTGATGAGAGGCCGAAAAAGAAAATTAACCAATCAACTAAAGCGACTTTGCATCGCTTCCGTAATGTTCAAGCAAGCCGCAACGCTCGCCGGAGAACTGATGAGGGGAAATCTCCAAACGGATAATTTGACCTACAGCCCGAAAGTGGCCGGGATCATTATAACGTACGCTAAGAACTTTTTTAAGAGTGATGGGTTGATGCCGTTAGACCAGTCATTTAATGACTTCAAAAGTCTCGATATGTATCAGACTCACGGGACCGCTATCATTGTTCGTGACCAAATTTACGCGCATTCTGACGTTACAGCGGCCCAGCACTTTAAGCATGATGACGACGATGCAGCGCAAACATATGAGGTAAAGCTGACTTTGGGAGACGAGTTACGATCCTGTGACGCTTCCGTGCTCTTGCCCGACCTTCCGATCGGATTTCTAACGAACTTCGTGGCTCTTTGCGATTTACAGCGTTCGCGATGCTCTGAAGAAATCGTGCGATTAGTTGAAACGATAAGGTCGACATGGGCTTACCCGCCCGGCGAGTATGTGGTGGGTGAAGACTTTCCCTAAATCGAAACTTCAGTAGGGAACTTTGAAAGTGATCTTTTGCACGCCGGCATAATCGCGTTTTCGTGTTCCGGAATGACCGCCGAAGTTGAAGACGTCGCCCCATTTTTTCTGAAGGAGCCCGACGTCGTTTCGTTCCGTCTGCGAGGTGCGAAATGCAGCCTGGCCACCTTTACCTTTGAAGGTTTCGCGTTGGCAGAAGGTGTAGCGGACGTTTTTCAACGCGACGCGATGGCGGTAGGCGTTCATCGCGGCGATGTCGAAGTCATTCTTCGCTACGATGCGCGGATCGAAACGCAATCCGTGTCCGGTGCGAAAGCCCATGGCGCATCCGTTGATGTAACCGGTGAGCATGATCGGCTTCAGGCCGGTGTAGTAACGAAGCGCGCCGTTGCTCGCTTCCCAGCCGAAGTAGTAAGCGCCGAGGTCGCGCGCGAGAATGTAAGTGTTGCGGATGATCGCTTCGATAAGCTCCGGATCCCGAATGGTCGAGTCTTCGCCTGGCTCAGTGAAGCAGCGTTGGACGCTCGCGATATCATCATCGACAAACACGATCGCTTCGTCGTCTTCGATGTTGTCGAAGATCCAATTCAACTTCGGAGTTAAACCTTTGACGGAATCCGGATGCGTGAGGACGCGGCCGGCGGCGACTTTCGCGTAACTAGAGCGTTGACTTGCCGGGACGCACACCACTGCGCTCGGCAGCAGCCGGTGCGTGGTCATGGTGTCCGCCCTGGACATCGAGGGAATGACGATTTTCATGGATCGCTTTCAGGAACCGCTTGAAGGGAATGGCGCGGCCGAGGCCGATGCCGGTTTTCTTGTACGATCGTTCGGTGACCACGCCGCAGAGCGTCTGCAGAAAGGCGAAGTCGCTGTCGTTGTCGGTCATAATCAGCACGTAGTCGTAGCCTTCATTCAACTTGGCAGTGATGGGGAATTGCGCCTCGTCGATCGCGGTGGTCTCGCGCGCGAGTTTCTCCAGGTCGTCGCTGCTGAATCCGCTCAGCTCGAGCGCGCCGGCGGCTTCCAGTTCTGCAAGCAACTGCGACAACAACTTGTCGTCATATTCGCCCTGCGCGTTCGTGTTGTTCAGGACGATGTTGAGCGCCTTCTCGCGCGCCCCGTCGACGTCGATCTCCGCGACGGTGAGCGCGTACGAATCGTTGCCCTCGGCGGCGTCGATTTTCTCCAGGCGTTTATGGCCGCCGACGAGATTTCCGGTGCGCTTGTTCCAAACGAGCGTCGTGACGAGGCCGTGATCGTCTAAGGACTGGTTCAACTTCGCGCGGTTGGCGGGCTTGATCAGCCGCGGATTGTATTTCGCGTTCTTGATCTGCGATCGGCGAATGGTCCGCGCGACGAAACGCTGCAGCTTAGTTGTTTTCATGGGAACAAGCTTTTTGAACCATACGTAAAGAAACGACGAGGGTATTGGAAACGGCTAAAAATTGGGGTTTTCGAAGAGATTCCTTAGTGGGGGGCGTGCCTTGGCCGAGCGAAGGTGCGGTCGCCCGCGAGCGATGGGTGAACTTTACCTGAAGCCACGACCGCCTTGCGCGGCCGTCGCTTTAGCTGAGCGATGCGGCATCGCGTGCGTGTGAGCTCCGAGCGCATTACACCATTACGGAAGCCGTGATGTGCATCACGGTAGTTCTGCACCACTCGATTGAACGCCTGACGAGTCTTGTTCTGAAGCGCAGCGATCGCGGCGTTGGTGCCGAGTGACCCGAGCAGATCGCGACGCAACACGTAAAGCATGGCAAACCCTCGCATGCCTAATTGCGATATGCTCGAACACTTGCGACACCACTCAAGCTGTCCGCGATAGTGTTCGCCGACTTCAGCGGGATTGGCGTCAGCGAGCGCGCGCTTCAAGCCGCGGCGTAACTCCAATCTAACTTCTAGATCGAGACCTTGGAGCAACGCCGGCCGCATCACCGCGATCATCGTTGCCAATCGCCACCCCATATCGATCAGCGTCTTGGCTTCGCTCGCCCACACGAGAGCGCGCGAGAAATGATCCGCGATGATTTGGAGTTGGTCCGGCCGCACCGGTTCGGATAACACCGGCGTCATGTCGATGACATCGTCGGCCGGATTCCGGTCTTGATCGTCGTCGCCAAATCTCCGCGGCGATCCGATTCCCAAGTCCCAGGCGACAGGCTTATCGAGCCCTAGCTCTTTCAGTGTTGCCAGTTCGTCCGGCGATTTGCTCGCCAGCATTTCCTCATAAGCCGCGACATACGCTTGATGAGCCGTCCAATCAGATTGTTTTTCGTTCAGGAGGTTTTCCGAGCGGAGGGATAGAACTTCCGCTCGGACGAAATTCTCCTAAGCCGCTTTCATGCCAGCGCATGACGACGTGCGAAGCATGATCCGAAAAATCGTTCCCCTTCCCTCTTCGCTCACCACATCGATTAGTCCGGTTATCTCCTCGATCGCGCGCTTTACAATTCCGAGACCGTGACCGTGCTCGCCGGCAGACTCCCGGGACCACATTGTCCCGAGCATTTCCGCGCTCATCCCGCAGCCTGTGTCGGAGACTTCCAGCATCGCCCATCCATGCTCGATCTCGCGCGTTTTCACCAGGATCGAGCCACGCGTCCCGATCGCATCACGAGCATTCAAACACAGATTAAAAATCGCGCGCTGTATCATCAGCTCGTCGCCTTTGATGCAGATCGGCTCCGCCGTCAGATCACCCCTCACTTCGATCGATCGTTCTGCCATCTGGCTCTCGACCTGGCGCGCGATCGTACGAACGAGATTGTTCAATTCGAACTCGCCCGTCTTCATCTGCGACGACTGCGCGAAGAACGTCCGATGAACAATTTCTCCGCATTTGTTTGAGACCTCGACGGCGCAACTCAGCCGCTCGATCGCCTTTTCGAGATATCCGAGGCCGATGTCACGCTTGGCCAATTCGCACAAGCCGTTGATCACCGTCAGAAGATTATTTAGGTCGTGCGCCGCAGCACGCATGCGGCGTTATCTACAACCGCAGAAAGATTTTGCAGCCGTTCTTTAATCTCCGCGAACCGATTCGGCATCAGCAAAAAAGCAGATGCACCTTTCGAGCGAGGTTGCGCGCGCCGGCCTGAAAATTCTTGAAATGCCAATTCAGCGCCCCGCCCACCGTGCGCTTGATTCGGCCTTCCCGTTTCATCGTCCGCGTTTCCCCGATTGCCTGGAACGCCGCGATCGGCGATTCGCGCACGCGCATTCGCCAGGTCGTTGCGAAGTGTTCCGTCTTTCCCTCAGCTGCGGTCAGTTCTTCGATCTGCTCGAGCAAATCGCGTTCAGCCGGCTTCAGCTCTTCTTCCGAGACGCCAACCGGCGCATGAACATGATCATGTAACATGCTCTGCGAAGCAGAGCTTTCATGATCATGTCGCGCACGCGCGTGTACGCGCGTCTCGTGCGACTTCCGAATTTCGGAACTTTCCGACTTACGGATTTCGGAAGTCAGACTTCCGAATTTCGGAAGTTTTACCGCTTCCGCCGCCACCGCGATTTGCGCATCGGGCAATGCCACGCGTGGATCGCCCGCGCGGATTTCCGATTGCCCGAACAACTCGGGCGAGGAACGCAGCAGCTCAGCTTCGCGGACTTTTGCCGCGGCCGTGACACGTTCCTTTACCAGCCAGGATTCGATCTGAGGATTGGGCCGATAAACATTCGGAGCTTCCAACTCGATCACCTTCTTGCCTAACAACCAGCCGATCGTCTCCGCGATATGCGTCTCGCGAATGCCGGCAAACTCTGCGAAATCTTTCTGCCGCAATTGCGGCGTCGTCGTGCGCTCCGATCGGAGGGAAAGCTTCACAATCAAACGCGCCACGCGCAGTTCGGATTCCTTCAGATGCGCGGCGAAAAACGCATCCTCGATCTCCAGCGCGAGCGCATGAAATTCTTGGCGCGTCACGGCAGCTCCACCTTCCAAATCCCCTGACGTCCTCGAATGCGAAGCGGCGGCCTAACGAGGTTCACATTGCGCAGCCACAAACCAAACCGCGGCGTCTCGCATTCGATCAGAGCCTTCTTCGCGTCGCTCGGCTTTGTGAGATCGCAGCGGTAGACGAACGCCGTGCAAAGGACCATGCCGCCGGGCGTTCCATACAAAGCCGCGGTCTGTTCGACCTGCGCTTTCGTTAGCCACCGCCGCGCTCCGGCGATGGCTCCCACATCCCAAATGTTCGCGGCATGAATCGCGATGCGCTCACCCTCCAAACAAAAGTAGCGATCGTGCAGACGCGTCTCGATCGGCTTCCATCCCCATGCGACCCATTCCGCGTAGGGCCGCCAAAGTGTAAGCGCGCGCATCTTCATAGCATCTCCATCTGCTTCTTGCTGTGCCCGACCTGCTCGCGAATCGTGCGGAGCTCAGCGACTATTTCGTCTGCGTTCGCGAACGGACCGCGAATGATGTTTTGCGCGTCGATCGGCCTCATCTCTTGCTCGATCTCAGCCACGCGCCGCGTCCAAATTGCCGCTTGTTCGCGTGCGTAAGATGTCGAGCTCGAAGAATTCGCATGCACCTGCCAAGTATCGCGTTTTTGCCGCGCGTCGATTAACTCCGGAGAATCACAAACAAATTCATCCTCGCTCGTCGTCGCCGCCTCTGTTAGCTCGTTAGCCTGGTAAGCTGCCAACGCAGCGCGCAAAGCTCGTTCCCGCCTCACAGGGTCTAACGAGAAAGCCGGCTTTCTTTTGCGGCACGGATTGCTCATCGCTCGTTAGGCGTTTTCTGATCGGGCAGCGCAAACATCGCCGCGACTTTCGCCACACGCTCGGGCTGCAATCCTCGAAAGTAATCAGCCCCGTCTAACGAGTGTTCCAGTTGCGCGACCGTTTTGCGCTGCACCTGCAAATGAATTGCCTGCAGAACCAATTCGGCTAGCGCGCGATCGCTGCCGCGCGTCAGCAACTTCGCT
>CAXSCV010000035.1:0-30392 GCA_964235895.1 uncultured Chthoniobacterales bacterium
CGGTCGCAAACTTTACGATCTCGCCGTTCCCGAATACGAAAAATTTCTCGGTCAGTATCCCGGGGCCGACGGCCGCGCGAGCGCTTACTTTTATCTCGCGCAATGTTATCGCGCACTCAATAAAGCTGTCGCCGCGCGCACCGCCTTCCAAAATATTTTAGACGAAGAAGGTGAGAGCGATTTCGCCGGGCCGGCCGCTTATGGCGTCGCTGAAATTCTTTTCAATCAAAAGGATTACGCCGGCGCGAGCGTGCTCTTTCATCGTTCCGCGACTAAAACGAAGGAGGCTGCGCTGGCGCTTTCCGCGCGCTATTTCGAAGCGCGTTGCTTGGAAAATCTCGATCGGAAAGAGGAGGCCGCGAATTTGTATCTGCAGGTGATCGACGCGAAAAATCCGAATCCTTATCGCGAAGATGCGCGCATGGCGGCCGGTTCCATTTTGCTCGCGCGCGGTCGAAAGACGGAGGCGCTGAAACAATACGAATCGCTTGCCGAAGAAACGAGCAAGCCGGCGTTAAAAGCCGAAGCGACCGTGCGCGCCGGTTTGGTGGCGATCGATTTGCAGCAAGGCGACAAGGGCAAGCCCGACAAAAATATGCTGCAAAAAGCGACCACGCTTTTGCAAAAGGGACGCACGCTTGCGGAAGCCGGCCGCTGGCGCGGAATCGCGGAGACCGGTTTGCTGCGCCTCTATTATTTGTCCGGGCAATACGCGCCCATGCTGGCCGAATACAAACGCGGTCAGGACGAGGTGCCGGAAGATTTGCGCGCGGAGATGATGTTGCTCGCGGCCAATGGCGAACGACAGCTCGGCCACGATAAGGAAGCGGAGAATTTGTATGCGCAGGTCATCGCGAAATATCCCAGCCGCGAGGAAGCGAAGGACGCGCGCTATCAGCGTTTGATCAATGTTTACAATTCCAATCCGAGCGCGTTGGTCGCGGAGGTCGATCAATATCTCGCTTCGAATCCGACCGGCGAACGTGCCGACCAGGCGAAGCTGCTTAAGGCCGAGGCGTTTTATAAACAGGGCAACTTTGCCGAGGCCGCGCCGCTCTATGAGCAACTTCGTGCCTCGCAACTTTCGCCGAAGTTGCGCGCGGAATCTTCTTACAAACTCGGCTGGTGTTACGTGCAGATGAAAAGTCCGCTGCCGATCATCGACGCCTTTAGTTATTTTCTGAAAGCGTTTCCCGACAATGCGCAATCGCCTTCCGCGCTGACGCAACGCGCGCTCGCTTATCAGGAGACGAAAAATTACGACGGCGCGATCGCGGATTTGAATACGCTGTTGAGCAATTTCCCCGACGCGAAAGAACGCGAAGCCGCTCTGCAACAGAAGGCGTTGCTCCTCGGCCAACAGGAAAATGCCAAGGGAATGACGGACGCGTTCCGGCAGTTGCTCAAGGAATTCCCGAAAAGCGCTGCGGCCGCTCAGGCCAATTATTACATCGGCAAAACCGCCTTCGAAGCGCGCGATTACAAGACGGCCATCTCCGCGCTCGAGGCTGCGCGGAAGTTGAACAAGGAACAATATTTCACGCCGGCCACGGTGCGGATCGTTTCCGCTTATTTCTACCAGAAGAACCGCGCCGCCCTAACAAGTGAAGTGGATCAATTCCTCGCGGCCGATCCCGATGCGAAAATCCCGGGCGAGATTCTGGAGTGGCTCGGCATCGAGTCTTACAACCAAAAAAATTATCCGGCCGCGGAAAAATATCTGAGCGCTTTAAGTAAAGGCGATCTCACGAATGTGAATGGAGATTTTCTATTCTATCTGGCCGACTCGCAATCGAAGCTCGGGAAGTTCGAAGGCGCGGAAGCTTCCTATGAAAAGTATCTGCAAACCGCGACCGATCCGGCCGCGAAAGTGAAAGCGTTGCTCGCGCTCGGTGCGACCAAGATTGCCGCGCACAAGCCGGAGGACGCGCAGAAAAGTGCCGAGGAAATCATGAGCCTGCAGCCGGAGGGCAAAGTGAATGCGGAGGCGCGGTTGCTGGCCGGCGATGTGCAAATGGAGCGCGGACGTTTTGAAGACGCGGGCAAGGCTTACATGGGCGTGGCCTTGCTTTACGACGACCCGACGATCACGCCGCGCGCTTTGCAAAAGGCCGCCATCGCTTACGAAAAAGCGGGCAAGAAAACGGAGGCGCAGCATGCGACGGAAGAGTTGCGCGCGAAATATCCGGAGTTCGTCGGCAGGTAAATCGCATTGGCCTAACGAGCGCTAAAAGCTCGCGTGCCTGAGTGTTTCGATCGGCAGCGGCGCGAGAAAATCTTTGATCTTCTCGATTTGCAAAACCGACTTCGCCAGATGCGCCGCGAGAAAACTGGCGTCAGCCGTCGGCGCAATTCCCGCCTGCGCATGCAGCTCTGATTCACGCAATTGTTCGATGACCTGTTCCACCTTTGGGAGGATGTGGCGCGGATCAGTGAATTCCACGGTGCAGATTCCCGGCGCGGTGGCCTCGACATAAGGCGCGAGGCTAAAAGCGAATTGCAGAAGCAAATCGCTCAGCAAATTTTCCTGCGCGGGTAGCCGCGTTTTTACGACTAGCGACAAAGAGCGCGCCAGTCCCTGGCTCGGTGTCATTCCGCAGCGCACGCCGGCCTCTTCAGCCGCGCGATTGAGTTGCACGAGGACCGCTTTCGTTTCCTGATCATCGATCAAACCGACTGGCGTCGCGACCAGTTCAGGCTGATGGCGGAGCGCGGCCTGCAGATAAAAATTCGGCAGATAAATGGTCGCGAACATCAGCCGACTCCGAGCATTTCCTGCCGCCCGCCTTGCATTCGTTGCACTCGAAAATGGAGCTGCGCGAGATCGTTTTCCTCTGGCAAATCGGAGAGCCGCCATTCGTTTTCGAGCACGAGTTTGATCTGCGCGCTTTGAATGATGCTGCGGCGCGTCAGAACGAGAAAGGCGGTCGACGCAGGCTCGACCAATCGTTGTAAACGATACCAATTCGTTTGCGGAATTTTGCGCAACTCGTCTGCCGCATTCAAAACCAGATCGAGAATCACGAGAGGAAAATTGCCGTCGCGCAAAAGCAAATCGGCGGCTTTAACCGCGTCGCATGTTTTGTCGCAACGTATCCAAAGCAAATGGCGCAAACGCGCATTGGTCAGCGACTGCGGATCGAAAGAATCCCGTCCATCGATAAGCGCGAGAAAATATCGCTCGGTCTGCGCAGCCGCGAGAAGACGATGAATCACGCTCGCGCTGCCCGCACTGAGTTGCGGACTGCTCAACTCCGTGATCGCGCCCTTGGGTAATCCGCCGCCGATGGCAGCATCAAGGACGCGCAAACCGGTGGGAAGCAGCGCCGGGGGAGCGATCGGTGCTTGGGGGAAACGTGCGGCCAGAAGATGGCGCAGATCGACAATCTTGCTGCTGGCCGCCATGGCCGAATGATGGCAGAAGCAGGAGAAATGTTCAAACGAACATTATTGGCGTTTCCGACGCGGAATGGTGTTTTGCTTTCGCACCAGCGAAACCATTACGCCCTGAACCCGCAATTCACGCGCCGGCACCAGGTTTGGATAAAGCGGATTCTCCGCTTTCAAATAAGGCCGGCCATGGTCCATGACATACCGTTTCAAAGTCGTCTCGCCATCAATCAACGCCGCCACGATGTCGCCATTTTGCACGTCCTTGCGATCTTCCAGAATGACCAGATCGCCATCGAGAATGTGCGCGTCGATCATGGAATCACCGCGCACGCGCAACGCGAAAGTGGGCGCATTTTTCGAGACATTCGCGGTTCGAGCGTCGAGGGAAATGTGCCCTTCCACCGTTTGTTCCGTGAGCGTGGCCATGCCCGCGGGAATCTGTCCGTAAATCGGAATATCGGTGATGCGAACTTTCTGTACCGGCGTGATCAGCGCCCGCGCTTTCCGCGCATGGCGATCGAGAAAACCTTTTCGCTCGAGCACGGCGAGGTACTGCATGACCGAGGTTTGGCTGGCGAAGCCGAAATGCTTTTGGATTTCGCGCGTGCTCGGCGTGATGCCTTTTTCGCGCTGCTCGGTTTGGATGAATCCGAGAATTTCCTGTTGTCGCTCTGTCAGCACGGGAAAAATTTTGGCCTAACGAGAGTGGAACGCAAGTTCAAATGAACACTGTGGTTAGAGCGCGAGCTGCAATTGCTTTTCTTCGAGCTCCGCGATCCAGCGATCGAGATAAGCGAATTTAGCGGCGAGTAATTGCAAAGCTTTCCAATCTTCCGCGTCGACTTCCTTTAGCCTAACGAGCGCTTGTCCGCGCATCTCGCGGACCGTTTCGAGAGTCAGGTTGATTTTCTCCTGCACCTCGAGAAGACGCGGCCGCAGGAGCGAGCGCGCGAGCAGATTACTCATCGTGGCCAGCCGCCCGTGCAGCTCGCCCGCTTCTCTCGTTAGGCTGGCGACGATCGGGAAAAATTCGTCGAGGTCGATCGGGACGGCGCCGTTCCCAAGCGACGCTGCGTTTGCCAGCGACAAGAGATGTTGCAGCCGACGCTTCGGATCGCGCAGGACTTGATACGCTTCGTTCAAATCGGCGAAGGCCGAATCGTTGGCGGATGCACCGGTGCCCTGCGCGTCGGGATGCGCTCGCAACGTCTTCGCGTGGAAGATTTGTTTCAATTCTTCCGCGTCCAGCCAGGGTCGCCGCGGTTGATCGAGCAACGCAAAGTAATCGATCATGCAGCGAAACTTTCGCCGCAGGAACAATGCGCGACCGCGTTCGGGTTCGTCACCTTGAAGCCGCCTTTTTGCAGATCGTCGCTGAAATCGAGCAACGAACCGCTGACGAAAAGTGCGCTCTTTGGATCGACCACCACGCGCACTTCGGCGGATTGTACCATGATGTCGCGATTCTGCGGTCCATCGACCAAATCCATTTTGTATTGCAGCCCAGAGCAACCGCCGCCGATGACCGCGACGCGCAGCGCACCCTGCGGCCGGCCCTGTCTTTGCAAAAGGCCGGTCAGTTTACGCGACGCGTTTTCCGTGACCTTGATCAGCTTTTCATTGCCGATCTTGTAATTGATTCCCGCGGGCGCGGATTCGTTAGGCGACACGAGATGAGTTTATCGCAGAAGCGCTTCGTCTGCGAATGATCCGAGATGTTCTGCGGCGATTGAATCGATCTCGGCCAGCGAAGCAACGTGCTGAAATTTTTCGCGCAAGGCTTTGCTATTGGGAAATCCTTTCGAGTAAGCCATCAGTCGCGCGCGCATTGAGCGCATGGCCTGGTCTTCATTTTGCCATTCCTCGACCGCGAGCTGGCAATGCCTGCGAATCAAAGCCCAGCGTTCGGCGAGATCGGGCGGAGGTAGCAATTCGCCGGTCGCGAGCTCGTGTTTGATTTGATCGAAAATCCACGGCGCGCTCATGGCGGCGCGGCCAATCATCACACCGGCAATGCCAGTTTCGGCGCGTCGCCTAACGACATCTGCCGCGCCAGTGATATCGCCGTTTCCGATAACGGGAATGCTGACCGCGCTTGCCACTTGGCCGATGACATTCCAATTCGCCGCGCCGGAATAACTTTGCGCGCGCGTGCGTCCGTGCACCGCGATGGCGGCGACGCCCAAATCTTCCAGGATACGCGCAACGTTGACCGCGTTGATGGAGTTGTCGTCCCAGCCGATACGAATCTTCGCAGTCACCGGAATGGGCGCGACTGCCCTAACGACTGCTTGCGTCACAGCCGCGAGAGCCGGGCAATCTTTGAGCAAGGCGGAGCCGCCATTCTTCGCGACCACTTTGTTGACCGGGCAACCAAAATTTAGATCGATGAAATCCGGCCGCACCCAATCAACGACGTGTCGCGCCGCTTCCGCCATGTGCGCGGCGTCGCCGCCGAAGAGTTGCACACCGATCGGCCGCTCGCATTCATCGAAGTCGAGATACTCACGCGTGCGCGCGTTGCGACGGAAAACGCCTTCGGCGGAAACGAATTCCGTGACGAGCACATCCGCGCCGCGCTCTTTGCAAAGTTGCCGAAAAATTTTATCCGAGACGCCGGCCATCGGCGCGAGATAAAGCGGAAAATTTCCGTCTTTAAACCAGGAGAGCGCGTGAATCATTCGCTCGCGCCCTTCAACAAATTCGATACTTCGCTTTGCACCGACTCGAGTTCGTCGAGACGTAGTTGCGCATCGGGCACGATAAAAACGTCGCCATTTTTCGCGTGCTCGTAAATCAAGACCGGGCCGCTTTCCGTCGTTTCGGTTTTGATCTGCTTCAAGACACGTTTGCGTTCCAGCATCGCGGCCAGCACGGAGCACGCATTCGATTGCGCATTCTCGCTCAACAAACGCCGCAAAAGTTCCTCGGCGTTTTCTTTCGCGAGCGGTTCGGGCGGTTTCGCCGGCGGCGGTTCGTAGCGCGTTTTCCAAAACGAGAACGGCCGGATGTTTTCATTGCGCGCGCTCCAGGCTTCTTCGCTTAGATCCTCGCGGCGATAACCGTTTCCTTCGCGAAAGAGCAGCGTGTAAAATTGTTCGCCATCGAGAAACGGTCGATTGGTTGCCGCGCAAACATCCGCGCGATGCTTGATCGGCCAGTCGTTAGCGAGCGGATTCATCGGGCGGGAATCGGCCGGGCCGAGAATGGATTCAAGCTGCGCGCTTCGCGATTCGTTGAGCGCAGATAAAGAAGGAAGAGGCCGATGGTCGCGAATAAAATATTTGGTGTCCAAGCCGCAGCCCAGGCCGGGATGCGATCGCCTTCGCCAAGCGCGAGAAACAGATGCGTGAGAAAATTCATCGCGAAAACCAAACCAATCGCGAGCGCGACACTGGACAAAACGCCGCCGCGCGAAAAACCGATGGCGAGCGGCGCGGCCAAAAGAACGACGACCATGCAAGTCCAGGGCAGCGCGATCCGATATTGAAAATGCGTCGCGAAAGGCGCGAGCAAGCTGTGCGGGAAATCGGAATTAAAATGCAGATAAGCGCGCAACTCGGGCAGGCTGAGAAATTCCGCGCGCATGTTTGAGCTGGCGAGACGGAATGGCGTTTCGCTCCATTCCGGCATCATGAGCGAGTCGATCATTTCTTCTTTCGTGATGTTGCCGGTTTGGTCGTAGCTGACCACTTTTGCGCCGCGCAATTCCCAAGCCGGAATTTCCGGATGATGGAATGCGCGCTCGGCCAGATAATTTTTCACGATGTTATCGCGCTGATCCTGTTGCAGCACCTGCACGGTGACAAATTGGTTTCGGTCCGGACGAAAACGTTGGATGAACCAGGTGCGATCCTCGGAACGATTACGAAAAATTTGTCCGATAACTCCGCCTTCGCGCTCTTCGCGCACGTCTTCGAAAAAAGTTTTGCGCGCGTGCTCGGCATGCGGCGCGAGCGCGTAATTAAGCGCGCCGCTGGCCGCGACCGTGACCAGCCCCATGATGAAAAGCGGTACGAGCAAACGCGGCAAACTGATGCCGGCGGTCAACATTGAAACGATCTCGTTCGAGCGCGACATGCGAGTCAGGCAAAACAAAAGGCCGAGCATGAGCGAGACCGGCAGAAGAATGACAAGGATTTGCGGGATCTGCGTGAGATAGTACTGCGTGACCAGCCAGAGCGAGATTCGATCGTCCAGAAAAGTGGAGATGTTGTCGCTGATATCGAAGATGAGCCAGACGGAGATGAAGGCAGCGATGCAATAAAGATATGCGCGCAGAAAATTTTGCAGCACGTAGCGGTCGAGCAGTTTCACGGCGAAAATTAGCGATGCGATTCGAGCATTTTCTCAGCCGCGCGAGCGGTCCGGCGCGGAATGGAGAGCACTCTCGCGCGTTGTGCGAGCGAAGCAAAATCGGAAGCGCCGGCTCGGCTGCTTCGCTGGGGAAATGATTGCGTTGCGCGAAACTCTCGGGAGCGATTTCGTCGAGCGCGTTCGCGACGTTTTCTCGGAGAGCGGATTGCTCGCGAAAGCGAAAAATTTCGAATACCGGGCCGAGCAGCAGGAGATGGCGGTGGCGGTCGCGCAGACGCTCGAGCAGGAGCAACACCTGGTCGTGGAAGCGGGGACCGGCGTCGGCAAATCGATCGCCTATCTGGTGCCGGCAATTCTGCACGCGATCGAGCAATCGAAGAAAGCGATCATCTCCACGCACACGATCAATTTGCAGGAGCAGTTGCTTTATAAAGACATTCCGATTCTGAAAAAAATTCTGCCAGTAGAATTCGAGGCCGCGCTCATGAAAGGCCGACAGAATTATCTTTGCCCGCGTCGCCTGGAGCGAGCGCTGCAACAGGCGACCGAACTTTTCACCAGCTCTGAGCAAGCGGAGTTGGAACGCATCGCGGAATGGGCGCAACGCACGACCGATGGTTCGTTGAGCGATCTCGCGCTCGAGCCGGATACGAAAGTCTGGGCGCAGGTTTGCAGCGAAGCGCATCTTTGCACGAGCAAGACTTGCGGGCAGACGAGCAATTGTTTTTTCCAGCAGGCGCGCAAACGGCTGCTGGCCGCGGATGTGATCGTGGTCAATCACACCCTCCTCTTCATGCTCCTCGGCACGGAAGCGGAACAGAGCGAACGCGAGAGCGGCTATCTTTTCCCTAACGACTTCATCATTTTCGACGAAGCGCACACCATCGAGCAAGTCGCATCGCGGCAGATCGGCATCAGCATTTCGCAATACGGATTGCGCGCGACCATTCAACGCCTCTACAACGCGCGCACCCGCAAAGGGCTTTTCACGGCCACGCGCGATGCCGCCGGCGTGACGCTGGCGGCGGAATTGGCGGATGAGGTCGATAAATTTTTTAACTCGTTAGGCGAACGCGCCGATTTCCGAAAAGGCCGCGAAGTCCGCGTGCGTCAACCCGACATCGTGCCGGATACGATCAGCGCGCGACTGGCCGGCTTGCAGGTGCGGATCATGGAAGTGGTGAAACGGAACGACGACGAATTCCTCAAAGCCGAGCTGCAGGAACTCGGTCGGCGCATTCGCGATGCGCGCGCCGGCATCATGGTTTTCCTCGAGCAGAGCGCGGAGGGGCACGTTTACTGGATCGAACGCACCGGAAAAACGGCGCAGTTTTTCTCGATCAATGCCGCGCCGATCGATATCGCGCCGGTTTTGCGGCGAATGATTTTTCGCGAGAACTGCAGCTCGGTCATGACCAGCGCGACGCTCGCGGTCGGGCAGCGCGACCTCGCATATTTTCGCCGGCGCGTTGGCGCAATGGAAGCGGAGCCGTTGCAACTCGGGAGCCCGTTCGATTTTCAGGCGCAGATGAAATTGTTCGTCGTGCAAAAGATGCCGGACCCGCGCGATGCGCGTTACAACAAAGCGCTCGCGGAATGGGTTGGCCATTTTGTCGAGGAAACGAACGGGCGCGCCTTCGTGCTTTTCACGAGCTATCGCGGGATGCAGCAGCTCGCCGATGAAATGCAGTCGTTCTTCGCCAGCAAACGTCTGAATCTTTTCGTCCAAGGGCAGGGCGCGCCGCGCGGAAAGTTGCTCGAGCAATTCAAGACGACCGAGCGCAGCGTGCTCTTCGGGACCGACAGTTTTTGGATGGGCGTCGATGTGCCGGGCGACGCGCTTTCCAATGTCATCATCACGCGGCTGCCCTTCGCGGTGCCGGATCATCCGCTGATCGAGGCGAAGCTGGAATTAATCCAGGAACGCGGGGGCGATCCGTTCACGGAATATTCGTTGCCGGAAGCGATCCTGAAATTTCGCCAGGGTGTCGGGCGCTTGATTCGGACGCGAAGCGACAAAGGCATCGTGGTCGTGCTGGATAATCGCATCGTGACGAAACCGTACGGCCGTTCCTTTTTAAACGCGCTGCCGCGTTGCCCGGTCAAAGTGATCTGAACGGGCGGGCGAAGCGCGATCGGCAAAAAAAATCAACGCCGACTTCGTTACGCTCACTTGAACATATCAACCATTCGAGTTTAATATGAAGGACGTGAAACGTTTTCTTTGGCCGCTCATCCTGGCAGTTCCCGCGCTGGGCGCCGGCATCGCCATCGGTCATTACACCGCGCCGGTTTCCACGATTTCACCCGTCGTCACCACGAATAATTCTGCCGCGCCCTCGTTGCATGCGAACGCGCCGATGATTGCGGGCACGCCGGCCGCTCGCGAGCAGGACGAAGCGATTCCAGAAACGGAAACCGCGCCGGATTCTTCCAGCGAACATCTCATCGCGCGCATCAAAGGCGCGCTCGGCCGTCCGCCCAGCCGCCGCACTTACGCCACCTTCAGCAAGCTCTCCGATTCCATCGACGCAAAAAATGTCCGCGAGGTGCTCGCGTTCGTGGAAGGCCTGCAGAATCCGCAGGAGAAAAGCATGTTGGTCTCGTTAGTCGCGGGTCGCTGGGCGGAATTCGATCCGCAAGCGGCCATCGCTTACGCGCAAGCGCTGCCGCCCGGACCTGCGCGAAACGGCGCGATCATTAGCGTGGTCAGCGGTTGGGCCGAGCGCGACACCGCCGCCGCCACCGCCTGGGCGCAGCAACTTCCGCCAGGACCCGCCCGCGAGCAGGCCATGCAAACGATCGTCTCCGCGTTGGCCGAAAAAGATCCGCAAGGCGCGCTGAATTTTTTGGAAACTTTGCCCGCGGGCCGTCATCGCCAGAATCTTTATTGGCCCATTTTCAGCAAGTGGACGGCGAGCGATCCGGTGGCGGCGGCGGAACGCGCCAGCCAACTTCCGCCAGGACAAAGTCGCGACGCGGCCATTCAGGTGATCGGTGCGAGTTGGGCGAATCAGGATCCGGAAGCGGCTTTTTCCTGGGCGAAAGCGTTGCCGCCCGGCCAGGGCCGGAACAATGCGCTGCAAAATATTCTCGCCAGTTGGGCGAACAAAGATCCTCAGCGCGCGGCTGCGATCATTAATGATTTGCCGGCCGGTTCCGTGCGCGATCAATCGGTCAGCAACATCGCGCGGCAATGGGCGCAAACCGATGCGCGCGCCGCCTTGTCCTGGGCCGAGCAATTGCCCGCGACCGATGCGCAACGAACCGCACTGCGATTCGCCCTAACGAGTTGGGCGCAGACCGATCCGCTCGGCGCCGCTGCTTACGTGGCCGCATTGCCCGCGGGCAAAATGCAGGAGGAAGCGACCAGCGCGGTCGCGATGCAATTAGCCAACACCGATATCCAAAGCGCCGTCACCTGGGCACAAAAACTTCCGCCCGGCCCGGGACGGCAATCCGCTTTCAGCAATATCATCGGGCAATGGAGCGAAGCCGATCCGCAAGCAGCGGCGGATTTTGCTTTGCGCGCATCGGCGGATGAAGGACGCGCGACCTTGCTCGATAACGTCGCGCGGCAATGGGCGCGGAACGATCCGCAAGGCGCGCTGCGTTGGGTGGGAAGTTTGGCCGAGAACAACGGGCGCGATATTGTGCTGCCGAGTATCGCTGCGGTCATCGCCGAATCCGATCCGCGCGAAGCCGCGAAACTGGTCGCGCAGATGGCGCCGGGTGAAGCGCAAAGCAGCGCGACCTCCGTCATCGCCGGGCAATGGGCGAATGATGATCCGCAAGGCGCGAGCGCGTGGGCAGCTTCTTTTCCTGAGGGAAAAAGCCGCGAGCGCGCCTTCGAAAGTTTGATGAATCGCTGGTCGCAAAGCGATCCGTACGCGGCCGGCGCGTGGCTTGGAACTTTGTCCGCCGGACCTTCGCGCGACGCAGCGGTGTCGGCTTACACGCGCCGTGTGGTCACGACCGATCCGCAAACCGCGGCGCAATGGGCGGAAACGATTGGTAACGAAAACGTGCGCAACAGCCAGGTGGAATCGATCGCGAGCACGTGGCTAAAAACAGACCCGACTCGGGCCAGCGCATGGATCGCCAGCTCCTCGCTTTCCGCGGATGCGAAAGCGCGCTTGTTGCCGCAACGCCGGTGAAAACAACCGCGATGAAACGCGTGGTGGATCGCGGCGTGGAAATCGAGCGGATCATCGCGATTCTGCACCAGTGGGGAATTCACTCGTTAGGCCAACTGGCCGCGCTCGAGAAAACCGAGCTTAGTCATCGGCTGGGACCGGAAGCCGTGCGCATGTGGGAACGCGCCAACGGTAAAACGCGGCGCTTGTTGAAGCTGGTCCAGCCGCCGGAATCCTTCGTCGAAACGTTCGAGTTCGAAAACGAAATCGAAACCAGCGAGCCGTTGCTTTTCATTCTGCGGCGTTTTTTGCAGCAGCTCTCGCTCCGACTCGGCGCGCTCTACCTGGTCGCGCGCGACCTGCGGTTGCGCATCACTTTCAGCGATAAAACCAGCTACGAACACTGTTTCAAAATTCCGCAGCCGAGCCGGAACATCGAAACGCTTTTCCGAATGTTGCAGACGCATTTGGAAAATTTGAAATCGGCCGCGCCGATCGTGGCCGTCGCGCTCGAAGCCGAACCGACCAAGGCGGGAGAGCAACAATTCAGCCTGTTCGAAATCGCTCTGCGCGATCCGGGCCAGCTTTCCGAAACGCTCGCGCGCCTGGTCGGTTTGTTAGGCGTGGAATGTGTGGGCACGCCTGTGCTGGAAGATACGCATCGGGCGGATGCTTTTCGGATGGAGCCGTTCGCCTGGGAATTACCTTCGCCTAACGAGTCATCGAAAACCGCAGCGCGCTCGTCGATGATGGCATTGCGGCGCTTTCGCCCGGCCAGCGCCGCTTCAGTTTTGCTCGAAGAAAAAAAACCGGCGCATTTGCGCAGCGCGGAAGTGAAAGGCGAGGTGCGGCAAGAAGCCGGTCCGTATCGCAGCTCGGGGAATTGGTGGGACGAAAAAAGTTGGACACGCACGGAGTGGGATTTGCAGATGGCGCCGGATGTTTTGTGCCGCTGTCACGAAGAAGACGGGCGCTGGCAGGTCGATGGTATTTACGATTGAGCCCGGGTCATGGCTTACGTGGAGCTTCATGCCTGCAGTGCGTTCAGTTTTCTGCGCGGTGGATCTTTTCCCGAGGAACTAGCGGAAGTCGCGAGCCAGCTCGAGCTGCCGGCGATGGCCTTGCTCGATCGCAACGGCGTTTACGGCTCGCAACGTTTTGCGAAAAAAGCATGCGAGAAAAACGTGCGCGCAATCGTCGGCTGCGAGTTAACCATGGAAGACGGCAGCGTTTTACCGGTGCTGGTAAAGTCACAAACTGGCTACGCCAATCTTTGCTCGCTCCTGACGGAAGCGCATCTGCGCAGCGAAGCGAAAGGCGAGTGCGCGGTGCGGTGGGAGGAACTTCCGCAATTTTCCAACGGGTTGGTAGCTCTGCTGGGGAGCGCACGCTTGCAGCGTGCTGGTGATCGCATTTTGCGATCACAAACTTTTTCTAAAAACACACTATCTGAAAAAAAATTTGCTCGGCAGAATGCCGTCGCCAGCACGCTACAAGCGTGCACTCCCCGGAACGCTGCGGAATACGGCCAGGCGCTGATCGACGCGTTTGGAAGCACCAATGTTTATGTCGAACTGCAGCGCCATTTCCTGCGCGGTGAGGAGCAACGAAATCGCGCACTGATTGATCTCGCCCAGCATTTTCGGCTGCCACTTCTGGCCACCAATGGTGTGCAGTACGGCGCGCCGCACGGCCGCGAAGTGCTCGATGTTTTCACCTGCATCCGAGAACACACACAGCTCGATGCGGCCGGGAAATTACTCACCCAAAACGCGGAGCGTCATTTAAAGAGCGACTCCGAAATGCGTGCCCTTTTTCCCGATCTTCCAGAGGCAATCAATAATACGGAACGGTTAGCAGCGCGTTTGGAATTCTCGCTCGAAAATATCGGTTACAAATTCCCCGACTATCCAGCGCCCGATGGAGAAACGATGGATTCGTTTCTCGACAAAGTGACCTGGGATGGGGCGAAGAAGCGTTACAAAACGATCAGTCCACAAGTAAGAAAACAAATCGAAGCCGAGCTGTCGCTAATTCGACGACTCAAATTTCCCGGTTACTTCCTGATCGTTTGGGACATCGTCAATTTTTGCCGGGACAACGACATTATGGTGCAAGGTCGCGGCAGTGCGGCGAACAGCGCGGTCTGTTTTTGTCTTGGAATCACACCGGTCGATCCGGTGGAAAACAAACTCGTCTTCGAACGGTTTCTGACCGAGAGCCGGAAAGGTTGGCCGGATATCGATCTCGATTTGCCGAGTGGCGATCGGCGCGAAAGCGTCATTCAGGAAGTTTATCGGCGGTACGGCAAACACGGCGCGGCCATGACTGCGAACGTGATCACTTACCGCAGCCGTAGCGCGGCGCGCGAAATCGGTAAGGCGCTAAATTTTTCGCCGAGCATTCTCGATCGTTTCTCGAACCTGTTCGCGAACGGCGATTTCCCGCACACGATGGATTTGCCGTCGCAGATCGAACGGGCGGGTTTGCCGAAACATCATCCGCGCATGCCAGCATTCGTTAGGCTGTATGAGGCGATCTATGGTTTGCCGCGGCATCTCGGACAGCATTCCGGCGGCATGATTATTTGTCAGAATCGACTGAGCAAATTCGTGCCGCTCGAGAATGCCTCCATGCCCGGCCGGGTCGTGGCTCAATGGGACAAGGATGATTGCGAAGATCTCGGCATCGTAAAGGTGGACTTGTTAGGCTTGGGCATGATGTCGGTCATGCAGGATGCGTTGAAGCTTTGCGAGCAACGAGGTCGTTCGATCGATCTCGCTAAGCTTCCAAAGGACGACGCCGCTACTTACGAGTTAATGCAAAAGGCCGACACCATCGGTGTTTTCCAAATCGAGAGCCGGGCGCAGATGGCGACTTTGCCCCGACTGAAACCGAAATGCTTTTACGATGTGGTGATCGAAGTGGCGATCATTCGACCTGGGCCAATCCAGGGCGACATGGTGCATCCGTATCTGGCGCGCCGCGCCGGTCGTGAGAAGGAAAGTTATTTTCACCCTGACTTGGAAACCGATCTCAGACCGATTCTAGAACGGACCAAAGGTGTGCCGCTGTTCCAGGAGCAGATGCTCAAGATCGCCATGATCGTGGCGGATTTTTCCGGAGATGAAGCGGAGGATTTAAGACGCGCTCTCAGTTTTCATCGCTCGCAGAAAGAAATGGAAAAAGTGAGCGTGAAATTACGGGCCGCGATGACGCGAAAAAAACTCGCGCCCGACGTGATCGAGAAAATCATGCAGTCGATCACGTCGTTCGCCCTCTATGGATTTCCGGAATCGCACGCGATCAGTTTTGCGATTCTCGCCTACGGGAGCGCGTATCTGAAGGTGCATCGCGCGCCGGAGTTTTACGCCAGCCTGCTCAACAATCAGCCGATGGGTTTTTATAGCTCGGCCACGCTGGTGAAAGACGCGCTCCGGCACGGAGTGAAAACATTGCCGATCTGCGTGGCGCAATCGGAATGGAATTGCACCGTGATTTCAAATGACACGATTCGGCTGGGATTTTGTATGGTGAATGGACTGCGGAGTGAACATGGAAATGCGCTGGTGCGTGAACGAATCGAGGGACCGTTTTCGTCGCTGGAGGATTTGCGGAAGCGAGTGCCATTAACGAAAGAAGAACTGCGCACGCTGGCGTTATTAGGTGCATTCAATTCGTTCAGCGAACATCGGCGGAATGCGCTCTGGCAGGTGGAGGAAAATCGCTTCGACGATTTGCTGGAAAGCGCGAGCAAACCGCATCGGACGAAACGGAAATCGCCCCTTGAACGAATGACCATGCCGGAGCGTGTGGAGGCCGATTATGAGACAATGAGTCTAACGACTGGTCCGCATCCGATGAAATTATTGCGCGCGGAATTACCGGACGCGTGGCGCGCGATTGATCTGCCGAAAGCGCGCCATGGTTCGATTGTGCAAATCGCGGGCAATGTGATTTGTCGTCAGCGACCGGGCACGGCGAAAGGCTTTGTCTTCATCAGTCTGGAAGACGAGACCGGTGTTTCGAATGCGATCGTGGCGTCGGATTTATTCGAAAAGTTGCGCCTCTTGATTACGGAAGAGCCGTTTCTCGCGATCGAAGGCGAAGTGCAAAACACCGAGAACGTCGTGTTAATCAAAACGCGAAACATCAAACCGATAACCGCACAATTTGCGGGTAGCGAGTCCTACGACTTTCATTAGAATTGGCTCGAGCGGCCGTTCGAATTAACTTTTCTGAGTATGACGCGAGAATACGTGGAGCTGGCGATTAAGGAGCGCCTTCCCTTTGAAATCAATATGGCTGACGGAAAGAGCTACCGTGTCGACGACGAATTTTCGATCGCACTGATCGGAAAAACAGCCGTGATCGTTGTCGAGAAAACGCTCCCGCGCATTCTGCCGCTACTTACTGTCACCGGCATTAGCCATCTGAAGACTCCGCATTCCGAAGAGGATTAACCTTCATTAGTGGCACCCGCAGTGCGAACCGCAGGAGCCAGTCGATGGACCCGTGGAACTTCCCGGAACCAAGACGCCGGCGCCGCCGGTGATGACGCGCCGAATCGGTTCGCCGCTCTCCGGGTGAAACCGAAGCGGCTCGTCTTTCATGCTCTGACTAAATTCGAAACGCTGCGCGGGTTTGTTGGCATCCGTTGTTCCGTAGATGTAGGTCATGGCTCGTTATTCTCCGCCGTGCGCCGGCTTTTTCGGCTCGGCTGGTTTCTCCGAAGGCACGCTCGATTCCAGCCACTCGGTATGAAAAACACCGGGCTTGTCCACGCGCTCGTAAGTGTGCGCGCCGAAGAAATCGCGTTGCGCTTGCAGCAAATTCGCGGGCAAACGCGGCTGGCGATAGCTGTCGAAATAAGCGAGCGATGCGCTAAAAGCGGGAACGGCCACGCCGAACTCGATCGCTTTTGAAACCGCGATGCGCCAGTTGTGTTGCGACTTCCCGATGATGTCGGTGAAGTAGGAATCGAGCAGCAAATTGTGCAATTGCGGAGCGCGCGCGTAAGCGTCGACGATGCGATTAAGAAACTTCGCGCGAATGATACAACCTCCGCGCCAAATGGTGGCGATGTCGCCGAAATTCAGATTCCATTTCCAACTCTGACTGGCTGCGCCGAGCAGTTCCATCCCTTGCGCATAGGAAACAATTTTCGAGGCGTAAAGCGCGTCGTGAATGGCCGCGACTAAATTTTTTCGATCGCCTTTGAATTCGGGAATGTCCGGTTGCGGGAGGATTTTCGAGGAAGCGACGCGTTCGTCTTTGCGCGAAGAAATCACGCGCGCTTCCACGGCGGCATTGATCGTGGAGATGACGACCGATTGGTTGAGCGCCGATTGCAAGGTCCAAAGGCCGGTCCCTTTTTGGCCGGCTTTGTCGAGGATAACATCGACCAGCGCCTGGCCGGTTTCGGCGTCTTTTTTGCGAAAAATCTGCGCGGTGATGTCGATTAGATAACTATCGAGATCGCCTTTATTCCATTCCGCAAAAGTATCGGCGAGCTCATCATTCGTTAGGCCAGCCACGTTTTTCAGGATCGCGTAGGCTTCGCAGATCAACTGCATGTCGCCGTACTCGATGCCGTTGTGCACCATCTTGACGTAGTGGCCCGCGCCGTCCGGTCCCATGTAGCGGCAGCACGCCTCGCCATCGACCTGCGCGGCGATCTTGCGGAAAATCGGCGCGATGATTTCCCATGATTCGCGCGAGCCGCCCGGCATCATCGAGGGCCCTTTGAGCGCGCCTTCTTCGCCGCCGGAAACGCCGCAGCCGACGAAGTGAATTCCTTTCGCTTCGAGATCTTTGCAACGCCGTTGCGTGTCGGTGAAGAGGGAATTTCCGCCGTCGATGATGACGTCGCCGTTTTCGAGCAGTGGCACCAGTTGATCGATCACGGCATCGACCGGCGCGCCTGCTTTGACCATGATCATCGCCTTGCGCGGCCGCGATAAAGCTCCGACGAACTCTTCCATCGTGCGCGTGGGCGTGATGTTTTTTCCTTTCGCTTTGCCAGCGGCGAATTTCTCCGTGACTTCGGTCGTGCGATTAAAAACCGCCACGGAAAATCCCTTCGACTCCATGTTGAGAACAAGATTTTCGCCCATGACGGCGAGGCCGATGAGGCCAATATCACATTGCTTCGAATTCATTTTGCGTATCTCCTGTTTCGCGGAAAGCGGCTGATTGTATCTTACACGCATGGCAAATTCCGTCTGCGAAGTTTTGCTGACCGAGATGCCTTTGCGCGCACCCGCGGAGAGTTCGTCGTCGGAAACCGGCGCGGTCGTGGATTTCTGGGGAATCGTCCGCGAAACGGAAGGTGGCGCGAAAATTCTCGGGATTAATTACGAAGCGCATCGCGTCATGGCGGAGCATCAGTTGCGAGGGATCGCGGACGAAACGGCCGGGCAATTTCCGCTGACGAAAATCGTGATTCATCATCGCATCGGATTCGTTCCCGTGGGGGAAGCTTCGCTCTTCGTGCGCGTCGGCGGTGGACATCGCGGCGAAACTTTTCGCGCGAGCGCGGCGATTGTTGAGGAATTGAAGAAGCGTGCGCCGATTTGGAAGCATCCAATATTTAACGAAGCAACCGGGTCTGATTCGCCGGCGAAAGCGGAAGCGCCATCCACGATTTTATCTCCGGCATGAATTGGGCGAATCGCCTCACGCTTGGCCGCCTTGGCCTAACGATTCTTTTCGTAATCGCGCTCAACTCCACCTGGGAGTTCGGGCGAACGACGGCGCTTATTCTTTTTATCGTCGCGGGCGTGACCGATTTTTTCGATGGAGAAATCGCGCGCCGTTACCAGTTCGTGACGAACTTCGGGCGGTTGATGGATCCGTTGGTCGACAAAATTATGATCGCGGCCGCGTTCATTTCGCTGGTGCCGCTAAAGGCGATTCCGGCCTGGGCGGCGACTATTGTGGTCGCGCGCGATTTTCTCATCACCGGGCTGCGTTTGCTGGCCAGCTCGCAGGGAGAAGTGCTGCCGGCGGAGCGATTAGGAAAACACAAAACTTCCTGGCAAATCGTAACCGTGGTTTTCTTCCTGATGCTGCTGGCCGCGCGTGAACTTCGTTACGCGGGAGTGGATAACGAGTGGTGGCGGCGGGCGTGGACCGAGGGCGGACAAGCGCTCGTCTGGATCACGATCGCGTTGACGCTTTATTCCGGGCTTGGCTATGCCTGGCGACATCGCGCCATTGTCGCGACTAATCGTTAGGCTAAGCGAGCGGCTCGCCTTTTAACTAAAAGAAGCTTTGCGGAACTTCCACCCGGTCGCCGGGCTGAAGCTTGATGTCTTTCGACGGATCGCGGCGCGATTGGCGCACGTCATACGAATGCGCTTCGCTTCCGCGAAGGACGCGCACTTTTCGCTGGTCGGCAAAATCATTAAAGCCACCGGCGGCATTGATCGCTGTCAGCAAAGTCATGTCTTCGGTGAAGGGAACGCGCGAAGGCGTGCGCACGGCGCCGCCGACGTTCACGAAGCGCGCGTTCGGCTGCATAACGATGGTAATGGTGGGATTAGTGTAAATGCCACCAGAGCGATAGGTGCCCTCGATTGAACCAGCCAGTTGCGACGGCGTCAGGCCATCGGCGCGCACTTTATTGATGTAAGGAAGGTTGAGCATGCCGCTGGCATCGACGGTGTAGATGTTGTTGACCTGCGCCTGTTCCTCGGCGGGAACGCCCGCGATTTTCAGGTCAATAGGATCGCCGACACGCAGCGTGGCTTGCGCGTGGACGCTGAGCGCCGCGGCAAAAAGACAGAGGAAGAAAAGAGAAATCGTGCGCATCAATATTCGTCGGAATCGGAGTAACCATTGTTATTCGCGGTCGTGCCCGCAGGCCGGCGTGACTCCCGCCGAGCCTCAACATCGCGCGGCTGATAGTAGCCGTAGTAGTTGGTGTAGTAGTAGTAGTTCTGGTCGTGCTTGAGATCGACATTGTTAAGGACAACGCCGAGGACGGTGCCGCCAACACCGAGCACGCCCTGTTTCACACGCGAAAGCATGGCGCGCGGAAAACGACGATGTTGCACGACGATAATTGTTTGGTCGACTTCGCTCGCGAGGACGGAAGCGTCGCTCACGCCGAGCATCGGCGGCGAATCGAAGAAGACGATATCGTAGCGCGTTTTGAGTTCCGCGATCATGTCCGACATGCGTTGCGAATTTAAAATACCGACCGCGTCGGAAGGAAGGATGCCGCTCGGCAGAAGCGAGAGATTCTCCACCGTGGTGGGAACGATGACATCTTCCAAGCGCATGTCGGTGGTGAGATAATTCGTTAGGCCGATGCGATTGCTCACATCAAAAATCGAATGCTGCACCGGCCGGCGTAAGTCGGCGTCGACTACCAGCGTGGTGTAGCCGCCTTGGGCGGAAGTGAAGGCGAGATTGGCCAGGGTGGTGGATTTTCCTTCGCCGGGTCCGCCGCTGACCATCGAGATAGCGTTGGCTTCCGGATTCTTGCGGTTGAACTCGATGTTGGTGCGCAGAATTCGATACGCTTCTGCATCGGGCGTATCGCCGGGCTCTTTGTGGAGAAGCTTGATGTTCTTCGGAATGATCGCGAGAACCGGCACGCCGAGGAGACTTTCCACGTCTTCCATCGTCTTCACGCTGGTATCGAGATACTCAATGAAGAAGGCCAGGCCGAGGCCGATGACCAGACCAACGAGCGCGCCCAGCGCTAGATTCAACCCCACGCGCGGACGAGCCGCGTAGCTAGGCGCTTCCGCGATTTGTTTCACACTGACAGCCATGCGCGGCATCGCGAGTTCCATGGTCTGCGTCTGTGCGCGGGTTCTCACGCCGTCGAGAAGAGTGCGCTCTTTGATGTAGGTATTTTTCGCGCGGGTGTAGGAGGCGCCGAGGTTCTTCGAGTTAAGCTGCTTCTGGTTAATCTGATCAAGGCGCGTGGACAATTCGTCCTTGGTGTTTTGGGCGCTGTGGAGATTTTTTTCCAAGGCGCTTCGAATGCTGGTGACCTGCTCTTCGAGTTGTTTTGTATAAACTTCCTTGGTCGCGCGGAGCGCTTTCACCTTCGGATGGTTCGGACCCAGACCGGAGTTCAGGAGCAACGCTTCCTGCGCGACGGCTTCCTGGTAAATGGGCAAAATTTTCTGAATCGTCGGATCCTGAATATTTAACGTCGGCATCATCCGCATCAGGTCTTCGCCCTTCAGCTTCTCGATCTGCTGCAGCTGGCTGGAGAGGGTGGAGACTTTCGTTTCGGCGTCGTTTACTTCTTGCTCTTGCTTGAGCACGATTGAGTTAACCGGCGTTTGCGTGTCTTCCGTGCCTTCAGGATTTAAGTCGATGATGCCTTCCTGATCGCGGATCTTTGCCACTTCCGTCGCGGCTTCATCGACCTTCGTCTGTTGCTTGGTGACCTCTTCGTTCATGCTCGCGACGGCGCGATTCATGATGTCCTTCTCCTCTTCCACGCGGGTGTTTTGGTAAACGGCGACGATTTTGTTCGCGATGTCCGCGGCCAGTTGCGGGTCGGTGTCCAACACGCTGATCTGGAGAAGATCGGTGTTGCGGACTTCATCGACGTTTAGTTTTCGGCGGAGGCGCTGATACGCTTGTTCACGCGACGGACGCGTGCCGCCCTTGGTCCATTTGTCCTGGAGCGAGAGATCTTCGATGACCGGATAAAGAATGCCGGTGCGCTGAATAACTTGGTAAACCGTAGGCGCAAGTTGCGGATCGTGGATCGGCATATTCGGATCGCTCGCTCCGAAGATGCGCACATTCTGCGCGGTCGATTTTACTTCAATAAAAACGGATGACTGAAATTCGCGCGGCTGAAAGTAGGTCACAACGGCCGCAGTCAGGAGGACGAGGAGAAAAGCCACGAGAATGAGCACCCAGCGCACGCGGATGACGCGCCAGTAGTCGAGAAAATGAAGGTTAGTTTCTTCCGTATGGGCCATAGAGATTTCTCGTTTCGGGTATAGAAGCTACTTTAAAAGTCCGTCAGACGCAAAACGAAGCGTTCGCCGTCTAGAAGGTGAAGGTGACGCCTGTGTAAATTCGATTGCGTGAGTACTCACGATTTAAAGCAGCATCAGAAAAGAGTTGGGTGTGTTCGTATCCGACATCAAAAGCGAAGGTTCGGTTCATCGTGAAACGCGCGTAGATGGAAAGATCAAAAGCGTCTTCCTGAAAACTGGCCACTGCCAGGGATGCTTCGTTGTTGTCATGCTGGTATCCAACGTTCACCCCAGCGGCAATACGCGCGGTGAACCCTTGTCTCACAGCAAGACTCGTGCGGAAGGTCGTGCGGGTGAGCGCGCCCGGGATATCCGGTTCCTCAAGTGAATAGCGATTCGTCCAAGAGATGGAGCTATTTTGCGCATACCCGTAGGTAAGCATGCCTTCGGCATAAGGACTGATCGCCGTGGTGTCCTGGTCAAGGGTGGCGGCGTTGTCCTCGTAATCCCGAACCTCAATACCGCCGCGCAAGGAAACGTTGAAGCGCGGATTGAAATTGTGATCAAAACCGCCGAGGAAAAAATGCGTCAATGAGTTGCGGAATTCGTTTTCCGTATAATCGACAATTCCGAATCGATATTCGGCCACCAAAGTTGTGGTAGGCCAAACCAGGAAACGGAATTCGTTGCCAAGCGTGTGATCGAACCGGTCCTGGTAACTGCTGAGCAATTCGTCCGAGTAGTCCGTATAACCAAGTGTGTAACTGCTCACCGTGGAAAAGCGCGGCGTCCACGCATAGATCACAGAAAATTTGTCCACCATGACGAAGAAATCCTGATCGATACGGCTGTAATCGATCGCGCCGGTCTTGAAGGCGAAGAAGTCCGGTTGTGATTGATAGGTGGCATAGGCGCTGATCGCCAGCGTCAGTCGCGGCGTGGCGCGATGGGTCAGCGCGAAGGTAATGGAGCCGTTCACGTCGTAATCGTCCGAGGTGCCGGGAGCGGAAAGGTTCGTCGTGCCCCGGTCGGTGTAATAGGTAATGCCCGCGCCTGCGCTCAAGCTGATGGTCGTGCGCGGGTTACCGAAATTATAAACGACTCCCAACTGCGTCGTGGCGAAAGGCGAGCCTTGTTTCGTCGCGCTCGCCAGAGTGGCGTTGTCGTCGTAGCCCGCCCGCACGCTCACCGAAAAATGAAAGGGAAATGCGGAAAACTTTCCCGTCCCCAAATCCTCCTCCTTCGACGTGTCTTCCTGCGCAGGTAGGTCCACGCTCTCCACTTCAGCCGCGCGCGCGACCATGGGCAAAGCGCAGCAGCCGAGAGCGATCCACGTCATTAGCGCGAACGTGGAAATTTTGTCTGTTTTCATGGAAGGACCGGTTGCTCGTTCGCCTCAGGCCGTTCAGCGAATAAGCCTATCGAGACCGGCACGGTGGCGCGCAAAGTAGACGGGACGAATTTTCTCAGCAATCATTTTGAGGCCTGCCAGACGCCGATTCTAGTCTCTGCGCTTTTTATTGCGCAAGTTAAGATTCGCTCCAAGTGCTTTTCAGCACGTCGTGCGCCGCTAATCGGGACGTGCTCGGAGATCGCCAGAGGTCCGGTGGAGCGTGCAATTCGGATGCGAAAGATGAACGGAAAGCCGAGGCGCGTACTATTTCACTCCCGGCGGATTCCCGAAATTCCCATCGCTCCCGCCGCGGCCAGATCCGCAATCCGGCGCCAGCTCGATCGCCAGCTTGATTAAATCTCGCGTCGCCGCGCCTCTCGTCGGGCTGATCACATGAAAAATCTGCGCGAGCAAAGCGCAATCTCCATTTCCTAAACAATGAAACGAAGTCGTCAGAATTTCCTTCTTCCAATCAGGATGCATTTTCACCGCCGCGCCTGCGATTTGCGGCGCCGACGGGCGGAATTTTTTCACCGCCGCACAAACCGCCGTTAGATAATCTTCCTTGCTCACGGAATCGATACTTTTGCCGTTCGGAATTTGCGCCTCGATCATTTTGCGCGGTGTCATTTCCACTGATTGAATGGTCAGCGGTTCTGCGGCGAAGGAAGCGAGCGTAAACGCCAGTTGCGCGATCAAAATAAGCAAGACCCGCAGGATTAGCCCCGCTCCGAAACAGCCCTGCTCGATCTGCGAAGATTTTCTCATGCGGCCGCCGCGTTTCGGCAAAAAAGAAAAGCGGGTGAAGGGAATCGAACCCTCGTCAGTAGCTTGGAAGGCTACAGCTTTACCATTAAGCTACACCCGCGTTTGGTCGGACAAACTGCGTGCGCCGCGCACCGCTGCCAAGCTCTTTTTGCCTCGAAGCGTTCTCCTCCGCCGGTCGCTGGTCGACTTGCCAATTCGTCGACAAGGCTCGTAGCTCGCTTTCATGAAAGCCGCTTCCATTACTTTTCTCGCCGGCCTTTTTTTTGCGCTGAATACGCGAGCCGATCTCACCTTGGTGCAAAAAGTCGAAGGCGCCGGGCCGGAGGCGAATACTATGACCATCAAAATCAAAGGCGACAAAGTGCGGCTCGATGTCACCCCGGAAGTTTCGACCATTCTCGATAGCAAAACCGGCGAGATGCTGAACTTGATGAACGACCAAAAGAAATTCCTGCGCATTTCCGCCGCGCGCCTCGGTGCACTCGCGAACACCACTCTCGCCGCGGGAGAAAAAGATCAGTCGAAAGAAAAGGCTCAACTGAAACCGACCGGCCAAAAAGAAATGATCAACGGCTACGAGACCGACGAATACACCTGCGACGCGTTCGGCTTGAATTCCACTTATTGGATCGCGCCGAAATATCCAAATTCCGCCACGATCATGAAACAACTCCAGAGCCTCACACCTCAGGCTTGGAACATCGCCGCAAAAGAGATTCCGGATTACCGCGACTTTCCCGGTTTACCCATTCGTTCGCGCGTCGTCGTAGGCGAAAAAGAAATCACCAGCACGCTCGCTTCCATCAACGAAGCGCCGTTGAGCGATGCGGAATTCGAGCCGCCGAAAGGCTTCACCGAAATAAAAATGCCCGACCTCGGCGCGCTCCTCGGTCGCAAAAACAAAGCCGTCAAACCAGCGCCCGCGCCGCGCTAAACATTCAGAGATTTTGTCCGCGCAACCGCGCCTGATCCTCGCCTCCGGTTCCCCGCGCCGTCGCGAGTTGCTGGCGGCGGCCGGAGTGAAGTTCGAAGTTCTGGTGCCGACAATCACGGAAAGCGCGAGCCGTGGCCTAACGACTCGTGAGCTCACGCGTTTCAACGCCGTCCGCAAAGCCGTCGCCGTCGCGCGCCAGGAAGGCGACGCTGTCGTTCTCGGCGCCGACACCTTGGTCGCGCTGGCCGGCGAAGCCATCGGCAAACCGAGCGACTTGCGCGAAGCCGCGGAAATTTTGCGCAGGCTCAGCGGCCGCGAGCACCGGGTATGCACCGCCGTTTGCCTGGCCGCGCCCACTCGCCTAACGAGTTTCGAAATCGTCTCGCACGTTCGCTTCCATTCGCTGACCGACGAACAAATCGCCGCCTACCTGGCGAAAATCGATCCGCTCGACAAAGCCGGCGCTTACGCCGCGCAAGGTCACGGGCGCGAGATCATTCGCCGCATTCGCGGTTCCTACACCAACGTCGTCGGATTGCCGATGGAGGAAACGCTGGCCGCGCTCGCAGAATTTGGAATTGCCTAACGAGCCAAATATCAGAGCAGGCGATGAGCGTTCTTGTCAGCGAGTGACGGCGTCGCTTAGCCAGGCGATTTGGTGATGATGGTCGAAAGCATCGTGGCGATAAGCTCGTCTTTAGATTCCCGGATGGCGCGAACCTCGGCGGTGCAAAACGAAATCCTTTTGCCGGCTCGCAAGACCGAGTCTGCCGCCACGAATCGCGATCCTTGCGCCGGTGCGAGCAAACTGATTTTAAATTCGACCGTGAGAACCTCGGCGCCGCTCGGAGCGAGAGTCATCGCCGCGTATCCGCACGCGCTATCGGCGATACTGCTGATCACGCCCGCATGCACATAACCGTGCTGCTGCGCGAAGGCGGGCGAGAACGGCACGGCGATGTTGATGCGGCCCGGCTCAACTAGCTCGAGCGACGCGCCGAGCGTTTTCATAAACACTTGCCGTGCGAAACTGCTGCGAAATTCCTCTGCCGTGGCCAAAGCGCGTTTACCGATTAATGAGATGCACGATCTGCCAATGAAATAGAGAAGTTCATCTGGTGGAACTCACCGTGCTCATCCGCAAACACGAGAGCGCACCCGCGCCGCCCACCACGAACAAAAGCAAAACCCGCTGGGCGACTCGCGCCAGGCAGCCTGCCCGCCACGAAGGCGAAGAGAAACAAAAGGAGATTGGCGCTCCGGCAAACCACGCGCAGCCCAAGAGCCGAAGATCCATAAGCGCGATGAAGCAAGTTGAGCGCGCCCACTAATGCGGTCGCCAGGCCGGAACCGAAGAACCACACGCGCGTGCTTGGACTCGACGTCGCCAGCCGAAACGTCGTCGCCATGTGCAGAAGCCCGATGGCAACGATCACCCAGGCGATTGTTGCATAGACGCGGCTCAACATGAGGTCTGTGTAAGGCCTAACGAGTGGTGGGAACAGTCCGGCAACAAATTTCCAATTTGTTCCCGTCAGGATCCTCAAAAAAGAATGCGTAATAATCCGGCGTGTAATCACGGCAAAGCTCCGGCCCTTCCATAACCTTTCCGCCGGCCCGCCTAACGACTTCGGCCACGCGATCCACTTCCTCGCGCGTGTCGGCCCAAAAGGAAATGCGCGTGCCGTTTGGTTGGTGATTTGGATCTTCGGTGAAGCCAAAAAATGGCGGCTTGTTCTCGCCCTCTACATAAAACGCGCCCCATTCCTCGTCGTTTTGCTCGCGCGTAAACCCGATCGCCGGCAGCACCTGCCTGTAAAAATCCTGCGCCCGTTTTCGGTTCTTCACCCGCAGGTCGATGTGATCAAAAAAACGCGTCTTCATTTCAAACGATTCGTCCGGCGCACCATCAGCTTCAAGCCCGACCAAACTTCGTCGACCGCGCAAATCTTCACGTCCACAAAACCAAGCGGCAAGGCCACTTCGCGGATCGTATTCTCCGTGATATCGGTTGCAACTTTGGACGCCTTTTTCGGCCAGGAAATCCAGAGAATTCCGGCGTCGTCCAGCTTCGCGCGCAAGGTCACGAGACGTTTTTCCAAGTCGGCCCGTCGCGTCACGAAAAGATGCACGAAGGCCGCGCCAGCCGTGAGTCGATCGCTCATCGTCGCGACTTCCGGCAGTTCGCCTAACAAGTCTGAATAATGGGCCGGCGCGTTGAGCGCGACGATCTGCTCGTTAGGCCGAATGCCCAACTTGCGCAGCAGCGGAGTTTCGGAATAGCCAGCCATTCTCGCGAAGCTTTCGACTTCTTTGCGCACCTTGTTAAGGTCTCGTTCGTCTTGCAAGCCCGTCATTGCTTTCTCTTTCTCTTTTTCCTTCTCCTCGCCGGCTGTCAGCGGAAAACCGAAGGCGTTTCCGGCACGATCGAAGTCGATGAAGTCCACGTCGCGCCGCGTTCGGGCGGCCGGGTGGAAAAGATTTTCGCGCGCGAAGGCCAGGCTTTGAAAGAAGGCGATCCGATTGTGCAACTCGATGCAGCCGAATTGCCCGCGCAACGTGACCTCGCCTAAGCGCAAGTCGATGCCGCCAGTCGCGATGTCGAATCGCAGGAAGCGTCGCTGCAATTCCTGAACGCGGACGCGAAGCGGCAGCAGGAACTTCTGCGCAATCACACCGTCTCGCCTAACGAGGCCGAGCGCGCGATCAGTCTCGCGGCCGCGCAGGCCAAAACCATCGAAGCCGCGCAGATGCGCGTCGCGCAAGCCAGGGCCAGCCTCGCGCAAATCGAAACACAGTTGAACGAAATGAAAGTGGTCGCGCCCGGCGACACCGTCCTCGAAATCCTGAGCGTGAAAGTGGGTGACGTGCTCGCGGCCAATCGCGAAGTGGCCACGCTCATCGTGCCCGATTACCTCTGGGTTCGCGTCTATGTGCCGCAACCGTGGCTCGGTCAGATCAAACTCAACGACTCGGTTAGGGTGCGGGTGGATTCTTTCCCTAACGAGCAGTTCCAAGGCGTGGTCGAACAAATAAATCGTCAGGCCGAATTTACGCCGCGCAATGTGCAAACGGTCGAAGATCGCATCCGCCAGGTTTTCGGTGTGAAGGTTCGCCTGGAAAATCGCGACGATAAACTGCGCGCCGGCATGTCGGCCGATGTCATCTTTCCAGACGTGCCGGAGAAATGACTTCGGAGCCAGGAAGTTCGATCCGCTGAGAGTCTGCGTCCTTTTCCTGTTTTCCTGGCGTCAGAATTTTCTTTCCGAAGATGAGCGACACCATGATCGAGTGTGATGGCCTAACGAGACGTTCCGGCAATTTCACCGCGGTCGATCACGTGAGTTTTCGCGTCGGGAAAGGTTCCATCTTCGGCTTTCTCGGCCCGAATGGCTCCGGCAAATCCACCGTCATCCGCATGCTCTGCGGCATCCTTGAGCCGAGCGAGGGAGTGGCCCGCATCGGCGGTCGCGACGTGATGAAAGAGGACGATTCGATCAAGGAAATGATCGGTTACATGTCGCAGAAATTTTCCCTCTACGACGAGCTGACCGTGAACGAAAACCTCATATTCTCCGGCAAACTTTATGGCTTGAATGGGAGTCGATTGAAGCAACGCCGTGACGAGCTGATTGCGATTACGCATCTCGACCCTTATCTCGATCGCCGCGCCGCGCTTTTGTCCGGCGGCTGGCGTCAACGGCTCGCCATGGCTTGCGCGTTGATGCACAAACCGACCGTGCTTTTTCTCGACGAACTGACTGCCGGGATCGATCCCGTCGCGCGGCGCGAGCTTTGGGATTTGCTCTTCGAATTCGCCGGGCAAGGCATGACGCTTTTCGTCACCACGCACAACATGGACGAGGCGGAACGCTGCGATCACGTCGGCTATATTTATATGGCGCGGCTGATTGTTTGCGGCGAGCCGGACGAACTCAAACGCCTCCCCGATGTTAGCCCGCCCGGGACGCGGCGACTCGACATCACTTGCGATCATGTCACGACGGCATTGCGAACCGTGCGGCAGATGCGCGGACTGCTCAGCGCGACCGTTTTCGGTCAATCGATGCATCTGCTCGTGGATGAAACCGTCACCAGCGCGACGATTGAAGAGAAGCTGCAAAGCGTCGGAATTTCGAATCCGGAGATCCACGAAATCGGTCCATCGCTCGAAGATGTTTTCGTCAGCCTAACGAACAAATTTTCCCGCGAACCGACTGCGGCGAACTCCTAAATGTGCACTTCGCCACAGAGCGATCATCCTGAGCCGCGAAGACGGCGAAGGACCTCACCCACGAAGTGAAAACCTACTATGTCTACCTGATGACCAACCGAAGCCGAGTCGTCTTGTACACTGGCGTGACGAACGACTTGAAGCGTCGCGTTTGGGAACATCGGCACGGTGAGGTCAAAGGTTTCGCCAAGCGGTATCGCGTTGATCGATTGGTCTACTTTGATGACTTCACAAACATCCGTGACGCCATTGCTTGGGAGAAACAGAACAAAGGTTGGACGCGCGCAAAGAAGAATGCGCTCGTGGAAACACAGAATCCTCGCTGGACCGATCTTTCACGAACGCTCTTTGATCCTGTGCGAGCTCCTTTGCCGTCTTCGCGGCTCAGGATGACAACGGCGCGAGCGGCGTCTTCGATTGCGAGCGAGCAAACGCTTCGTCCACTATCCACCGACCGGTCGCTTCGTTCATCAGCCACCGGCGCACCGCCTCATGAAACGTCGCCCTTTTCGCGGGCTCCGCGCAATTCTCTTCAAGGAATTCATCGCCATCTTGCGCGATCCGCTCACGCTTTTTTTCATGCTCTTTCCGCCGTTGATCGAGATGGTCGCATTCGGTTACGCGCTCGATAACGACGTCAAACACATGGGCCTGGTCGTCCTCAATGAAGATCGCACGGTCGAGAGCCGGCAATTCATCGACGCCTTCGTCAACACGGAAACTTTCGCGTGGTCGGTGAAACGCAAAACGTCGAGCAGCTCGCGAGCGAAATCCGAAAAGGCCACGCGTATGCCGGACTGCAAATCCCGCCGCATTTCACGCGCAACTTGCGCGCCGGTTATCCCGCGCAGGTGCAGGTGTTGATCGATGGCTCGAATTCCACCACAGCCCTGCAAGCGCTCAATACCGCCGTCGCGCAGGCGCACAAGATTATCGGCTCGCTCCCAATTAGATTTTAGCGGTGCGTTCTTCCAACGTGAACGGAACGACCTCGCTGTTGGTGGCGGAGTTTCTGCGGGCACGATTGCGGCTGCGCCAAATCAGGAAGCCGCTGACCGCTAGCATTCCTGGCGTCAGGCCGGCTACACACCAGAGAATCTTTACCGGCAAACCGCCGAACGTTCCGAAATGCAGCGGCACGATGGTGTCGAGAATTTGCGCGAGCATCGGCGCTTCGCGCATGTCGGTTGCCTGTTGCAGCGCGCCGGTGTTCGCGTCGAAAGTTGCGCTGCTGCCGTAATCGCTTCGCAATGGA
>CAXSCV010000036.1:0-20928 GCA_964235895.1 uncultured Chthoniobacterales bacterium
GGGCGACTCTGAATCTGGATAAACGAGAGTTGTTGTTGGGGCGGAAGCGTAGTTAGCAGCGAATCCGATAAACGTGATGGCCGGATCCACCGTCAGATTGGTAACCTGGATAGCATATTTCTCGCCGCCGACGACTGCCAATGCGTAATAATCCCGGCCGCCGCGGAGAGTAAAAGGCGTGATGGTGTGGTAGTGAAAGAACCCGCGCGCCGGGTCGGCGGGTAATACCGTGGTTGAAACGAGTAGTTGCCGGGTTGCTACATCGTAGATGCCCACGGGATGGCTTTCCCGTAGACCATTCTTGTTATCGTCGTAGAAGCCTAATGCGGTGACATTGACGTCCCGGTTAGTGGTAAAACGCCAGCCTAAACTATAGGAACCTTGATAGTAATCGAAACCTTGACCCAAAGAGCTGAAATCTACAGCCGGCGTCTGCGCGCGCGCCGTTGAAGCCGTATAACTGACGCCGAGCAGCAGGAGAGACAGCCACCGCCGATGGTTGCGGTATTCCCGGGGTGACGCTGAGGATGAAGTCGCGCTGACAATACGAGAAACGACTGTGAGCAAGTGTGCGATCATGAGGACGATGCTGAGGATAGCCGGTGGTTTGCGCTGGTTACTCCTTAAGCTCCTATGATTCGATGAGATACCGCCGGGATTGGCGGGCGCTAGTCTTACCGAAGCTGCGCCCGCCGCTCGCGCCGGTTAGCTTCGAGGAGTTAGGTCGTAAATCTCAAACAGACCAATCCCCATGGTGTCTCCTTTGCCGCGGAGGAGGAAGGTGGTCCCGCCCGCGGGAAGCGTCATCATAATGGCCGATTCGTTGCGGTCAGTTGGCGCCAGCCCAGTGGCTTGAATCTCCTGGGCCTGCATCGGGTCGTCTTGCCAGTTGTCGTTCTGCGCCACGGTCGTCCCTTGGTCGTTAACTACCTGCAAGGTCGGATCGCCCAGTCTATCTGTGAGCTTCACGCCGTCGACGCTGAGAGACGGCCCGATCGCGCGAACGACCACCTCGGTAGGTCCGCTGCTCACGATCGCTCCGCCGATCATGAGATTGTCACCCGTGCCGACAAAAGCACGGGTGCTTAGGTTGGCCAGCTGGCAGGCGGAGACGACGGGATTCACATCGTAGGCTTCGACCAGGCAGATGCCGCTCGTGTTACCTAGCCCGCGCACGACGGCGGTGTATTCCCCAGGTGGAAGGGTGCGCAGAATGGCGGGCTCCTGCTGGTCGGCTGGCTGGTGGCCACTGTTCACGATCTCGGTCCGCTCGGGCTCGGGGGCCTGGCCCCAGTCGTCATTGAATTCTATTTCCATCCCGCTCGCGTCATAGAGTGCGAGGGTGGGATTGGTTAGTCGCCCCGCGACCGGCTGGCCGCCGGATTGCAGGGAGTTACCGACGACGCGAAAGAGCACGCGAAAAGGCGTCGTCCCACCTATGATCACGCCACCGATCATGACCTGGTCGGCCGTCAAGACCTGCGCCCGGGTGGAAATATTCCTCAGACCCGGCCCGGCGGGCGCTGGTGTGGGGGTCGGTGTCGGCGTTGGTGTAGGCGCTCCGCCAGTCAGCGCAAAATCCCCCTGCGCGATCGTGAGGTCCAGGGTGCCAGCGGCCGCGGCCGATGGGATCTCGGCCGATGGTGCGCCCGGTGGAATTGGCAATGTAATCGACGCCCGCAGGTTTAAAGTGCCGGAGAAGGTTCCACTGGTCGCGGCTGGGAACGGGGCGGCCGCCGCGGCGTTGGCCGTATATTGGTTCACGCCTGGCGTAATGAGGCCCTGAGAGTCAAAACGTTGCGTCACACCGTTGATCGTCGCGGTGCCGACCACGTCGTAGACGATTTGCCGAGAGTCATTCGAATCCACGGTGAAGCTATAAGCCACCGAAGCGAGGTCCCCGGCGGTAGCGACGAAGTTGCCGGTGAAGGCAATCGAGGCGCTGGTGCCCGAAAAGGCATCGGGAACGGTCACAGTGACGGTGCCGGATTCGCGCACCAGGCTGGCATTATTAAGTGTCTGCACGATGAGGGTGCTGTTTTGGAAAGCCGTGCTCGGAGTAAGTGTGGGGCCGGAGGTAACACTGAGGGTCCCGGCCGAGGCCGGAATTGCCAGCGCCAGAGAGGTGGAAAGGACGGCCAGCCTAAGCAGGCGCGAGATGGTAACGAGGGGAGGGCATTTCATAGACATAAGACTGCTAGTGGTGGGTTGGGTTGGTTGTGGTGGAATGATTTTCATAAAGGTTTGGTTACTCGGCTGCGGTTACGCGGCGGGTCGGGCTGCTTAGTTAACCATGTAGCTGGTAATGGCGCTCCAGGGGCCGGGCTGGCCGCGGGTGTTGACCCAGCGCATGGCGTAGTAGGCCGTCTTACCTATGTCGTCTGCGTTGAGGTCGGCGCGGTAGGGCGGCTTCGTGTCGGTCGCGAGGAGTGGCATGGCGGCGGGATCGGTCGGGGCCGGCGCTCCCGCGGCGAGGACGACCTGGCGGATTTCGCAAAAGGCCGCACCGGACGGGCGCGCTTTCGTTGCCGGAGTGGCGGCATCGACAAACCAGAGCCGCTGCAGCAAATGTTCGTTATCGACCCGCGACATCATCGGCGCGGTCTCAATCTCGCCCACCGGGGTCCGCGTTTCCTTGTGCACCGGGAGCCCGGCGGCGGCTTTCGCCTTGGAATCCACCGCGGGATTGGCCTGGACGGCAGCGTTGATCGCGCGCACCAGCGCCTCGACCCCGGCGCGGCCGGTATCTTTTGACATGAGGGCTGCCTGCACCTCGGGCGCCATCGCCTGCCAAGCCGACCAAGCCGGGCTCCACACGGAAAACGCGGCCCCAAAAGCGTTCACCTGATCGGTGTCCAGCTTGAGCGGGTTGGTCACAGCAGTGACGCTGGTGTTCAGATTGGTCACGAGCGTATCGAACGCGTCGTCGGAAGAAGGAATGAAGTCAGCCATAATCAGGAGTGGTTTGCGGTTGGTCGGGAGGTTGAAAACGGGAAAAGCGGGCGAAGCGGTGAGGGCGTCGCTAACTGGAATGACGGTGTCGCCCCGAGAAATGACGGAGTCATTCCGAGTAATGGTGGCGTCGCCCCGAAAGATGGTGGCATCATTCCGAGGGATGACGGCGTCATTTCACCCCGGGACGGCGTCGCCCGGCGGAGCGACGCGGCCCCTCCACGGAAGGAAGGCATGATTCCTCGAAATGACGGCGTCCGCCCTCGAAGCCACGGCGTCGCCCCCGCCGCCCTACGAGCGACGGCGGCTGCAACGAGTGGGATAAATCGGTCCGGTTCCATTCTTGTGCCTTACTCCTGCATGTGCAGAGCGGCCCCCGGAACGGACAACGAGTTACAACTATTTTGCGCTCCCTGAGGCGACCGCAGATTCTCACAAAGGGAGACGCGAACGCGGTGACTGCGCGCGGTCGGCACTTTGCCGGTCGAGCTAATGCACTTGGTAGGCGGCGAGCGGATAATCGCCGCTCACCCCCAACGTGAACGTCATGAGGTTACCATCGCTGGATCGTCGAACGGTAAAGACGCCGGTGGAGTCATGCCAGACGGCGATGTCTTGCTTGCCGTCGCCGTCGTAATCTCCCGGGACTCCGAAATCGGCGGACGTTCCCAGGATGTAGGGCGTATTGCCGGTGCCTCCTCCATTGCGTTGGAGGATGCTCCATTGGAGTTGTCCCGAGACCTCCCTTATTAACGCGAAATCCGAGCGGCCGTCGCCGTCATAGTCGCCTTCAACAACCAAGTCGTTGAAGAGTCCGAATGGGATTCGCTCCTCTACACCATCGGACGATCTCTTTAAGAGAAACACTCCTGTGGCATCGGTGGAGCTGGCGGGAGTTTGGACGCAAAGATCATTTTTGCCGTCCCCATCGTAATCCCCCGGGGCAAGGTAATCGCTGCTCGTAATGCCTAGCGTTCCCATAGGGACTTCGGTAACTAGCCCGTCTGGGTTATTGAAGCTGCCCAGGTAAAAGAGGTGCGCCTCGGATGAGCCGGGTCCTCGCCGGAATACGGCCGGGTCGGCCTTTCCATCCCCGTCAAAATCGCCCACGGTCGGCTCGTCTCCGGGCTGTCCGAAGTTTACCACCTTAGTCGTCCCGGTAGAACTTTGCAGGATTTTGTACTGGCTGGGCGCAGCATCTGTCCAGACGGCGATATCGCAGATGCCGTCGCCATCATAGTCCGCGGGAACCGGGTAATCGGTGTTACCCGAGCCGAAAACGACCGATCTCGTCCCGCCACGATGATAGGCGATGTTCCAAGTGACCGGTCTCCCGGCTCCGGTCCCGTAATGGAGCACGGCCCAGTCGGTAAAGCCGTCGCCATCGAAGTCCAACGGCGGGTGCCGCGTGAACGGGACTGACTGCGCGAGGACGCGAAAGAAATACCGGCTCTGCGCGCTGAGCGGGGTATCAAGGCGCGCGACCAGCACCTGGCTGTCGGTCGGCGAGACCGTTTGGACTACGTTAGGATAGCCATTGATTCCTGGAGACGACCAAATGCTGAGGTTCGCCGAGACCTGATAAGAAATGGTGGTGCGTGTGGCCGGCCGGAATTCCGCGGTGAGGTATTTGCTTCCGCTAATCGTCGTTAGGTAAACGGACTTGATCGCCGGAGCCTGGGCCGACGCGCGTGCGGCGAATCCAATGGCAGATGAAAGAAGGGTGCAAAGGAGGAGAGCGAATTGCGGCTTGAAAGGCATAACTGACGGTAGATGACTGATAGGGAATCGCCCTGGTCTTTTTTTTGCTTCCGCTTCACTCGTCATGTGAAGGGCCGGACGCCGGAACAGACATCGAAGTCTGAAATAATTTTGCGCGACCGACTGCTGCTTGCGCTTGCCTCAAGCGCGTCGCCGCACGCGCCCGGAGCGCGAGCAGAGCAGTGGCGCTTCCCAGCGTCAGCATCCAGGTGGAGGGCTCGGGAATCGCGGTGACGAGCAGCTCACCGGAGCCGAAGAATTCCGGGCGCTGAAAGGGCGCGCCGCTGGTCGCGCTGCCATAAAGCCCCGGGGCCTGCGCGATACCGTCGATGACTAAAGAAGAAATGGCGTCGGGATTGCCGCTGAAATTCAGGTTGATCGTGGAACCGTTGACGAGGCTGAGGTTGGCGCTGTCGGCGATGTAGTTGTTGGTCGCGCCGTTCTGTAAAGTAAGGGTCACGCTCGAGGCCGTGAGGCTGACGTTCCCCCGCCCGAGCGCGCCATCCGCTCCGCCGACCAGGGTGCCGACGTTGATCAGAGTTCCGCCGGTGTAGGTGTTCGAGTTCGTCAGAGAGAGCGTGCCGGTGCCGATCTTGGTGAGCGATCCTCCGACGCCGCCGGACTGACCGTTATCCGAGACAAAGCCGGCGAAGGTGGTGCTGAGGTTGTTGCTCCCGACGGTTAGATTGTGAGCTCCCAGAAACGCGGTGCCGGTGCCTTCGAGCGAGCCGATCGTGACCCCGGGGGAATTGTGGAAGCTGATGTCGAGGGTGCCGTTACCGAAGACTTCCACGCGAGCTGTGCCGCCGGTGGAGTCGCCGCGAAACTGGATCCCACCGCCGCGGCCCCCGCTCGTCCCGCCGTTGGCGATGAGCGTGGCATTACCGGCGGTGGAGCTATCGTTGAACAGGGTGGAGCCGCCAGAGAAACCGTTGGCCCCGCCGCCGTTGTTGGTCAGGATGGCGTTGCCCGCGGTTGCGGAGTTGTGGAAGTCGACGATGGCGGCATTGCCGGTAGTCGCGCCGCTGACGGTAATGTGGCTGCTCGCTGCGGTCGAGTTTGCGAAAAACTCGACTTCACCGCCCGAGCCAGCGTTGCTTCCCGCGCTCGCGTTGACTACAAAAACTGCATTCGCGGCGGTCGAGGTGTCTCTGAATTCCATCGTGCCACCGCCGCCGAAGTCGACTCCGCCATTCAAGGTGAAATGGGTCAGGTTCCCGGCCGAAGCACTCCCCGAAAAGAGGATCGCGATCGAGCCACCGCCGTCGTCGTTCGCCACGAAATTCTGCACGGTGGCGGAATTATTCGTGATTCCCGCACCGCTGATGGTTAACCCGAACGAATTGGTAGCGGTAATCGTAAACGCGCTCGCGTTTGCATTAAAGACAACGGCATTTACCTCCGTGCCATTCGGATCCGAGAAGGAGACGCTCGTTTTGTTTGAGATGCTAAAGGTGGCGGTGTCGTTCGGCCCGTTCGGCACGGTCGCGGGCGACCAATTAGCAATGCGATTCCAGTCACCATCGGCGTTCACTCCCCAGGTCGCGCTGCCAGCGCGGAGCTGCGGCGTTGCCAGGGTGATATAAGCCAGCACGGTCAGGAAGGTGCCGGCCCGGACAAAACTAGCGATTCGATTCGATTTCATAGGGGTTCACCTCCAGCATGTGCCGGCCGGCCGGGCGGCCGGACATTCAGTTTAAAATATTTTCTGCGCCGTGGCCGCGGTGAAACCGACGACCAATCAACCGCGCACCCGGCGCAGGCGCGGGCAGGCGAGCAGAAGAGCGCCGCCGCCGAGCAGAAGCATCCAGGTGGAGGGTTCGGGAACGACCGCGACGACCGAGAGATCGATCTGGCCCGGGACGGTGGTGATGACGTTGTAGGTGTAGCCGGCGGGGGCGTTGCCGATTTCGAGGCCGTTATCGGTGAGGGTGCCGGTGTAGTTGATGAGATCGTAAAGGCCCGTGCCAAAGCCAGTGAGCGCGGTGATGTCGAGGGTGCCATCGAGGATGAGGTTGCCGGTGAGGTTGATGAGGTCGTTCGGCCCGGTCACGCTGGCCAGCTGGAAGGCGAGCCGGGCGGTGGATTGGAGGGTGAAAGCGCCTATGACCGTAAGAGTGCCGGGGGCATCGCCGAACGCAGCGGGGGCCGCGGGAGCTAAACTATTCGCGCCGCTGGGAGAAGGGCCGACTGGGCGGTTGCCTGGCCCGCTGCTATCACCGGGAGAAACGGTGCCGGCGATGGTCAGGCTGGTCGCGCTAATCGTGCCCGCGCCGGCGAGGGTGCCGGCGGCGGATTGGGTGTAACTGCCGGTGACCGCGAGGGTGGTGCCGAAGGAGGTTACGAGGGTGCCGGAATTAGTCAGTGCGCCGACGGTGGTGAAGTTACGGCCGTTTTCGAGGCTGAAGCTTCCCTGATTGTCGGCGAGGTTATTGATGGCGGCGAAGGAGGAGTTCACGCCGCTCAAGAAAATGGTGGCGGCGTTGGTGGTGATGTTGGCGCCGGTGAGATTGATCGTGGCCGAGCCCCCGCCGCTGGCGGAAGCGATGTAGGTGCCGCCGGTGAGCGTGGTGCCGGAGATGTTGGTGAGTGCTCTGGCGGGGACGGTAAGGGTGGCGCCGGTATTGCCAAAGGCGATCGCGGAGAATGTGTCGTTATTCGTAATCGTGCCGCCTTGGCTGTCGCTGAAGACGAGATTGCCTCCGTTGCTGGCCTCGAGGAGCCCGTTGTTGGTGAAGTCCGCGGGGCCGCCGTTCGAGCCGCCTGGCTGGATCGTCAGGGTGTTCCCGGATTGATTAGCGGTGACGAACCCGTTGTTGGTGAAGGTGGTCACACCCGCACCGAGGTTGCCCGTGCCCTCGACCGCCTGGTTTTCTCCGATGGTCAGCCGGTCGCCGGTGGTGTTGGCCAGGAGTCGATCGCCTGCTCCATTAAAGGTAATCGCCCCCGAGCCAGCGAGAGTCACGGGGCCGCTCAGGGCCAGAGTATCGCCGCTGCCGGTGCTATTGAGGTTGAAAATGTTGTTGTTGGTGAAGGTGCCCGCGAGCGTGACCGCGGCGCCGTCGTTGGCCACGAGCTTGCCCGCGTTGGTGACGTTATCGAGGGTGACGGTGTCCAGCGAGACAACGCCGGTGCCGCTGGTGGAAAGGGTGGCGTTAGTCACCTTGGCGTTCAGGTTGACGTTGGAGAAGATCTGCACCTGCGAGCCGTTCAAGGCTTGGAAGCTGCCGCCGCTGAAGAAGCCATTGAGTTGGAGAATGCCGCCGTTCTCCGCCCGGGCCAGACCCGCGCCGGCATTAGTGAAGTCCCCGGCGTTCTGAGTGGCGCCGGTGGCGGGTTGAGCGAGCAGGGTTTGGCCGTTCTGATTGGCCGTGATCAGTCCGTTGTTCGTGAAGGTGGTCACTGCTGCGCCGAGCGCGCCTGCGCCCGCGATGGTCTGTCCGGCGCCGATCGTCAGGAGGGAGGAATTGGCGAAGACTTGGTCGCCCGCTCCGTTGAGGTTGATTGTCCCCGTGCCGGCGAGGGTCACCGGCCCGCTCAGGAACAGCTTGTCGCCACTGCCGGTGCTGTTGAGGTTAAAGGTGCTGTTGTTGGTGAAAGTGCCGGTGAGCGTGACGGTGGCGTTGTCGTTGGCGACGAGGTTGCCCGTGTTGGTGACATTGTTGAGCGTGACGGTGTCCAGCGCGACGACGCCTGTGCCGCTGGTGGAAAGGGTGGCGTTGGTCACGCTGGCGTTCAGGTTGCCATTGGAGAAGATCTGCACCTGCGAGCCGTTCAAAGCTTGAAAGCTCCCGCCGCTGAAGAAGCCATTGAGTTTGAGAATGCCGCCGTTCTCCGCCCGGGCCACGCCCGCGCCGGCATTGGTGAAGTCCGTGGCGCTCTGGGTATTTCCGCCCAAGGGTTGGATGAACAGGATCTTGCCGTTCTGATTGGCCGTGACCACTCCGTTGTTGGTAAAGGCCGACTGAATGGCGCCGAGATTGCCGTTGCCCGCGATGGTCTGCCCAGCGCCAATGGTGATGCGGTCGCCGCTGGTGTTGGTGGCGATTTCATCACCCGTCCCGTTCAGGTTTATCGTGCCCGTGCCGCTGATGCTGCCAGCGCCGAAGAAGTCGAGGAGGACGCTAGAGCCAAAGTTGATGGTGCCGTTATTGATGATGGCGCCGCTGCCCGCAAACGAGCCGTTTTGGACGAAAAAAGCGACGCCGTCCGCCAGGTTGAGCGTGTCGCCTGCATCAAGAGTAAGGCGGCCAACCGTTTCGTTTTTCTGCATCGTCACGACGGAAGCCGTGCCGGTCTTGCCGCCGTCGATAAAGGCGTCGGCGTCCGCGCTATTAGGGATGCCGTTGCTCCAGAACGAGCCGTCCTCCCAATTGCCGGTCCCGCCATTCCAGGTGGTGACGGTTTGGGCGGAGAGCGGGAGCACCGCGCAGGCGGCAGTGAGAATGAGGGCGAAGGAAAGGCAGAGCTTTTTTGTTTTCATAGCGGTCGAGTGGTGGAGTGGAGTTGGCTGTCAACCCCGCATGTGCAAACCGGCAGACGGAAGGGACATCTCATTTTGAAATATTTTCCTGCTCCTTTTGCTCTTGCTATGTCAGTTTGTATTCGAGGAACGAAAGATTACTGCGGATGCAATCGGGTATAGCTAAGGACGTCACCGGCCTTCTCTTGAAGTGGCAGAATGGCGGCGACGAGGTGGTGCCGGCGGAATTAATGCCGCTGGTTTACGAGGAATTGCGTCGGGTGGCTCGGGCTTACCTGCAGCGGGAACGCAAGGACCATACCTTGCAGCCAACGGCGCTCGTCCATGAAGCTTACTTGCGCCTGTTTGATGACACGAAGGTCTCATGGAAGGATCGCGCGCATTTCTACGGCATCGCGGCGCGGCTGATGCGGCAGATTCTTATCCAACACGCTCGCGCGCATCACGCGGCCAAGCGCGGCGGCTCCGACCAAATCAAAGTATCACTCGAGGAAGCGCCGGAATTGGCCTCAAATCGCGCGGTCGAGCTTCTCGCGCTGGACGATGCCCTGGAGGGTCTCACGAAAATTTACCCACGCAAGAGTAAGGTGGTGGAGTTGAAATTCTTTGGCGGGATGGAAGCGAAGCAGATTTCCGAAGTGCTCCAGGTCTCCGAGAAAACGGTTACCCGGGATTGGAATTTCGCGCGGCTTTGGTTATCGCGGGAATTGCGCAACGATGCAGTCTGAGTCGAGCGAGCGGCTGGCGGATTTGGTCGAGCAGGCCTTCGAGTTGCAGGGCAAGCAGAGGACGGATTTTATCGCCGAAGCTTGTGGTGAGAATGAAGGATTGCGCAGAGAAGTAGAGGCGCTTCTCGGTGAACAGCAGCGCGCCAGTAAGTTAATGGCGACGCCCGCAATTGAACTTGGCGCGACGCTTCTGAGCGAGGACGAATATCAAGACGGCGAGCTCTCGCCCGGCGAATCGCTGGGCGATTATCGCGTTCTCCGCTTGTTAGGTGAAGGCGGGATGGGGGAAGTCTACCTGGCGGAAGATACGAAACTAGGTCGACAAGTAGCGATCAAACTAATCAAGAGCGGATTTGGCACGAAGGAGTTCGTTAGGCATTTTCAGCAGGAAGAACGCATCCTCGCAGCCCTCAATCATCCAAACATCGCACGGATCTACGGCGGTGCGGTCACGGATAAAGGTCTGCCCTGCTTCGTGATGGAATATGTGGAAGGAACTCCGCTAACCGAATACGTGAAGGCCAATTCGTTAGGTGAAGAGGAGAAGCTCAATCTCTTTCGCAAAGTCTGCGCGGCGGTCTCTTACGCGCACCAGAACCTCGTTCTGCATCGCGATCTTAAGCCGGCGAACATCCGTGTAACTCAAGAAGGCGAACCGAAGCTCCTGGATTTCGGTATCGCGCGTCTGCTCGATCCAACTACCGCTGAAACCGAGAACCTAACGATAGTAAGTTCCGGAGTAATGACACCGGACTACGCCAGTCCCGAGCAGCGCCGCGGCGAGCGTATGACTACCGCTAGCGATACCTACAGTCTCGGGATTGTCCTTTACGAATTGCTCGCCGGAGAAAAGCCGCGTTTCCGCAAAGACGGTCAGCCTGAGCTAAAGAAGTTGGGAGGCGATCTCGATAAGATCGTCGCCAAAGCGTTGCGCGCGGAGCCGGAACGGCGCTACCTCTCGGTCGGGCAGTTCTCGGAAGACATCCGGCGTTATGCGGAAGGGCTGCCGATCATCGCGCGCAAGGACACGCTGGGTTACCGCGCGAGCAAATTCGTGAGGCGAAACAAAGCCGGTGTCGCAGCTGTTGTGCTCATCGTGCTGGCGCTGCTTGGCGGCCTCATCGCGACTACCTGGCAGACGCGCATCGCGCGGCAGGAGCGCGACCACGCTCGCGTCGCGCAAACGAAGGCGGAGGTCGCGCGCAAACAGTCTGAGCAGCTCAACGGTTTCCTGCAAAATCTGCTCCGCAGCGCGAGCCCTGCGAAAATGGGCAAAGACGTCAAAGTGGTCCAGGTGCTCGACGCCGCCGGCAAGGAGATGGACCGCGAGCTGGCGGCCGAGCCAGATGTGCTCGCGCAGGCGCATGAGTCGATCGCTTTTGTCTATGGCCAGCTCGGGCAGGTCGAACCATCGGAAGCGCACATGCAGAAGGCGCTCGAGATTCGCCAACGTATTCACGGCCCGGATGATCCGGATACGCTGCGGGCGGAGCTATGGATGGGGAGCGCGTTCTATAACCATCGGAACTGGCCGGACGCGGAGCGCTTATTGCGCCAGGCGCTGGCCGGGCGGAGCAGGCAAAATCCTCCCGACCTTTACTGGACAGCCCGCACCAACGAGGTCTTGGGCGATGTCTTAGCTATCACGAAGCACCCTGAGGAGAGCGTGATCGTATTGCAAAAAGCCCTGGCAGATATGCGTGCCATCCGCGGGGAGGGCGCCGTGGAATCCATGCGCATCCTAAGTTCACTGGGCGATGCCGAGATGGCGGCAGGGCACCTGGAACAAGCCGAGGCAGATCTGCGGCGCACGATTGACTTCAATGATCACCATGTGCCGAACAGTTCTGACACCAACGACATCGACAGCATCGGACCGCGGATTGCCCTCGTCACCTGCCTTCTGCTCCAACAGCGGCTTCCCGAGGCAGAGCAAGTCCAGCGACGGCTGGAAGCAGATTGCCTAAAAATACAGGGAAGCGAAGGGCTGCACTATTCCTACGCTCTGCTCCTCCGGGCCGAGATCGATTTCGAGCATGGCGATTACGCGAAGGTTATTGAAGAGGTGCGACATCCCCTAGAAGTGCTGACAGCTGCGTCTCTCGCCGATCGCACCACTACCGTCCAGGCGCGCGGGATCCTTGGCCTTTCCTTCACGCGAACTGGCCGAGCTGCTGAAGGCGAACCGTTCTTGCGCGCTGCCTTGGCCGAGGGTGCAAAGATCGACCGGCAGCCCTTGGAATTTACCTTCGGCAATCCAGAGACAGCGTTGGGCGAATGCCTTCTCGCGCAAGGCCACTATGCCGAAGCCGAGCCGTTGCTCCTGACCGGCTATGATGATCTGAGAACTCGCCTGGGTGAAAAGCATACGCTCGTGGTCGCCGCTTCCCAGCGATTGCAACAGTTCTACTCAGCTTGGAATAAACCGACCGAAGCCGCACGCTTTGCCGGAAAGGAAAATTCTTCGGCCCGCATCAATCCAGTTGAGAGACGATAGGCGCATCCGTGAGAAGTCGAGACCATTTCTGCGAGCGATTTGGTCTGGCGCGCGAGCCCTTTCTCCCCGTCCCGCGGGTCCATGAAAACTGCGTCCCGGCACCCTGCTTTGGACATGCCGCCTGAACGAAAAGATCAACTAGCCGAGCTAGTCGAACAGGCCTTTGAAGTGGAAGGCCAGTCAAGGACTGACTTCATAGCCGAAGCGTGTGGCGAGGACCAAGAATTACGCGCCGAAGTAGAAGCGCTTCTTGGCGAGCAGCAGCGCGCAAGCAAGTTAATGGCGAGGCCGGCGATCGAATTTGGCGCGGCGCTTCTTAGCCAGGGTGAATTTGATGCAGGCGAACTATCCGCTGGTGAAACTCTAGGCAATTATCGCATTCTCCACTTGTTAGGTGAAGGCGGCATGGGCGAAGTCTATCTTGCGGAAGACACTAAACTACCTCGCCGGGTCGCGATCAAACTAATCAAGAGCGGATTTGGGACGAAAGCTTTTATTCGGCGTTTTCAACAGGAGGAACGAATTCTCGCGGGCCTCAATCATCCCAACATTGCGCGACTTTACGGCGGAGCGGTTACCGGGAAAGGCCTGCCTTGTTTTGTAATGGAATACGTGGAGGGAATTCCATTGACCACTTACGCAAAGGCACACTCGTTAGGTGAGAAGGAAAGGCTCACGCTTTTTCGCAAAGTCTGCGGGGCGGTTACTTACGCGCATCAAAATTTGATTCTGCACCGCGATCTCAAGCCGGCGAACATTCGGGTAACTCGAGAAGGTGAACCGAAGCTCCTGGATTTCGGGATCGCGCGTCTGCTCGACCCATCCACGGCGGAGGCGGACAATCAAACGCTGTTAAGTGGAGGCATGATGACTCCGGATTATGCCAGCCCGGAGCAACGGCGGGGTGATCGCATGACCACGGCCAGCGATATCTATAGCCTCGGGATTGTTCTTTACGAATTACTCGCCGGCGAGAAACCCGTCATACGCAAAGAGGATAGCCCGGCAGCAAAGAAGCTCGGCAGTGACCTCGATAACATCGTTTCCAAAGCGTTGCGACCGGAACCGGAACGGCGTTACGTCTCGGTTGGCCAATTTTCCGAGGACATCCGGCGCTATCTGGAAGGTCTGCCGATTATCGCGCGCAAGGACACGCTAGGTTACCGCGCGAATAAATTCGTTAGGCGCCATCCTTTTGGCGTGACTGCCGCGGCGCTCATCCTTCTAAGTCTAGTAGGCGGAACGATGACTACCTCGTGGCAGGCCCAAGCCGCTCGTCGCGAGAAGGCCAGAACCGAAAAAATCGAAAATTTCCTGGAGCGGACCTTAAACTATTCTGACCCCAACCTTGCGGTTAGAAACGGCCGAGAAACAACGATCGTCGATGTCCTGGATGAAGCTGCCAAACGATTGGAGAATGAGGACTTCTCCAGGCAACCTGAAATTAAGGCTGAGCTGGAGCTAATCGTCGCCGAGAGTTACTACAGCCAGGGGAAGTACGACTTATCTCGGCGCCATTACGAGAGGTTTGTCGCCCAGCAAAACGAACTCTCGCGCTCCAACGAACCTCTGTCGCTCGAGGCAGAGGTGGCGCGCGCCGGCCTACTTTTCGACGCTGGAAAATTAAAGGAATCCGAAGAGCTTTTTCGTGCGGTCTTACCGCGTATGCGCGTGCAGGTAAAGAAAGGAACGATCAAACCTAGAAGTCTGGCGGACGCATTTAACTCATTTGCCTATGCGCGCCGGACGCAAGGTGATTCTGGTGAGGCCGAAGCACTTTTTCGGGAGGCGCTGGCTCTTAATTCGCAAATGTCGTCGGACGAATGGCGTTCGGCTAACGGAACTACCCGCAGCACGCTCGCGTCCACCATCGCTGATCAAGGCAGATTTCAGGAAGCGCTGGAGATGTCACGCGAGGCCGTGGCCGAATACCGCCAGCGGAAGGAAACTGGCACGTCTCAGTTCGGCTTTGCATTGACGGTTCTCGGCGGCTTTCTTACCGAAAATGGTGATTATACTGAAGCCGATGAAAACCTGGCTGAGGCCGATGCGATTCAGCGGAAATTTCTCGGTCGATCCGATCTTTGGCTGGGAGATAATCTCCGCAATCAAGCGATGTCGTTTTACGAGCAAGGCAGGTATAGGGATTCTCTTGGAAAGATTAGGGAGGCGCTGAAAATCTATCTCGAGACTTTTGGCACACATTACGATAACTATCCGACAGCTTTGATTATTCAGGGTCTCAGCCTGGCAAAGACCGGGCAGGTCAAAAAGGGGGAAGCTATCTTGCGGGAGGCGGTCACGATCCGCGCCGAGCTGTTGCCGAAGAAAGCATTACTGGGTCGCCCTCGCGAACAGTGCGCTTGGCGAATGCTTGATGATCGAGCAACGCTACGACGAAGCTAAGCCGCTTCTTGTTGAGAGCTATGAAAGTCTGAAGAGTTCGCAGGGCGCGACCAATGCGCGGACGCAACTCGCGCTTCGTCGGGGTGTGGAATTCTCCCAGAAACGAACGCCCGATCTCGCAGCCGAGGCTCAAGGTATAAGGTTGAACGAGGCCGCCGCGACAAAGAATTGAAAGCTGCGGCGCGCGCTTTACTATGAGCGCCGTGGCGCGCTCAACGAAAAACAATGCCTGGAATGAGGTCTTCGCACTCCTTCTTCTTCTTGTCGGCACGCTCCTTTTTCTCGCGCTGATTTCTTACAATCCGAAGGATCTGCCGGCTTGGGTTTGGTTCAGCAAAGTGGCGACGCCGAACTCGACTCCGCAAAATTTCATCGGCCCGCTCGGCGCAGTCGTGGCCGGTTTTTGTTATTTCATGATCGGCGGCGCGTCTTATTTGCTCGCGGTCGTCTTGCTCGGATTCGGCGCGGCGAAATTATTCTATCCCCAATTCCAACTCGCGCAGCGCAGCGGTTGGATCGCGCTTTTCATTATTTCCGGGGCCTGCCTGTTGCATCTGCAATCGTATTTCCTGCGCGACTGGCATTCCGCTTTCAATATCCAAGGACCGGGCGGCTGGGTCGGATTTTACCTCGGGCGCGGACTGCTTCAGCGCACGATGGGACGAATCGGATCGCTCATTTTGTTGAGCGGCGTTTACGCGACCAGCCTCATTCTCATGACCGGGCTGCGGCCGATTTTTCTCGTGCGCCAAAGCGTGAGCGCAACGCGTCAGCGCATCGCGGACGCGCGCGCCTGGCGGTTGCAGCGCAGCCTGCGCCAGGCGGATTTGAAGGGACAACTCGAGATCAATCAACGCGAGCTGGCCAAACGGCAGCGCACGATCGAGCGACAATTGAAAAAGAAAGGCGCGCCTGTGTCGGACGCGACAGCCGCGATCAGCGCGGAAGAATTGGCCAATCGCCCGAAGCCGAAAGTGGTCGACACCACGGCCTTGCCTAACGAGCAGTCGCCGGAATCGCGCAAAAAACCCTCGTTAGCCGAATTGCGCGGAAAAGAGAAATCCAGCAAAACGCTCGATGGCCTAACGAGTCAAAAATGGGACGCGGAAAATTACTCGTTGCCCGGTCTCGATTTGCTGGACGAACACGACGTCGAGGGACGAGTCGCGGCTGATCCGGCGGAATTGGAAAATATTCAGCAAACATTGATCGAGACGCTCGCGCAGTTCGGCATCGCGGTCGCGGCCGGCGACATCACGAAAGGTCCGACCATCACGCGCTACGAAGTTTATCCGGCGAAAGGTGTGCGCGTGGATAAGATCGTCAGTCTCGAGCGCGATCTGGCGCGCGCGACCAGCGCGGAGCGGATCAATATTCTCGCGCCCATTCCCGGCAAGGACACGGTCGGGATCGAATTAGCGAACAGCCGCAAAGTGAAAGTGACTTTGCGCGAGCTGATGCAGTCGTCCGATTGGACAGAGACGAAAGCGAAATTGCCGATCGCGCTGGGCAAGGATGTTTACGGCAAAACGATCATCGCCGACCTCGCGCAGATGCCGCACTTACTGGTCGCGGGCACGACCGGCAGCGGCAAAAGCGTCTGCATTAACGCGCTCATCGCGAGCATGCTCTACCGGTTCACGCCGGACGAACTGCGCTTCATTATGATCGATCCGAAAGTGGTCGAGATGCAGGTTTATAACGATCTGCCGCATCTGATCATCCCGGTCGTGACCGATCCGAAAAAAGTGCTGCTCGCACTGCGGCACGTAATTCTCGAAATGGAAAATCGTTATAAGATTTTCGCGAAAACCGGCGTGCGAAATATCACCAGCTTCAACGCGCGGCCGCCGAAAAAAACGCAAAAGGAATTGGACGCGGACGAGGCCACGCGCCTCGACCATGCGCTGGTGGACGATCCGAAACCGGCGATGGGCTCGGTCGAGGAATACACGGAGAATTTGAAGATCAAAGTCCCGCGCGACGACGAGCCGATCATTCCCGACAAGCTGCCTTACATCGTGGTCATCGTGGATGAGCTGGCGGATTTGATGCAGACCGCGCCGGCCGATGTGGAAAGCGCAATCGCTCGCATCACGCAAATGGCGCGCGCAGCCGGTATTCACATCATCGTAGCCACGCAAACACCGCGCGCCGATGTCATCACCGGCGTGATCAAGGCGAACATCCCGAGCCGGATCGCGTTCCAGGTCGCATCGAAAATCGACAGCCGCGTCATCCTCGATGAGAACGGCGCCGACCGCTTGTTAGGCCAGGGCGACATGTTGTATTTGCCGCCGAGCACTTCGCGGCTCATTCGCGCGCAAGGCGTGCTCGTGACCGACGATGAGATCAGGCGTCTGGTCGAATTTGTTTCCGCGCAAAGTCCGCCCGCTTACGATCTGGCGATTGCCGAGAAAATTTCTAACGCGGCGTCGGGCGAGAACGAAGAAGACGTAACCGAAGAAGACGAAGAGCTGGTCGAGAAATGTCTCGAAATTATCCGGCAGGAAAAACGCGCTTCCACTTCGCTCCTGCAACGGCGCTTGCGGCTCGGTTATACGCGGGCTGCGCGGATCGTTGATATTCTGGAGCAGCGCGGCATATTGGGGCCCGGAGAAGGCGCGAAGCCGCGCGAGATTCTCGTCGATCTCGACGCCGCGGTCTAACCGGTTCTAAACCGACTTATTCATGGAAGGGATTGGCGAAAAATTTCAAAAAGCACGCGTCGCGCGCAATCTCACGCTCGAGGAAGCGGCGCGCATGACGAAGATTCGGCCTAACAAGTTAGCCGAAATCGAAGCGGAAGATTTTTCGCATTTTCCCAGCCTCGCTTACGCGAAAGGCTTCCTGGTTATCTACGGAAAATTCCTGAACGTCGACGTCACGCCGTATCTGGAGGCGTTTGAAACTTCCGAGACCATGACGGTCGACGGCTATTCTTATTTGCAGGATAACCCCGCGCCGAAACCGCGCCGGACGGAAGTCGTTCGTCCCTCGACCGGCAACAAACCGTCGCTCATGCCGCTGCTCGTCGGGCTCGTTATTCTCGCGGTCGGGTTTTGGTTTTTGCGATTCATCATGGACATCCGCCGGATCAAACCGGCGCAGCGCGATGCGCAAGCGCTCGCCGCCCTAACGAGTCCAACACCGATGCCACAAATCGCGGGCACAATCATTGCGCCGCGCGCGTTGCCGGCTGATTCGACACCGGGACCGACTGCGATTGCCATGGCGCCGACGCCAACCGCCACCGCCGTCGTAACTCCTCAACCGACCATCGTCGCAGTCGCCAGCCCCGAACCTTCCGAGCCGGAAGTGCGTCGCGCCGAGCCGGTGCACGCCTCCGATTTGGCAAAAGCGCAACAGGCGCTTGCCTCCTCTTCGCCGTCGCCCTCGACCGGTGGAAATCGCTTCGACATTCGCTCGCTCCGCAAAACTTTTGTGCAGATCACGCTCGATGGCGAGAGCGGGCGTTCCTCATTCTCGCGCTGGATCGATGCGACCGCCGCGCCCGTTTCGCTGCGCGGAAAAAAAATCGCGGTCAAAGTGCTGAATCCTTCCGATCTCGAGATTCGCAAAAATGGCAAAGTGATCGCGCGCGGCGATACGGACGTGAGGCTCGAATAACGCGACGGCCTCGCCGTTGCGCGCTCGTTTGAATTTATGATGACTGATCGTTCTGTCGCAGTCGCGCCGGCTAAAGTCGGAATGATCAGTCTTGGTTGCGCGAAGAATTTGGTCGATGCCGAGATCATGCTCGGCAGCGTGTTGAAACACGGCCTGCAAATCACCGCCGATGCTGCGGAGGCCGACGTGCTCGTGGTTAACACCTGCGCGTTTATTGATTCGGCCAAGGAGGAATCGATCGACGCGATTCTCGACGCGCATCAGCAGCGCGGCCTGCACAAAAAGCCCGGGCAAAAACTGATCGTGAGCGGTTGCATGTCGCAACGATTTTCGAACGAACTGCGCGCGCAACTTCCCGAGGTCGACGCCTTCATCGGGCTCGATCAAGTCAGCCAGCTCGGTGAAATCGCGCAACGCGTCCTGGCCGCGCCGCCCTCGGAATTCGCAGCCGATCCGCTGCATCTGGTCACGCCGCGCCCGACTTATATTCCCGATTACGACACGCCGCGTTTTCGCCTTACGCCATCCCACAGCGCGTATCTGAAAATCGCCGAGGGCTGCAATCATCCCTGCAGCTTTTGCGTCATCCCGCAGATGCGCGGCCGGCATCGCAGCCGGCCGATGGCTTCGATCTTGTCGGAAGTTCGCTCGTTAGTCGCGGAGGGCGTGAAAGAGATAAATCTCATCAGCCAGGACACCACTTATTACGGGATGGATTTGTGGGAACAAAAGGCCGGGCCGCGTCAGCCGGTCGATTCGAGGCGTGGCGCCACACTTTCCACTTTGCTCCGCGAAATCCAGAAGGTGCCCGGGGAATTTTGGGTGCGTTTGCTCTACACCCATCCGGCGCACTGGAGCGGCGAATTAATCGAGACGATCGCCGCCTGCGATAAGATCGCGCGTTACATCGACATGCCGTTGCAGCACATCGACGAAGCGATGCTCGGCCGGATGCGACGCGAGACTGGCCGCGAACACATCGAAGCACTCGTTAGGCGATTGCGCGCCGGCATTCCGGGCGTCGCGCTGCGCACCACTTTCATCGTGGGCTTTCCGGGCGAAAGCGAAGCGGAGTTTGAGACCTTGCTCGACTTCATCGAGCGCGCGCGCTTCGAGCGGCTCGGCATTTTCAAATATTCGCCCGAGGAAGGCTCGCGCGCCGCGAAAATGCCGGAGCAAATTCCCACGCGCATCAAGAATGCGCGTTATCGGCGCGCGATGTTAACGCAGCAGCGGATCGCGCGCGAGATCGCGCAAAGTTACGTCGGCCAGGAAATGAGATTGCTGGTCGATCGGCCGCTGGTCGCGCGTTCGGAAGCGGATGCGCCGGAGGTGGACGCGACCGTTATTTTGACGCAGCCCGCGCCGGTTGGTGAATTCGTTAGGCGAAAAATCACGGGCAGCCGCGGTTACGATCTGCTCGCCTAACGAGAGCTTTGGAATTGGGCGCGGACGAGCCGAGGAAGTCTCGCGCGATTCCTGGCCAAGTTAGCGAGTGACAAACGCGCGATCTTCAGCAAGCCTCGGATCGTCAATTCCCCCTGCATGACCGACCCGGACGGACCAAAAAAAGAGACTGTTCGCATCACGTTGCCGCCGCGCCCCAAGCCGCCGGGAGCGCGCGAAACGGTGCGCCTTGATTTGCCTGAGAACGGGTCCCCCGCGGCCAGGCCGATGCGTCCGCCGCCGCCCGGTTCGCCTTTGCGCGCATCCTCGCTCGCGCCGGTTCGGCCGCCCATTCCACCAGCCGCCGCGGCCGCGCCAGTGTTGCCGCCGCCGCAAGTGATACCGCCGATCGCGCCGCCGATGGCCGCCGCTCCCCCGCCGGCGCCGATTCGTCCGCCGCCGAAACCAATCACGACCAACGCGCCCGCGCCGGAAAAATCGCCAGCGCCCGCGATGCCCGCATCTGCTCCGCCGATGCCGCCGCGCCCGCGAATTTTGCCTCCACCGCCGCGCGTCATTCCGCCGGCCGCGCCAGCAGTGACGTCCGCAAAAGCGCCGCTGCCATCACCAACGATCACCCCGATTGGACCGAAAAAAGAAACCGCGCGCATCAGCATTTTACCCGCGATCACGTCCGCCCCGACGGTCAAAATGGCGAAGACTCAGCCGCTCCTGATCGTTCCTCCGAAAAACGCGCCAGCCGTACCCGTGAACGTCGCGCCCGCACCGTCGCTCGCGGAGGCGACTTCATTATTCGATGCGGTTCCGATGCCGATCTGCTGGACGATTTTTGGATTTTCCACGCTCATTTTGCTTATTCAAATTTGGAACTACCTTGTCTCCTAAATTATGGATAACTCCTCGACTGTAACGATCGACGAAAGCAATTTCGAAAGTGAAGTGACCAAGAGCGACACGCCGGTGCTGGTGGATTTCTGGGCGGAATGGTGCGGCCCCTGCAAAATGATCGCGCCCGTGCTTGATGAAATCGCCAAGGAAAAAGCCGGCGCCCTGAACGTCGCGAA
>CAXSCV010000036.1:20938-29183 GCA_964235895.1 uncultured Chthoniobacterales bacterium
CATCGACAATAACCAGAGCCTTTCCACACGCTTCAACGTGCGGGCAATTCCGACGCTCCTTTTTTTTAAAAACGGGCAAGTGGTCGACCAGGTCACCGGCATGACTAGCAAAAAAGACTTGTTAGGTCGAGTCGACGCGATGGCCTAAGCGAGGCGCTCGGCTTGGATGTGCGCCCGGCGCGGCTCGAACGCGCAACCTACAGCTTCGGAGGCTGTCACTCTATCCAATTGAGCTACGGGCGCAGCTGTCGCGGATTATAGCGGCCGGTCGGCCATTCACAACTGAGGCGGATTTTTCTGCCTGGCGGACGGCCGACGGAGAACGACGGCCAACGGAGATGTGGAGCGCAAGTTTCGTCGCGGAGACTCGTTAGGCGAAATTACGATGCTTCGCCCCCGCGCGTTGTCATCCTGAGGCGGCGAAGCGCGCCGAAGGAGCTCGCACAAGGTACTTGGTTGGGTTCTATCTTTCTGCACGCGAAGGACCCTGTGCGAGGTCCTTCGCCGTCTGCGTGGCTCAGGATGACAAACGCGGTGGAACATGCGGCGTCTTTTGAAAGCAGCATGAATTTGGTTTCGCGCGCACGCCTCTTGTTCGCGGATCGAGTTGTCGTTTGCTTTTCCGCTCCAGCCGATTGAAAATGTGCGCCCGCCTGCGCGCGACATCAGGAGCCAATATGAGCACAGTTATCGACACCATCGAAAAAGAACAGATGAAGACCGACGTGACCCCATTCAAGGTCGGCGATGGCGTACGCGTCCATACCCGGGTCAAGGAAGGCGACAAGGAACGCATCCAGATTTTCTCCGGCATCGTCATCGGCCGCAAAGGCCGCGGTGTGAACCAGACTTTCACCGTTCGTCGCATTTCCTATGGCGAAGGCGTCGAGCGCGTTTTTCCAGTGCATTCGCCGCGCATCTCGAAAGTGGAAGTGGAAAAAGCCGGCAAAGCGCGGCGGGCAAAGCTGAATTACCTGCGCGATCGCAAGGGCAAGGAAGCGACTGCGGTCCGCGAGTAGTTTTTTCGCGGCACAGATTTCGCAGATTCTCACAGATTATTCTGGAGGAATCGCGGGCTCACTCGACGTGGATTCATTTATGATCGAAGGCGACTCGAAGAGAGCCGCAATAAATCTGTGAACATCTGCGAAATCTGTGGATAAACTTCCGCATGTATCGGCGCTGCGGTTTTCGTCACGAACGCCGATTGCGCGCGTTTGGTTTTTCTTCGATCGCCGGCGTCGATGAAGCCGGGCGCGGTGCGCTCGCCGGTCCAGTGGTGGCGGCGGCCGTGATTCTTCCGGAAAAGTTCAAACACAAACGGTTGAACGATTCGAAGCAGCTCCTGCCCGAGCGGCGCGAAGAAATTTATCTCGAGATCATTCGCAACGAAGCCATCGCCTGGGCCGTCGGCGTGGTCGATGCGGTGGAGATCGATCAGATCAACATTCTGCGCGCGACCCACAAAGCGATGCGCGCCGCGGTCGCCGCTCTGCAATCGTCGGCTGATCACGCGCTGATCGATGGGCTCCCGGTTTTTCCGTTCCCGCTTCCGCAAACCGCTGTAGTCGATGGCGATTGTTACAGCCTGAGCATCGCGGCCGCGAGCGTCATCGCCAAAGTCACGCGCGATCGGATGATGCGAGAATTTTGCGCGCGTTTTCCGGAGTATTGCTTCAGCCAACACAAAGGTTACGGCACGGAATTGCACCTGACGAAACTGCACGCACACGGGCCGTGTCCGATTCATCGCCGCTCCTTCGAGCCGGTCGCGCAACCGCTCTTCCTCTTCGCGCAAAATAGCGAAGCAACCATCTGATCCATCTCTCGATGAATTTGCTCGGCGCAATTTCGGATCGCGTGCGCGCGCGTTTTGCCGGCGCGCGTCCCGAACATTTGCGACGCGGCGTGAGCGGAGAAAAACTGGCCGGCCGTTTCCTGCGCCGGAACGGTTACAAAATTCTCCGGCGCAATTTCCGCGGCCGAACCGGCGGCGAGATCGATATCGTTTGCCGCGATGGCGACACGCTCGTTTTCGTAGAAGTGAAAACGCGCACCTCACAGGATTTCGGCCGGCCTTTCGAAGCGATTCGTGCCGACCAGCAACGCCGCATTTCGCTCGGCGCGCTCGCCTGGCTGCGCTTGCTCGATAACCCGGATATTCTTTTCCGTTTCGACGTCGTGGAAGTGGTTGTGACGGAAAACCAACCGCGCATCGAGCTGCTCCGAAACGCGTTCGCTTTGGCGGAGCCGTATCGCTATTAGTCGCGGCTGATGCCGGCGCGATGTGCGAACTAAAGGCGATGAAGAAACTTCGCCATCAAATCGCGCACGGCACTTTCGCGTCGCTTGTCGCGCTCGTGATTTTCGCCGGAATCGAACCAACACGCGCGCAAACCACCTTGACCGGAAAAGCGGCGATGGATGCCGATTGGACAAAAGATGCGCCGGGCGTTCGCCACAAAATTACCATCGAAGATTTGCCCGCACCGTACGCGACCGAATCAGCCGACAACGGTCCGCGAGTCGTGCGGCGGCCGGATGGCGCGCAATTGAAGACGCTCCCAGGTTTTAAAGTCGAGGAGTTCGCCGCGGGTTTTCGCGATCCGCGCTATCTCCGCACCGCGCCGAACGGCGATATCTTCGTCACGGAAAGTCGCGGCGGCGGCGCGATCAAAGTTCTGCGCGACACAAACGGCGATGGCAAACCGGACATGAACGAAGTCTTCACGACCGATGGATTGAACCAGCCGTTCGGTCTCGCGTTTTATCGGCCGGGAAACGATCCGCAATATCTTTACGTCGCGAACACGGACGGCGTGATTCGTTTTCCCTATCGCAACGGCGACCTGAAAGCGCGCGGCCCGGCCGAGAAATTAAGCGCGGAACTTTCCGGCGGCGGCTTGCTTCGCGGCGGCGGACATTGGACGCGCGACCTCGCCTTTTCGCCAGACGGCACAAAGATGTTCGTCTCCATCGGTTCGCATTCGAACGACTCGGACGACGCGGCGGAAGCGGATCGCGCGCGCATCTTCGAATTCAATCCCGATGGAACGGGTCGGCAGGTTTACGCGGGGGGCATTCGGAACGCGGTCGGAATTAAATTTCGGCCTGGGTCTAACGAGTTGTGGATGAGCACGAACGAACGCGACGAGTTGGGCGATGGATTGGTCCCGGATTACATCAGTCACGTGCAACCCGGCGGCTTCTATGGCTGGCCGTGGTTCTATCTCGGCAATCATCAGGATCCGCGGCACAAGGGCCAACATCCGGAGCTCGCCGCAAAAGTCGGTAGGCCAGATCTGCTCGTGCAAAGCCATTCCGCCACGCTCAATCTTTGCTTCTATAACGGCGCGCAATTTCCGGCCGAATACAAAGGCGACATCTTCGCCGCCTTCCACGGTTCATGGAACAGAGCGCGCCGCACTGGTTACAAAATCGTGCGCGTGCCCTTTGATAAATCGACCGGCAAACCGCGTGGCGATTACGAAGATTTTGTGACGGGTTTCGTTACGCCCGAAGGCGATGTTTGGGGACGTCCCGTCGGCATCACGGGTGCGAAAGATGGGAGTCTTCTCTTCAGCGAGGATGGCAACAAGACCATCTGGCGCGTCAGTTACAGCAAGTAATGAAACAGCGGCGCCAGCCAACCACTCGTTAGGGGTTTAATCGATAAACTTCCACCAAGCCGATGCCCGTGGTGTTGTTCGCGCCGCGCACGATGGCTGTGTAACTGTCGGGAGCGAGCGTCCGTATGATGGCCGATTCCGCGTCGTTGCTTGGCGCCAAACCGGTCGCGCTGATTTCGGTCGCTTGATCCGAGCGCCAGTCATCGTTGTAGGCAATCGTCATGCCGGAAGAGTTCACCAGCTCGAGAGTCGGATCGCCTAACGCACCCGCCACTCCGCGCGCGGTCAGCGACGGCCCGATCGCCCGGAAAATCACGCGCTGCGTTTGCGTCCCGCCGACAATCAATCCGCCAATGAGAATGTCGTCATCGGTTTGCACGCGCGCGCGAGTTGAGAGGTTGACGGCGTTCGCGGAAACCCCCGACGAGACATCGTAGAGTTCGACTAAACCAACTCCCGCGGTGTTGCCAACACCGCTCAAAATCGCCGTATAACCGCCAGGCGGCAGAGTCATAAGCAAAGCCGATTCGAGTGGCTCGGTCGGCGCGAGATTCAAATCCATCAGCTCCTGCCGCCCCGGTGTCGATTGCCAATCGTCATTCGTCGCGATGGAATTATTGCTGCTGTCGAATAACGAAAGCGTTGGGTTTTCCAATCGTCCCGGAACTGCTTGACCGTTCACTTCGAGCGACGGACCACGCCCGCGCACCACCACTTTTTTCGCGACGCTGCCGGTGATGATGAAGCCCGCGATAACCGAGCCATCCGCATCCGCCTGCACGCGCGCGCGGCTGGAGAGATTCAGTAGAGCAGGCGCGGCTGGGATCGGCACAATCTTCAGAATTCGGCCGCCCGTTCCGTTGTCGTTGTCGGCCACGACATAGAGCTCGTGCTGCGCGTCTTCGCCAAAACCTTTCACGCGATAACCGAGCGGTCGCGGATCTCCGCCGATGCGTAATTCCTGAATCGTTCCCGTATCGAGATCGCCCTGAAACAAACGGCCGCTGTCGTTAGGCGAATAAAAATAATCGCCGAAAACATATTTTCCCGTGAGCGCGGAGAGCGCTGTTCCGCGATAAACAAAACCACCGATGACCGAGATGCCGTCGCCGTGATCGTACTCCAGCACTGGACTCGTTAGGCTGGGATCGGGGTTCGGATCGACCGAAACAGAACCGCTCGCCGAATTGAAAAGAAACGTTCCTTCCTTGCGATGCCAGCCGTAGTTGCCGCCTTTCGTCACGATGTCTACTTCTTCGATCGAGCCTTGCCCGACATCGCCCGCGATCACGCGATCCGAATTCGCGTCGACGCTGAAACGGTACGGATTGCGGAATCCGTAAGCGTAAATTTCGCGTAAACCGCTCGTGCCGGAGAATGGATTATCGGCCGGCACACGATAACGCGCGTTGCTGCTAATCGGGTCCGCGCTGCCGGGATTGGCCGCCGGCAACAGCGGATCGATGCGCAAAATTTTCCCGAGCAAAGTCGTTTTGTCCTGGGCGTTGCCGATCGTCGGGGTGTGGCCGTCGCCAACATCGTTCGCATCTCCGCCATCGCCCATCGCGATATAAAGATAACCGTCGCTCGGGCGAAAAACGATTTTGCCTGCGTTATGATTTGCCGCCGGATGATCGATTCGCAAAACGGGCCGGCGACTCACGGGATCGGCCACGTCAGGATTTCCCATTGAGACTTGCCACTCCGCGATGGCCACTTGATTCGCGAAGGCGCTGCTTTTCGGAACGGTGAAGTCGGCCGCGCCGTTCGGCGTTTCCGTGGCGAAGGTGTAAAACTTGCCGAAGCCCGGGCTGCCTGCAGTGCTGAAGCCGGGATGAAAAGCCAGGCCTAACAAGCCTTGTTCGCCGCCGAATTTTATCTGGCCTGAGATATCGAGAAAGGGCGTCGCATTGAGCGCACCGTTTTTCAAAATTCGAATTCGGCCACCTTGTTCGACGATGAACAAACGGCCCGTTCCGTCGTGCGCACTCACCACATCGATCGGCGAAGCCAGCCCGGTCGCCACCGTTTGAACTTCGGCGCTGAGGTTTCCGGTTTCGACGTCGGGCAGTTGGCCGCGACTAACGAGTGATAGAAATGCGAAAAGCAATGAGCTGAATAATTTGATGGAAGTTTTCATAGCGATGTCCGTGTCGGTGTTGCGTCGAGCAATGGAGTTCCGCGCGTCGTTCCTGCAAAGTAAGACGGAGCGCGCCGGACTTCTAGAGCAGGAAGCGTGACAACTTCGTCACCTTTTCCTCAGCGCCTCGGTTTGGAAACCCGTCTGGTCACTGCGCGGATTCTTTGTTACTTACCGGCCAATGCCTGCCACCCCCGAGCTGCAACAAACCGTCGCCAAACCCGCCAGTCTCAGCGGCACCTCGCTTCACACCGGCGAAAAAGTGACGCTCAAGCTGCAGGCCGCGCCGGTTGATTTCGGGATCAAATTCAAACGCAAAGATCTGCAGGACGAGCCGACGATCGATGCAAAAATCGAGAACCTGAAAACGGTCGAGCGCGCCACCACCATCGGCGAAGGCGCGATGCGCGTGCATACGGTCGAGCACATTCTGGCCGCGCTCTCCGCCATGGGCGTCGATAACGCGATCATCGAAATGGACGCGAACGAGCCGCCGATCGGCGACGGCAGCGCACGTCCATACGTCGAGGTGATCAAGAAAGCCGGCGTCGTTGCGCAGGAAGCGCCGCGGCGGAATTTCGTCGTGCGCGAACCGATTCATATCGAGACCAAAGGCGGCTCGCTCCTGGTCGTTTTGCCGGACGACAAGTTTCGTATTTCCTGCACGCAAGTCGGACCGGGCGGGCGCTTCTCGCAGTTCTATTCCACCGAGGTCACGCCCGCGCTTTTCGAGCGCGAGATCGCGCCCGCGCGCACTTTTGTTTTCTACGAAGATGTGAAGCCGTTGATGGATAAAAATTTGATCAAAGGCGGGAGCTTGGAAAACGCGATCGTCGTCCGCGGGGAAGCTGTTCTGAGCAAGGAACCGCTGCGATTTAACGATGAATTCGTTAGGCACAAAATTCTCGATATCATCGGCGACCTCTCGTTAGTCGGGCATCGCATCGTCGGTCACGTTATTGCGGTCAAACCGGGCCACGGCCCGAATGCCGAGCTCGCGCGTGCGCTTGTGCGCGAGCGCACGAAAACTTTGCCGGCGCTTCCGCCGCGCGCTTTTCCTGCCGGCGAAGGTGGTCTCGACATCAATCAGGTCATGGAAGTTTTGCCGCATCGTTATCCCTTTCTGATGGTTGATCGGATCATTGGTTTCGAAGGCGAAAAGAAAATCGTCGGCGTGAAATCCGTCACGATTAACGAGCCTTATTTCGGCGGGCATTTTCCCGGGCACCCGGTCATGCCGGGCGTGCTGCAAGTCGAAGCGATGGCGCAAGTGGCCAGCGTGCTGATGATGAAAATCTCCAATAGCGCGAGCCGCATCGGTTACTTCGTCAGCGCGGATGCGGTGAAATTTCGCAAGCCGGTTTTCCCGGGCGACACGCTTTTCATTCACGCGGAATTGGTCAAGGCGCGCAATCGCCTCGCGAAAGCTAAGTGCCAATGTCTGGTCAATGACGCCGTCGTTTCCGAAGGCGAATTGATGTTCACGTTTCTTGATTAATGAGCGAGACGCGGATTCATCCGACCGCGATCGTCGATGCGAAAGCGGAGATCGGCGCGGGCGTTATCATCGGTCCGTATTGCATCGTCGAAGCCGGCGTGATCCTCGGGGCCGAGTGCTGGTTGCAACATCACGTCACGCTTTCCGGGCCGACGCGTGCGGGCGCGCGAAATAAATTTTTCGCCTATTGCTCGATCGGCCAGCAAACACAGGACTTGAAATACGCGGGTGAGCCGACCTATCTGGAAATGGGCGACGGGAATACCTTTCGCGAATTCTGCACGGTCAATCGCAGCACCACCGCCCAGGGAAAAACGCGCGTCGGCAGCCATGGAAATTTTCTCGCCTACAGCCACATCGGTCACGATTGCACGGTGGGCGACGAGGTCGTTTTCTCGAATAACGGCACGCTCGCCGGGCATGTGCAGATGGGCGATCACGCGGTCATGGGCGGGCTGACCGCGGTCCATCAATTCTGCCGCATCGGTCGCTTCGCCATCACCGGCGGCTGCTCGAAAATCGTGCAGGATATTCCGCCATTCATGATCGCCGATGGCAATCCGGCACGCATCCGCGGGGTTAATTTAGTCGGGCTGGAGCGTCACGGTTTCGCGCCAGAAAGCGTGAAGTGGATCAAGGAAACATTCCGGATCATTTACCGTTCGAAGATGAACACGCGTCAGGCGTTGGAGGCGGTCCGGAAAGAATTGCCCGGCAGCGAAGAGGTAAATCAGATTCTAGAATTCATCGAGCAAACCGAGCGCGGGATTATTCGTTAGGCCATTCTGCAATCCGCTTTGCGCGCGTAACTCGCGCAAGCTTCTCACGGAGCCACGACTTGTCTGTCATCCTGAGTCGCGCAGACGACGAAGGACCTCACAAAAGCGCGCGGCGTTTTCCATAGAGTGCGTGTGGCCGCGGCGAAAGCCGCGCCGCAGCGGATCATCCACGACCCTCACGCGCTTACGGCTTGATCTG
>CAXSCV010000037.1:0-5649 GCA_964235895.1 uncultured Chthoniobacterales bacterium
ACACCAGCGGTAACTATCACCCGCACGGCGAGGCGGTGATTTATCCGACGCTCGTGCACATGGCCCAGCCTTGGGCGATGCGCGAACGACTGGTCGATGGCCAGGGAAACTTCGGCAGCGTCGAGGGCGATCCGCCTGCGGCGATGCGGTACACCGAGGCGCGCATGACGCATCTGGGCGCCGCGCTCATGACCGACATGGACAAAGACACGGTCGACTTCGTTCCGAACTACGACGAGACGCGGACCGAGCCACGAGTTTTTCCGGCGGCTTTTCCGAATCTTTTGGTTAACGGCGGAACGGGTATCGCCGTCGGTATGGCGACGAATATTCCGCCGCACAATCTCGGCGAGGTGATCGATAGCATTTGCGCGCAGATCGACGATCCCGACATCACGCTCGAGGGTTTGATGAAGTTCGTGAAGGGCCCGGATTTTCCGACCGGTTGCGCCATTCTCGGAATGGCCGGCGCGAAACAGTATCTCGAGACTGGGCGCGGCAGCATGAAAGTGCGCGGCAAAGCGGGCATCGAAGAGTTGAAAGGAAATCGCGAGCAGATCGTGATCACGGAGATTCCTTACAACGTCAATCGCGCCACGCTGGTCGAGCGCGTTGCGCAGTTGGTGAATGAAAAAGTGCTGTCCGACATCAGCGCGATTCGCGACGAGTCGGATGAAAACACGCGCGTAGTGATCGAGTTGAAACGCGACGGCAATCCGAAAGTCGTCCTGAACAATCTCTACAAGCACACCGCGCTCGAAAGTTCTTTCGCCGCCTCCATGCTCGCGATCGATCACGGCCGCCCGAAATTGCTCAACCTAAAAGACGCGAACGTCGCTTACATCGAGCATCGCCGCGAAGTGGTGCTCCGCCGGACGCGTTACGAATTGCGCAAAGCGGAAGAGCGCGCGGAAACGCTCGAAGGCTATCTCATCGCGCTGGCCAATCTCGACGAATTCATCCGCATCATCCGCGGCTCGGCCAATCGCGAAGAAGCGCGCGTGAAATTGCTCGCGTTCGAATTCACGCGCAAACAGGTCGAGAAAATCGGCATTCTCATTCGCAACGAAGCGCGTTTGGTCGACGGCCGTTATGCGTTCAGCGAACACCAGGCGAACCAGATTCTCGATCTCCGCCTCTATCAATTGACCGGGCTCGAGCGCGAAAAAATCGAAGGCGAATACGGCGACCTGATCAAAACGATCAAGGATCTCTATGACATTCTCGCGAAAGAAACGCGCGTCTTCGAGATCATCAAAAAAGAGCTGCGCGAGATTCAGCAGAAACACGCCACGCCGCGGCTCACGCAAATCGTCCCCGATGAAGGCGAGATCAACATGGAAGATCTCATCGCCAACGAAGGCACGATCATCAGCATCACGCACGGCGGGTTTATCAAACGCACCGCGGTCAGCGCATTTCGCGCGCAGCGCCGCGGCGGCAAAGGCGTCATCGGCATGCAGACACGCGAAGGCGCAACCGAGGAAGAAGAGGGCGATTTCGTCGAGCATCTCTTCACCGCGACGACTCACGATTACCTGATGTTCTTCACCGCTTCCGGTCGCGCTTACGTAGAGAAAGTTTACGAAATTCCCGAGATGGGACGCGCCGCGAAAGGTCGTTCCATCGCCAATTTGCTCGAGCTGCGGAGCGATGAAAAAATCGCCGCGACCATTCGAATTCAATCCAAGAAAACCGGCGCCGGACCGACCGCTGTCGACAACACCTGGGACGAAAATTTTCACATCGTTTTCGCCACGCGCACCGGCATCGTGAAAAAATCGAATTTGTCCGATTACCAAAACGTGCGGAAAGGCGGAATCATCGCGATCCAGATTGAAGAAGACGATTGCCTGATCGACGCCAAGCTAACGAACGGTGACAACGAAGTCGTCTTGATCACGAAAGAAGGGATGAGCCTGCGCTTCCACGAAGATCAATTGCGCGACCAGGGGCGGAACACCGTCGGCGTCTGGGGCATCCGTCCTGCGAAAGGCGATCTCATCGTCGGCATCGCGCTCGTCGATGAGCAATCGATGTTACTCGTGGCCGGCGAGAACGGCATCGGCAAGCGGACGTCGTTCGAAAATTATCGTAAACAAAAACGCGGCGGCAAAGGCATCATCACGATGAAGACCGGCGAAAAAACCGGCGACGTCGTCGGTGCATTAACCGTGACCGATAACGACGAGCTCATGCTCATCACAACCAAGGGCCAAATGGTGCGCACCCGCGTAAAGGAAATCCGCGAGACTGGCCGGAACGCGCAGGGTGTGAAATTAATGGACCTTAAGGCGGGCGAAAAACTGCAGGCGATCGCACCAGTCGTTAGCCAGGCCGCCGAAGAATCCGAAGCCGAGATGGCACCCGCTCAATAAAAAAAGCGCGCACCTTACGATGCGCGCTTTTTCTTAAGCGAAGCTAACTCAATAGCCGCCGGAACGAGTCGTCGTCGTCTGCTGCGTGGTCGAGCTTGGGCGGGCCACGCTCGTTTCATGAGTTGTCGTAGTAGTGGTCGCGACCGGTTCCTTCACCACCGTGGTGCAGGAAGTTGAAAGGCTCGCGAATAAGGCCAAAGCCGGGATAAGGATGATGAGTTTTTTCATAGTTTGTTGGATTGGTTTCCTAAGGACAATTCGGGAGACGCGGACTCGTTAGCCGTATGGCGGCGACAGTTTTTTGATTAGAAAAACACCCCGTGCTTTTTTCCGTCGCACGTTTTAGTCGCCGACGTTGCCCCGCATTTTTTTCAGCGCGGAGCGTTTTCTTTTCGTCTCGAGAATCCGGCGTTTCAAACCGCGCGGCCGTGGTGAATTTTGCCGGCGCACTTTTTCCCGGGCCGATTTCTTCTTCGCCTGACGTTCCTTCTGCGCGCCCACAATCGCAGCCAGCAAACGTTCACGAGCGAGCTTTCGGTTCACCGCTTGCGAGCGCGAATCCTGCACCGTCACGCTCGTCCCCGAAGGACCATGTCGCAGCGTCACCGTAGTCGAAACCTTATTGACGTTCTGCCCGCCAGGACCACCCGAGCGCGCAAAAGTTTCTTCGAGATCGGCATCCCGAATACCCGCCCGCCGCATCCGCTCTTCGAGGGTTTCAGTCATATTGTTGCGATTCGTTAAGCCAGAATCATCACGATGAAATTCATCCATACGATTCAATCGCGATATCTTACTAAAGCCATCGAGGCACTTTAGAGCCCTTCTTAAGATATACATCCTCGTTTTATCGGTAAGGAAGTCGTCGCCAACGGTATCTAGGACGGGCGCGCACGTAAGCCGGTGCAGAATATACACTAACTATTAACCTTTCTTTCTTGGCAAAACCATTTACTGCGAGCATAACAGCCGTCCATGAGTACATATTCATCGCGATTCATCATAACCGCTCTCTCGTTAGCCCTCATCGCAGGAGGGGGGTTTTCCATTTATAGATATGTTCAACATAACAACGAGTCTCGGTATCCGATTCCAGGTGAAGGGAACATCATTCTAAGTTTCAATCTTCAGAACCAACCAATTCCAAATGACAAGCTCACACACACTCTCGACAGCCTCATCAAGAGCCACAACGTTGACCCCGACAGAACCGTCGTAGTATCGAGAGACGCTAGCGGAAATGTTAAGCCCATTTCAGGGACCCCGTCTGGAACAATCGGAACTAACCATACTCAATATATTTACTTCAATAACCGGAACGCTTTTGAATGTTTCCTTAAAGCGGTAGGACCCTGCTTCCCCCCGACTACCATCGGTTGCGACAACATCTCGCCCACTTGTCCATAGTCAGAGCCCTAATCGCCGTCTTCGGCATCCATTTTTTTCTACTTGGAGCGGTTTCCTGCGAAGATGCGACTCGTCAGGTTGGAGAGCATGGGACGATTTTGCCCCGCCGCGTAGAAAATATTTCCTTTCGACTCGAAGGCTTATTGAGTAAGGCGCTTGAACATGCGGGACCGGTCGGCAGTTACCTGCATCTTGCCGGATCGGAGCAAGGCTATAGCTATTTCGCGCCGCATGTTCCGGAGAGCTATCAACTGGTGTTTGAATTGCACCACCAAAATGGCGTGGTCGATTACGAAACGACGCAGCCAACCTCCGCGGAAGTCGATCTAAGACTCGCGCGTCTCTTGGATGAAATCGGACAAGCCGACTCCGCGCCCTACCGCGAGGTATTAGTTAAGCTATTGGCGTATTCAGCTTGGCGTCGTCATGGCGACGTTACCGACATTCGGGCGATCGTCACTAATTTGGAACTGCCGACCGTCACGGAGTTCATCGCCGGTCAACGGCCTTATTACGAATTGCGGCATGTCTATAATTTCTCGCGGCCGCGCAGGGAACGTTAGCGCGCAGCCGCTAAGGCGGTTGAGTGCAGTCAAAACGCTGGAGGCGTTTCTTTTTTATCGCGAAAGCGATCGATGGCTCGGGATTCTCCGCACCGGTTTAGGTGTTGAGCTAATTCTCTTTTGCATTTCGCTGCGCGGATCGTGGCTCTACTTTTTCGGACCGACCGGCACTGGCCTGTTAGGCAGCGAAGCCTCGGAGGCGATGTTACTGGCACTCGGCGTGACGGTGCCGACAATGCGCTGGATCACGGTGCCGTTAGGTTGGGTTGGAATTTCACCGATCGCGGCGCTGAACTTGGTCTGGTTCGCTTTGTTACTTGCCGGCCTTCTTCTGATCGCTGGTTTGTTTTGCCGCGGTTCCGCGATCGGCGCGTGGTTCCTTCATCTTTGCGTAGCTAAGAGTGGCGGGTTCGTTTCCTATGGATTGGATAATCTGATTACGATCGGGCTCTTCTATTTGATGCTCTCGCCCTTGCCCGATGCGGCTTCTCTCGATGCAAAGTGGAGGAAGAAGCTATCGCGGAACCCGGAGCTGCTCGGTTTCTTTCGGCGCGTCTTGCAGGTTCATCTTTGCTTTATCTACTTCTTTGGTGGCCTAACGAAAGCTCTCGGTGCCGGATGGTGGGACGGGTCGAGTATCTGGCGGGCGCTGATTCGGCCGCCTTTCAATGTTATCCCGGGCGAATGGATCGCGCCCTGGCATGCCTTCCTGCCGTTACTTGGGATCTCGGTTTGGGCGATCGAGCTTGGTTATGTCTTCTTCATTTGGCCGCGACGCACACGCTTGATCTGGCTCGGTCTGGTTTGCGCGATGCATATTGGAATCGCCCTGGCCATGGGCATGCCGCTGTTCGGTTTAATCATGATTGTCTTGAACCTGGCTGCCTTCGCTCCGGTCACTGCGCGAGGAGTGGCGGCGGAGAGTCGCGCGTCGTAGAGTCCGCGCGCGCCCGCTTTCCTCTCGACGAACAATTTCTGGCTCTGCCAGCATGCGGCTGGAACGGGCGACATTGCCTGCACATGGCTACGGATTCTGAGCCGGAAATCGAAATGGAGATCGCGCACGTTCTCCTGGTGGATGTTGTTGGTTATTCCAAACTATTGGTCGACGGCCAGATCGAAGTCCTTGATCAGCTTAATCAAATCGTGCGCAACACCGCGCGCTTTCGGGATGCGGAAGCGAAGGGAAAATTAATGCGGCTGCCGACCGGCGACGGCATGGCGCTCATCTTTTTCGACAGCCCGGAATCACCAGTGCAATGCGCCTTGGAGATTAGCGCGGCGACAAAAGATCAACCGCA
>CAXSCV010000037.1:5659-13640 GCA_964235895.1 uncultured Chthoniobacterales bacterium
GCTCGATTGCGGCGACGCCGGACACATCCTCATCTCGCAACGTCTCGCGGAAGATCTCGCTGCTTACAGGCATTGGCATGCGCATCTGCACGATCTCGGCGAGTGCGAGGTGAAACACGGCGTGCGCTTGCATCTCTTCAATGTTTGCAAAGACGGTCTCGGCAATTCGGCGATGCCGCAAAGGGTCGCGGAACAACGAAAACGCGGGCACCGTTGGCGGCGTTTTCTTCAAGGGTCACTCCCGACTTCGCGGTGGTTGCGATTCGCGCTGCTCGTCGGAACCGTCGCGATTGTTATTGGTCTAACGATCCTCGCGCAGAGCTTCGTTCGACGGCCGCTGCCCAGCATCGCCGTTCTTCCTTTCGGAAATCTCAGCGATGAAAAAGGAAACGCTTACTTCGTCGACGGCGTGCAGGATGAGATCATTACCGATCTCTCGCGCGTGCCCGATTTGAAAGTGATCAGCCGCACCTCGGTCATGCCTTATCGCGACGACGCTTCGCGAAATCTGCGCGATATCGGCCGCGCACTCGGCGTTACGCACGTGTTGGAAGGAAACGTGCAGCGCGTCGGTAATCACGTGCGCGTGCATGCGCAGTTAGTCGATGCGCGCACGGATCAGCATCTCTGGGCCGATCGTTATGACAGTGACGAGACCGACGTTTTCGATATTCAAAGCGAGATCGCGCAGCGAATCGTCGCGCAGCTAAAGATCAAACTTTCCGCGCAGGTGAAAGCGGCCATTGCCGAGCGGCCGACGAACGATCCTGTGGCCTACGATCTTTACGTGCGTGCGAAGGGTTTGATCAACGCCGCCGTCTTTAGCGCGAGCGCGAACGAAGATCTCAACGCCGCAGTCCGCGATTTGGACGAAGCAGTTGCGCGCGATCACAAATTCCACCTCGCCTATTGCCAGTTAGCGTCCGCGCACGACCAACTTTATCAGCGCTTCGACCGCACCCCAGCGCGGCTCGCTTTAGCGGAGGCGGCCCTGCGCAAAGCAGTCGCGCTTCGGCCCGATTCTGGCGAAACGCATTTGGCGCTGGCGAAACATTATTACTCAGCGATGGGCGATTTCGACCGGGCGCGCCGCGAGTTGGCTCAAGCGGAAGCTAAGTTGCCTAACGACTCCGTCCCTCCACTCCTTTCGGGTTACATCGATCGTCGACAGGGCCGCTGGAACGAGTCGACGCGCAATTTGAATCGCGCGCTTGAATTGGATCCACAGAACAATGCAATCCTGCGGCAACTCGCGCTCAGTTATTTTAATCTGCGACGTTTCCCGGAAATGGCGACGGTGCTGCAGCGCGCCATCAACCTCGCGCCGGAAGATTTAATCATGCGCGCGCAACTCGCCTCGGTGGAGCTGGAGTGGCATGCCGATACGCAACCGTTGCATGAAGTGATCGAGAAGAGCTTGCGGGAAAATCCGTCGAACGGAGCAATCCTGGCCGAGCAATGGATGTATCTCGCATTATGCGAGCGAGATAATGAGAGCGCCGCGCGCGCGCTCGCATCGCTCAGCGATCACGGATGTTACACGGAAGGAATGCCGCTTCCGCGCAGTTGGTGCGAAGGAATGGTCGCGCGCTTGCGGGGCGATGAAACAGCCGCGCGCGCGGCGTTCCGCCGAGGCCTGAGCGAAACTGCGGCGCTCGTTTCCGCGCGCCCGGACGATGGTGGCGTCATCTGTGTGCTCGGTCTGCTGCACGCGGCTCTGGGTGAGAACGAAGAAGCGATCCGCGCGGGACGCCGCGCCGTGGAGTTGGTGCCGATGGAAAAGGACGCGATCGATGCGCCGCTGATGGTCGGATACCTCGCGATCATTTATTCGTGGGCCGGCGAGAACGACCTCGCGATCGAGCAACTGACGAATGCCACGAAAGTTCCGAGCTACTGGAGCTACGGAAATCTTCGGCTGCATCCATATTGGGACACCTTGCGCAAAGATCCGCGCTTCGCGCAAATCGTGGAATCGCTCGCGCCGAAAGAGCACTGAAGTCGAGCGAAACGCCGCGCGCTTTTTTCCGGCGCGCGCTTGTAACTCGCGAAGGTTGTTGCAGGATTGCGCAACTATCCCGCTCCTCCCATGAATCCACGCCAATCATCCATCGTACTCCCGCTGCTCACCTTTATCTGTTGCGCAGCATTTTCCACCACCGCCATGTTCGCAGCGAAAAGTCCTTCGCCCACTGATCAAAAATCCACCGCCGATAACCCGTTGCTGGTCGAGAGCACACTGCAATATCAGATGCCGCCGTTCGACAAGATCAAGAGCGAGGATTATGCGCCGGCCTTCGCCGTGGCTCTCGCGGAAAATTTGAAAGCAGTCGAAGCGATCGCGGACAACAAAGAAGAAGCGACCTTCGAGAATACGATCGTCGCTTTGGAAAAATCCGGGCGAGCCTTAACGCGCATCGGAAATATTTTCTCGAATCTGGCTGGCGCGAACACTGACCCAGTTTTGGAAAAAACCGAGAGCGCGATGGCTCCGAAACTGGCCGCGCATCGCGACGCCATTTTGCTGAACACCGCGCTCTTCCGCCGCATCCAACTAATTTACGATCGGCGCGATCGACTGCAGCTCGACAATGAAGCGGAATTTTTGCTCGAGCGTTATTACAAGGATTTCGTGCACGCGGGGGCCAAGCTCTCCGACGCGGACAAGAAAAAACTGAAAGCGATGAACGGCGAGCTGGCCACGCTCGAGACCAAGTTCAGCCAGGATGTGCTGAAGGAAAAAAATGCCTCCGACACCGTGGTTGCGAATCGCGCGGAGCTGGCCGGATTGCCGGAAAATGAAATCGCCGCCGCGGCCAAGGCGGCGAAGGACGCGAAGAAGGACGGGAAATTTCTGATTCCGATGCAGAACACCTCCGGGCAGCCCGCGCTTTCGTCTTTGGAAAATCGCGCGTTGCGTGAGCGCATTATGAAAACGTCGCTCGCTCGTAACAGTCACGGCGGAAGCTTCGATACGCGTAATACCGTTTTGAATATTGTCCGCCTGCGCGCTGAACGCGCCACGCTCCTCGGCTACGAAAATCACGCGGCCTACCAATTGGAAGATCAGACCGCGAAAAATGTTCCAACCGTGAACAAATTGCTGGCCGAGCTCGCGCCGCCAGCAGTGGCGAATGCACACAAGGAAGCCGCCGACATCCAGAAAGTGATCGATGAGGAAGGCGGCAAATTCCCGCTCGCGTCCTGGGATTGGGCCTTCTACGCCGAGAAAGTTCGGACCGCGCGTTATGCGGTCGACGAAGCGCAGTTGAAACCGTATTTCGAATTGAACCACGTCCAACAGGATGGCGTTTTCTTCGCGGCCAACCAGATCTACGGGATCACTTTCAAGGAGCGAAAAGATCTGCCGGTTTACCAACCGGACGTGCGCGTCTTCGAAGTCTTCGACGCGGATGGTCAGTCGCTCGCTTTGTTCATCTCCGATATGTATGCGCGGCCTTCAAAACGCGGCGGCGCGTGGATGAATGAATACGTTTCGCAAAGCGGACTTTTCGGAACGAAGGCGGTGGTGGCGAATCATCTGAACATTCCCAAGCCGCCCGCGGGCGAACCGACGTTGCTCACTTACGACGAAGTGCGCACGATGTTTCACGAATTTGGCCACGCGCTCCACGGCATGTTTTCGAATGTGAAATATCCGCGCTTCGCCGGAACGAATGTGCCGACCGATTTTGTCGAATTCCCCTCACAGGTGAATGAGATGTGGGCGTCCTGGCCGGAAGTGGTGAAGAATTACGCGAAGCATTATCAGACCGGCGAGCCGATCCCGACCGAGCTGCTCGACAAAATGCTCGCGTCGCAAAAATTCAATCAAGGCTACACCACCACCGAGTATCTGGCGGCGGCGTTGCTCGATCAGTCCTGGCATCAACTCAAGCCGAACGAGATTCCGAAAGACGTGCTCGGTTTCGAAGCGGAAGCGCTGAAAAAAGCGGGCGTTGATTTTGCGCCGGTGCCGCCGCGTTATCGTACGGCTTATTTTTCGCACTCGTTCGCCGGCGGATATTCGGCCGGATATTATTCTTACATCTGGAGCGAAGTGCTCGATGCCGACACCGTGCAATGGTTCAAACAACATGGCGGCATGACTCGCGAAAATGGCGATCGTTTTCGGCGCACGCTTTTGTCGCGTGGCGGCAGCGAAGATCCATTGCAGGAATTCAAAAACTTTACCGGCGGCGATCCCGACATTAAACCGCTCCTCGAGCGCCGCGGGTTGAACAGCGAAACGGCGCCAGCTTCCGCGCCACAGGATATCCCGCCCGAACCGCCTAAGAAATAATCGCCGCCGCACGCGCGCGATCTACGAGGAGCGCGAAAGGTTGTACGCGGCCACGAATCCATCGCATGAACTCCCTCATCTATTTCGCGATTGTGCTCGTGATCATTTGGATCGTCGCGCGCGTTTTCCTCGCAGTGACCAGCGTGCTGCTCCATCTGCTTTGGATCGTAGCGGTGATCCTGTTTGTTGTTTGGGTGATCAAGCGCGTTTCCTCCTGAAACGCTTCTCCGCGGCACGTGCTCATCCTTCACGATCCGCGCTCGGTCGAATACGAGCGCGCTGGACATCCCGAACGTCCCGCGCGCATTGCGCGCAGCGCGCCGTTCCTGCGTCGTGAACATCCGAGTTGGGAATGGTGCGCGCCGGATTCCGTCACGGACGAGATGCTTTTGCGCGCGCATTCGGCCGAACATCTCGCGAACGTTCGCGCGGCCAGAAATGACTTCGACGCCGACTCGCCCGCGTATCCAAACATCTACGAACACGCCGCGCGCGCGACTGGCGCCGCAGTCGCGGTCGCACGAGAAGCGATCGCAGGTCGGCGCGCGTTCAGCCTCATGCGGCCGCCTGGACATCACGCCACGCAAGATCGCGCGATGGGTTTTTGTTATTTCAATCACATCGCCGTCGCCGCGCTCGACGCGCTCGCGCAAGGTGCGGCGCGCGTCGGCATTTGGGATTTCGACGCGCATCACGGCAACGGCACCCAAGCGATCGCCGCAAATAATCCGCGCATCACCTTCGCCTCGATTCATCAATTCCCGGCCTATCCCGGAACTGGCGGGAGCTCGTTCTCGAACATCCACAATTTCCCCGTCGCGCCGCTCACCGCGCGCGAAGCGCACGTGCGCGAAGTCGAGCGCGGTTTGGAAACATTGATCGCCGCGCGTCCCGATCTCCTTTTGGTTTCCGCCGGCTTCGATGCTTACGCGCGCGATCCGATCACGCAGATGACCTTGGCAGAAGAAGATTTCGCGACCTTCGGAAGTTGGCTGCGCGAAACCGGCGTGCCGTCCGCTGCTATTCTGGAAGGCGGTTATAGCGACGATCTTCCGCGGTTGATCGACGCCTTTCTGGTCGCTTGGGACGGGGAAAATCGCTGAGCCATTTGCCGCCGCAAATTTTCTTGAAAACAAACGCACCCGTGAGAAAGGGATTCCGCATGAACCGCAGCGCTCTCATAGCTTCGCTCTTCCTCCTCGTTTTCTCGACCGCCGCTCGCGCCGGTGAAGATCAATTTTCCGATAAAGCCGCCGCCTCACTGCGCGACCTCGGTTTCCTAAAAGGCACCCGCGAATTCGAAACGCTCGGCGGCGCCTTTTATTCCATCGACGACGTCACGCGCACGCGCCCGGAGATCGATTCCGCGCGGCTTGGCTGGATGCTGGATGATTTGCGCAGTTCGTGGTTTTTCGGTGGGAACGAAGAGTTTCTCATCGAAGGTTTCGCCGGGCCGGTTTTTAGTGGACCAGGAAACGTGGTCGCCGGCGCGACACTGATTTTGCGGCATAATTTCGTCATGCACGAAGACGCGTGGCTCGTTCCATTTTTTCAAATCGGCGCGGGCGGCGTTTATAATGATATCGAGCAAAACCACACGCAGGTTTCGATTGGCCTGCCGGTGGAATTTAATTTGCAGACCAGCCTCGGCACACGCTTCCGCCTGAATCGCGCATGGTCGATCGACTCGGAGTTCCAGTATCGCCACGTCAGCAATGCCGGGACCGATCGGCGAAACGGCGGGGTCGATAGCGTTGGTTTTCTCGTCGGGCTCGGCCACATGTTTTAAACGCGGCGACGGCGCTCGGAAAGTCGTTGGCAACACTTGCGCGCGCGTCAATAGTGGCGGCGCGGACGGGCCGTAGCACAGCTTGGTAGTGCGCTTGAATGGGGTTCAAGAGGTCGCGAGTTCAAATCTCGCCGGCCCGATTCCCTGCCCGCTTTTGAACTAGAGCGCGCGTCCGCGCCGCGTATCGTTTCTCCTGATGGCAGAGAATGCGAAAACGCCCAACCCCGCCGCTCCCGGGCGCGAGAACGGCCACTGCGTTTACAAAAACGTTGCGCGCCTTCTCACGGAAGAGTCGCAGCTCGAAGCGGTCGCGTTTCAGCCGAAGAATCAACTGCTCTCCATCGCCACCCTTGGCGACGATCGCAGTTCGCGCATCGCCGATCGCGTCAGTGAAGTCGTGGCCGAACGCGAAAAGCAATGCGGCATCCTCGACGCGCGCGGCAATTGCGAACAATGCGGCGAACCGCCTTCGCGCAAAGTGGGCGATGCCAACGTGGTCGTGAAAGATGTGCTCGGCAGCACCGTCATCGAAAAGCTGACTTGCCGGACGGCCGTTGGATTTTGGCAATGGAATAATCTGCGCTGGCCGCGTGCCGATCGCTCTGGCGGCTGTTGCGCTCATCGGAGCGACGACCCTAACGAGTGGAAGCGTCTCGCGATTCTTTCCGCACTTTGTTTGGTCACGGCGCTGGCGGCTTTTGCCGCGCAACGTGCGCAAGCCGCGCCCGCGTTCGTTCTGGCACTCTTCGGTCTCAGTTATCTCGCGGGCGCGTGGGATGCCGCGGTTGAATCTTGGGAGCGGCTTCGCCACGGCGATCTCGAGATTCATTTTCTCATGCTTTCGGTCGCGATCGGCGCCGCGCTCATCGGCGCCTGGGCTGAAGGCGCGCTTTTGCTTTTTCTCTTTTCGGCATCGGGCGCGATGGAACATTTTGCCGGCGCGCGCACCCAACGCGAGATCGGCGCCTTGCTTCGCGGCGCGCCTAAAACCGCGACCGTTCTTGAGCGCGACGAGGAAATCGAGCGCCCCGTGGAAGAGCTCCTGCCCGGAATGCACGTGCGCGTGCGCGCGGGCGAACAGGTTCCTGTCGATCTCCGAATCACGCGCGGCGAAAGCGCCTGCGATGAATCCAACCTCACCGGCGAAGCTCGCCCGATGCCGAAGCAGCCCGGCGACGTCGCGCTCGCGGGCACGCTCAATGTCTGGGGCGTAATCGATGGCGACGTCCTGCGTGCCGCGCACGAAAGCGCGCTGCAAAAAATCGTCAACCTGATCGAGCAGGCGCAGCAATTTAAAGCGCCCTCGCAACGATTCAGCGACCGCTTCGGCACCGGTTACACCTATCTCGTTTTGCTTTCCTGCGTGGCCTTCTTTCTCGTCGGCCGTTTCGTCTTCGGCTGGCCTGCCTTCCTCCGCGCCGGCGGACAAGCGAGCGCTTTTTATCGCGCGATGACTTTGCTCGTCGTCATGTCGCCCTGCGCGCTCGTCCTCAGCGTTCCTTCCGCCATTCTTTCCGCGATCGCTTCCGGCGCGCGACGCGGAGTTCTCTTTCGTGGCGGCGCCGCCATCGAAACTCTGGCCGACGTCCGCACGGTTGCGCTCGATAAAACCGGCACACTTACCGAAGGCGTTCCCGCGCTCGATCGCATCGACGTTTTCGCAGGCAACGAAGATGAAATCCTGACGTCCGCCTTCAATCTGGCGCGTCTTTCGCATCATCCTCTTTCGCGCGCGATCCAAAAACTCGGCCTGCAGCGCGGCCTAACGACCACTGATTTCACGCATGCGGAATCGCTGCCGGGCCGCGGAATTTCCGCGCGACGAAACGGTTTACTCTACGCGCTCGGCAGTCGCGAATTCGTCCGCTCGCAATTAGCCATTACCGGCG
>CAXSCV010000037.1:13650-28907 GCA_964235895.1 uncultured Chthoniobacterales bacterium
GCGATCAGTGGCGACGCGCCCGATTCCGACGAACACGATGTCGCGGAAGTTTGGATCGGCGGACCGGGCTTGTGCGGCCGCTTACTTTTGCGCGATCAACTTCGTCCTGCTTCGCGCGAGATGATCACGCGCCTGCGACGGCTCGGCATGCGCGTCGTCATGTTAACTGGCGATCGTGCGGCCACTGCTTCCACAATTGCGCGGGAAGCCGGCGTCGATGATGTCCGCGCGCAACTTTCACCCGAAGGAAAAGTCGCGGCGGTCCAGGAACTGAAGAAGTCCGGTGTGAAAGTTGCCGTCGTCGGCGACGGCGTAAACGATGCGCCCTCCTTAGCCGCGGCCGATGTCGGAGTGGCGATGGGCGCGCGTGGATCGGACGCGGCCATGGAACAAGCCGAAGTCATTTTGATGAACGATCGCCTGGAAAATTTCGTGACCGCTTTCGATCTCAGCCGCCGCGCGAAGGCGATCATCCGACAAAATATCGCGATCGCGCTCGGCACCGTCACGGTCATGGCCTTGCTCGCGTTAACGCACGCGATTCCGCTGTCGCTCGGCGTCGTCGCGCATGAAGGCAGCACGGTGGTGGTCGTCTTGAATAGTTTGCGTCTACTATTCGTTAGGCTGCGCAGCACCGAGTCGGCTTCGGTTGTTGCCTAGGTGCGATTGCGACTCGCGGTCTCCCGCATTAACCTGCGCGCCTTATGTTGAGCGCTGGAATCGTCGGCCTGCCAAACGTCGGAAAATCCACGCTCTTCAATGCCGTCACGCGCACGCGCAAAGCGCAGGCCGCCAACTATCCGTTCTGCACGATCGATCCGAACCTCGGCGTCGTGACCGTGCCCGATCCGCGCCTTGAAGTGCTCTCGAAATTATCCCACTCGCAAAAACTAATTCCGGCCGCGATCGAGTTCGTCGACATCGCAGGCTTGGTCAAAGGCGCGAGCGCGGGCGAAGGATTGGGCAATCAATTCCTCAGCCACATCCGCGAAGTCAACGCCATCGTGCAGGTCGTGCGCTGCTTCGAAGACGGCGACATTCATCATGTCAGCGGCACGATCGATCCCGTGCGCGATATCGAAGTGATCAACACCGAACTTGTTCTAGCCGATCTCGCTTCCTTGCAAAAACGCCGTGATCGTTTGCAGAAAGAAGTGCGCGCGGGATCAAAAACCGCGAAAACGGAAAGCGCGGTCATTGAAAAATTATTGCCGCATCTCGATGCGGGAAAGCCCGCGATCACGGCCTCGTTAGGCGAGGAAGAACAAGTGGTTGTGCGCGAGTTTTTTCTTCTCACTTCCAAGCCGACCCTCTTCGCCTGCAACGTGGCCGAATCCGATCTCGCGGCCATCGCGCAAAAGGACGAAGCGAACGCCGCGCTCCAACATGTGCGCGCGGTAGAGGATTTTGCGCGGCAGCATTTCGGCAGCGAAGCGGTCGTAATCAGTGCGCAGATCGAGAGCGAATTGGTCGACCTCAGTGAAACAGAGGCGCAGGAATATTTGCGCGATCTGGGCGTGGCCGGCAGTGGCGTGAGCGCGCTCATTCGTGCCGTTTATCACTTGTTAGGCCTGCGCACTTATCTGACGACCGGCGAAAAAGAAACACGCGCCTGGACGATCCATGAAGGCGACAAAGCGCCTGCGGCTGCTGGTGTGATTCATACCGACTTCGAGCGCGGTTTCATCGCCGCCGAAGTGGTGCATTACGACGACCTGGTCTCGTTAGGCTCGTCCGCCAAAGCGCGCGAAGCGGGTAAGCTCCGCATCGAAGGAAAAGAATACGTGGTGAAAGACGGCGACGTGGTGGAGTTCCGCTTCAACGTTTAACACGCGCGTATTCTCACGCGGGACTCCTATGCTCGGACGGACAAGCCACTTGCGCAGCTACAACACCTTTCATTCACTGACACACCGCTTCCCACTCACTCCGCCGAGTAAAGAATCCGCCCGCACTGCTCGCAGCTCACGATCTCTCTGTCGCCTTTCACTCGATGCACGGTTTGCGCGGTCAGCTTCATGTGACAACCGGTGCAGATCTGGTGCTCGAGCGCGACGACTGCCGCGTTGCCTTTGCTGGCAAAGAGTCGCTCGAAGCGGTTGAGCAAATCTTCCTCTACCTTGCTCGCAATCTCCGCGCGCTCGCTCGTTAATTCCTGCAGCCGCGACTCCAGCGCTTTGCCGTTATCCTCGAGATCGATTTTCTGACGGCGAAACGATTCCGTCGAAGCCGCCGTCTTCTTCTCTTCCGCGCTCGTTTCGATCTTCAACTTGTCGACCTGATCCATCAATTCGAGTTCCTGATCCTCGATCTGTTGAATCTCTTTTCCGTAGCGCTCGATCTCGTTTCCGATCGCGCGAAACTCTTCGTTCTTGCGCGTCTCATACTGTTGCGTGCGCAAACGATTGATTGATTCCGTGCGCGTGCCGACATCCAATTCCAATTTCTTTCGTTCCACTTCGACCTGCATCGCTTTGTGTTTGAGCGTCTCAAGCGACGAAGCCGCGGCGGTGATCTGATTGTCCAAACTCGCTTGCTGCAACGGGATCGATTTCAGCTCCGCGCGAATTTGCCGGATCTTCTGATCGCGATCCTGCAGGATGAGCAGTTGCTCGAGTTCGGCTTGCACGCGCGAAGATTATGGGCTGCGCGTACTGCCGTCAATTGCCGCGGGCGAGCGTCTCAATACGTCTCCACCGGCGAGCGTTTTCCGTCTTCCGCGCTTCTCGTGGCCGCGGCTTCCGGGCCGAGAACCGCCACGCGTAAATCCCAAATCTCATTGTCGATTTTGTGAAACGCGCCCTCGGAAAACTCGTGTGGCGACGACATTCGAGCTTTAAATTTCGCAACGTTATCGAGCGCGCGCTGCAGCTCGCGCGCTTCCACGCCAGCGAGCGCTTCACGCGCTTTTTCGATCGCGTCGATGCGATGACAAATCATGGCCAGATCGTTCCCTGCGCCGAGTGCGCGATGGATTGTCTCCTCCAATCCGTACTCGTGATAAATCGCGCCCATGTCGAGGTCGTCTGTTATGATCAATCCCTCGAACTTCATTTCTTCGCGGAGCAATTTCTCGATGACATTTTGGGAAAATGAAGCCGGCAATTTTTCCTCTTCGAACGACGGATACCAGCCGTGACAAATCATCATGCTGTCGACCGAGCCGGCGAGTTGGCGGAAAACGGCGAGCTCGTTTTTCTCTAATTGCTCACGCGAACGATCAATCCGCGGCAATTCGTGATGCGCATCAAGCCGAGCGGCGGAATAGCCGGGAAAATGTTTCCCGCAACTGGCGATGCCTTCGTCTCGAAGCGCGTCGTTAAATGCGCCGGCCAGCCGCGTCACTTCTTCGACGTCGCGACCGTAGCAGCGACCGCGCAGTGAATTGTCCGCTTCGTCGTCGAAAGAAATATCGAGCACCGGACAGAGATCGAGATTGAAACCGAAGAGACGCAGGAGCCGGCCGGTGATCGAGCCGTGTTGCCTAACGAGCGCAAGATCGCCTTTGTCGCGCAACTGTTGCGCATTCGGCGGCTCGTTCCCGATCAATCGCAAACGCGAAACGCGTCCGCCTTCCTGGTCGATCGTGATGATCGGTTCGTGCTCGGAAAGATCGCGCAGATCGTCGATCAATTTTCGCAGCTGCCGCGCGCTGGTGATGTTGCGACCGAAGAGAATGAATCCGCCGGGCTGCACTTTTTTGAAAAGCGCGGCCGTCGCGGAATCGAGTTCCGTCCCCGGAACGCCGGTGAGGAGGAGCTGGCCAAGCAGATCGGGCTTCATGGAGTTCCGAACTTAGGATCGTGGAAAAAATCATTCCACGGCTAAATTCAGCCGTGGCAAAAAAGATCGGCATTTACGGCGGGACGTTCGATCCGATTCATCATGCGCATCTGATTTTAGCGCGCGACGCGATGGAGCAATTGAAGATCGAGCAGATCGTTTTTGTTCCCGCGGCTTGCTCGCCGCATAAGCTCGAGAAGCAAACCGCGCCGGCTGCGCACCGACTGGAAATGTTGCGCGTGGCCATCGCGGATGAGCCGCGATTTTCGATCGACGAAATGGAACTTCGCCGTCCCCCGCCCTCTTACAGCATCGAGACGGTCGAAGAATTCAAGCGGCGGGATCCTGCGGTGGAAATTTCATATCTGCTGGGCGCCGATAATCTGCCGCGGCTGAAGACCTGGCATCGCTTCGCGGAGTTGCGACAGCTCGTGCGTTTCGTGGTGCTTGATCGCGGCGGCGCATCGACCGACTCCGAGTTCACCACCGTTCGGCGTCTGGTCGACATTTCCGCGAGCGAAATCAGAAACAGAGTTGCCACGCACCGATCCATTCGTTACTTCGTTCCGCCGCCGGTGGAAGCGATCATTCACCGGCACCGACTTTACCAGGACCCCGAGCGATAACCTCAGAAGAACTAGCCAGGACGTGCGCCGAGCTCGCGTCGAACAAAAAGGCGGAAGACATCGTCGTGCTGGATTTGCGAGAGATCTCCACCTTCACCGATTTCTTCGTCATCTGCTCGGCCAACTCCGAGCCGCAACTGAAAGCGATCGCTGGTGAAATCGAAGCTCAGTTAAAACAAAACCACGCCACGCGGCCGGTCGCAGTGGATGGATTTCCCGCGAGCCAATGGATCGTGCTCGATTACATGCAGGTCATCGTGCACATCTTCCACAGCGAGAAACGCGAGTTCTACAGCCTGGAAGATCTTTGGGGCGACGCTCCTCGGCTCGAGTGGGAGACGGTTAAGTAGCGTCGCCGCCTTCGCGCAACGCGCGGTTATTTATCCGGCTGCGTTTTCGCTTTGGCGTCGGACTTCCCAGGCGTGGTCGCGCTCGGCGCCGCTCCGGCGGGCGACGGCGCAGCTTTCGCTTCGCTCGGCTTCACGTTGAGCAATTCGACCTCGAAAATTAAGGTCTCGTTAGGCCCGATGTCGGCGCCCGCGCCGCGTTCTGCGTAAGCCAGATTCGATGGAATGAAGAGCTGATATTTCGCGCCCGGCTTCATCAATTGCAGCGCTTCCGTCCAGCCTTTGATGACACGATTAACCGGAAAAGTCGCCGGCTCGTTCCGCTTGTAGGAACTATCGAACTCCGTGCCGTTGATCAGCGTCCCGCGATAGTGAACTTCGACCGTGTCGGTTTCCTTGGGCGACTCGCCGCTACCTTCCTTGACCACCTTGTATTGCAGGCCGCTCGAGGTCGTCTTCACGCCTTCTTTGTTTTTGTTTTCCGCGAGAAATTTTTCTCCCTCGGCCGCATTTTTGGTTGCCGCCTCTTTCGCTGTTGCCGCTTGTTTTTCCATCATGGATTTCGAGAACGCAGTCATGGTTTCTTTCACCTGCTCTTCGGTCATTAAAGGCTTTCCGCCGCTCATTCCGTCCTTCATTCCAGCCATGAGCGCGTCGGTATTGATGTCGATCTTGTCTTTCTTAATGTTCGTTCCAATATTCAGCCCGATGCTGTAGCTGACCTTGTCTTTCTCGTCCTTAAGTTGGGTGGTTGGCTCCGCCAAAACAGAAGAAGCGACAAGGAAAGCGACACCGAAGATGCAGGAATTTTTCATGACGAATTTGCTTAAAATAGCGGCGACGAGCCAGACCAGCGCGCCGCGGAAGAGGGCACGCTAATGGAGAAATATCGGGCGTCAAGAAGTTGGACGCTTTGCCGGAACTTCGCGCTCCTCTTGGCTACGGCGGCGCTTCTTTTGTATGCGAACGACGCATGCGGTGAAGCGGTCTCATTGTCTCGCGCCGACGCTTCGCGCATCGGAAAACGCGTCTGGCAAAACGAATGTGGCGGCACCATCGCCGGTCTCACTTCCTGGAACAGCGGTGAAAATTTTGCCTCGTTAGGCATCGGTCATTTCATTTGGTATCCCAAAGGCGCGCGTGGACCGTTTGAAGAAAGTTTTCCGGACTTTATTGCCTTCGCCGCGAAACACGGCCGAAAGCTTCCACCGCTCATCGCTGGCCATATCGAAACGGGTTGCCCTTGGAACTCTCGCGCCGATTTCCTCGCGGCAAAGCAGAGCACGGAAATGAATCAGTTGCGCCGGTTCCTGGCCGAGACAATCGACCTGCAAGCCGACTTCCTCGTGCAGCGTTTGCAGCAGGCGCTGCCGAAAATGCTCGCGGCCGCCGCGCCTTCCGATCGCACCCATCTCGCGCAACGCTTCGCTCGCGTGGCCAGCACTCACCAAGGCTGCTACGCCCTGGTCGATTATGTTAACTTCAAAGGCGAAGGTCTGCTCGACAGCGAGCGCTATCATGGACAAGGATGGGGCTTGTTTCAGGTGTTGCAATCTATGACGGGAACCGAAAACGGCTTGGCCGCAGCGAAGGATTTCAGCCGCGCCGCTCGCGTGGTTTTAACCAGACGCGTGCAGAATTCTCCGCCGGAACGGAATGAATCTCGCTGGCTCTCCGGATGGTTGCAGCGCGTGCACAGTTACGCCAAAGCTTAATATCGTGATCTCAAAATCCTCGCGCGTTCTATTGTTGCTCGTTCTCTTGTCCGCCGCTGGCGAGCAAGTCTTCGCGCAAGGTTACCGCTCGGGCTCCGCCCGGGCGACACCGGCGCGCTCCGCTTCTCCGCAGACCGCCGCTCGCTCTACGCCGGCACCCGTGCAGCCGATGCGCAAAGCGTCCGAGCTCATCGGCAAACAAGCGCCGATCACAGTCAACCGAGCCATTTACGACAGTCTCACGCCAGACCAGGCGCACATCATCGTTTCGCTTCCGAAGCAACGCGCTTATCTCCTGGCCGGCGATCAGATCGCGATCGACTCGCCGATTTCCTCTGGTAAACGCGCGGGCATGACGCCGAACGGGAAATTTTCCGTTCTCGAAAAAGATAAAGATCATCGCTCAAGTGTTTACGGCGATTTCAAAGATCGCACCGGCCGCACCGTGCGCAGCGGTGTCAGCTTGAAAATTGATTCGGCGCCGAGCGGCACGCATTACGTGGGCGCGCCCATGCTTTGGTTCATGCGCTTGACTGGCGACGGCGTCGGCATGCACATCGGAATTCTGCCGGGCTATCCGGCGTCGCACGGTTGCATTCGCATGCCGCCGCAAGGCGCGGAAATGTTTTACGCCAAGGTGAAGGTCGGCACACCGGTCGAGGTGCTTCGGGAATAATTATTTCGCCGCGCTCAGCAACTGTTGCCGCAACATTTCCAGGGCGGCCTGACTCGTTAGGCGCTTGAAACTTTCCCGGTCGGCCAGGAAGCGAAAACGCTGCACATCGGTTTCTCCTCCGCGAGAAGCGCGCCCAATAAAAACCGTGCCGAGCGGTTTTTTATCCGTGCCTCCGCTCGGGCCCGCGATGCCGGTGGTGGCCAATGCATGCGTCGCGCCGCTCTTACGCAGCGCACCTTCCGCCATCTTTCCGGCGACCGCTCGACTGACTGCGCCGTGTTCCTCGATGAGCGCCGCCTCGATTCCGAGCGTGTCGATTTTTGATTCATTGCTGTAAGTCACGTAACCCGCCAGGAAAACCGCGGACGCGCCGGGAACATTCGTTAGGCGATTTGCCACATAACCACCGGTGCACGACTCCGCCGTCGCGACCGTTTCCTTTTGCGCGGTCAGCAGACGAACCACAACTTCCTCCAGGCTTTCGTCGTCGGTCGTGTAAATCGAATTCGGAAACGCAGCGCGAATCAGTGCCTCCGCTTCGTTCAACCTTTCCGTACGACCAAGCAAGCGCACGTCCACTTCCCCAGGCCGCGCGCAATACCCAAGCTCGATCTCCTCGAGCGCGAGAATTTGTTTTCCTACGGCAGCCTCGACAATCGATTCCCCCACTCCGGTCAATCGAAAGGTGCGACATTCGATCGCGATATCGCGCGCAACGATCGTGCGCAAAATGGGCACGACCGATTCGCGAAACATCGGCTCCAATTCCCGCGGCGGACCCGGCAACAAAAACAAATGCGCGCGCTCCGTCTGCAAATGCAAACCTGGCGCGGTGCCGTTTTCGTTAGGCAAAACGACCGCCCCTCCCGGCACTTCCGCTTGCCGCAAAATGCGATCGGTCATCGGATATCCGCGCGAGCGCAAACGTTTCGTGATTGTCGCCGCCATCTCCTCATCACGACGCAATTCGCGGCCTAACAAGTCCGCGGCGATCTCGCGCGTGATGTCATCAGTCGTCGGCCCGAGACCGCCGGTAAGGAAGATGATTTCCGCTTCCGCGAGTGCGGAGGTCAACGCCTCCCGAATGGGCGGTCCATCGGGAACGGTAAGCTGCCGCGCCACGCGCAAGCCGAAAGGAAAGAGCTCGCGCGCGATGAAATTGAGATGCGTGTTTAGCACGCTACCGAGCAAGAGCTCGGTTCCGGTATTGATGACGACCACGTTCATCGCGTGGCGACGAACGTAAACTAAGCCGCGTCTTTGTCCTGCTTCTTGCGAATGAGCGGAAGTTTTTTCCCGTCCACCACCGCGCGACTGATCGTGACCTCCGCGATGTCTTCGCGGCTCGGCACCTCGTACATGATGTCGAGCATGATGCGCTCGAGCATCGAACGCAGCGCCCGCGCGCCCGTTCCCTTCGTCACCGCCTGCGCCGCCAACGCGCGCAGAGCATCCTTCGTCACATTCAAACGCACACCCTCCATCGAGAAAAGTTTGGTGTACTGCTTGATCATCGCGTTCTTCGTCTCGGTCAGAATCATGACCATCTCGTCTTCGGTCAGCGCGTCGAGCGCGGTCACCACCGGCAAGCGGCCGATGAATTCCGGAATCATTCCGAAGCTCAGCAAATCTTCCGGTTCAACATGACGGACCGCTTGCTTGGCCAGCGCTTCTTCGACCGCGATGTCAGGGCTGTTGAATCCCATTGTGCGATTGCCGATGCGCTTCTGCACAATTTTATCGAGGCCAACAAATGCGCCGCCGCAGATGAACAAAATTTTCTCGGTGTTGACCTGAATATATTCCTGATGCGGGTGCTTGCGTCCGCCTTGCGGTGGAACGTTGCAGGTGCTGCCCTCGAGGATTTTCAGCAAAGCCTGTTGCACACCTTCGCCAGAGACGTCGCGCGTGATGCTGACGTTGTCGGTCTTTCGCCCGATCTTGTCGATTTCGTCGATATAAACGATGCCGATCTCCGCGCGCTTCACATCGTAATCCGCATTCTGCAGCAAGCGCAGGATGATGTTCTCCACGTCTTCACCGACATAACCGGCTTCGGTCAACGTCGTCGCATCCGCGATGCAAAACGGGACATCGAGAATTTTTGCCAGCGTCTTCGCGAGCAAAGTTTTGCCCGAACCGGTCGGCCCGATGAGCAAGATGTTGCTCTTCTCGATCTCCACTTCCGCAAACGGATCCGGTTGAAACGCGGCCGAGGAATCCGCCGGCGGCGCGCTTTGCAGCACGCGCTTAAAATGATTATGGACCGCGACCGAAAGCGTCTTCTTCGCTGTGTCCTGGCCGATCACATATTGATCGAGCGACCGCCGGATCTCGACCGGCTTCGGCACGCGGATGTTTGAGGATTGCCGCCGCGCATCTTCGTTCAGCTCTTTATCGAGGATGCTTTTGCAGACATTGATGCAGCTGTCGCAAATATAAACGCCGGGACCGGCGATTAATTTCCGCACCTCCGCGTGGCTTTTGCCACAGAAGGAGCACATCGTGAGGTTGGAAGCGCGGGCCATGAGTAACCGCTAAATGAGCAGGTCCTATTCCTCGACTTTGTGCGGCAGCGCGGCTTCCGCGATCGCGGTGCTCCGTTCGGGCACGGTGCCTTCGATTAACTTCGCTTCCTTGCGCGATTTAATTACTTCGTCGACCAATCCGTAGTCTTTCGCATCGGCTGCGGATAAAAAATAATCGCGATCCGAATCGAGCCGCACTTTCTCTTCCGGCTGACCGGTGTGCGACGAGAGAATCTTAATCAAGCGCTTCTTTAGCTTGAACATGTATTCCACCGTGCGCTCGACATCGCTCGCCTGGCCCTGCGCGCCACCTGAAACTTGATGGATCATGATGTCTGAGTTCGGCAAAGCAAAGCGCTTCCCCTTCGTCCCCGCAGCCAACAAAACTGCGCCCATGCTCGCCGCCATTCCCAAGCAATAAGTCGTCACATCGCAGGTCAAAAACTGCATCGTGTCGTAAATCGCCAGCCCGGCCGTGACCGAGCCGCCGGGCGAGTTGATGTAAAGATTGATGTCCTTTTTGCCGTCTTCCATTTGCAGGAAGAGCAACTGCGCGATGACCAGATTCGCGATGTGATCATCGATCGCCGTGCCGAGAAAAATGATCCGGTCCTTCAGCAAACGCGAATAGATGTCGTAGCTGCGCTCACCGCGCCCCGTCTGCTCCACTACCATCGGAATGAGCACGGATTGGGAGCGATTTTCGTTGGAAAAAGTCATGAGTTTTGAGCGGTCGCGGCGTCGGTTTCTGGAGTTTCGGAAGGCGGCTGGACGCTAACATTTGCCTTCAGCAAATCAAGCGCCTTACCCAGCAAGATCTCTTCCGCGAGCCCATTAATTCGGTCATTTTCTTCAAGTTCTTTGCGCATTTTTTCCACGGGCACATTGAATTGCGCGGCCTGCGCACGAATGCGCGCATCGATTTCTCCACGCGTGACCTCGAGCTTTTCCTGCTCGGCGATGCGATGCAAAATGAAGTTCGTTTTCAATCGATGCGCCGCCAGCGAACCCGCGCCTTCGATCAATTCCTTTTCCTTCTCCTTCAGCATTTCATCCGGCACACCGCGCTCGCGATTCCGATGCACGATCTCGTTCAGCGCGCGCCGCGTTTCATTTTTTAACAAAACCGGCGGCACGTCGAAGCTGACGTGCTCGTGCAAAAATTTTACGATCTCCGATTCTTTCGCGCGCTCGATCTCGTGTTCTTTTTCGTGCTCGAGATTGTGCTCAACCGTGTGACGCAAATCGGCCAGCGTTTTTTCCGGCAGCAGTTTCGCGGCGAAAGCGTCATCTAATTCCGGCAATACCTTTTGCTTAATTTCATTCAGCGTCACCGCGTAGTCCGCTTTCTTCGTCGCCAATTCGGTCACGACAAAATCTTCCGGAAATTCCACCTGCACACTCCGCGTCTCGCCCGGTTTCATTCCGAGAACCTGATCGACGAAGCGCGGCAAAAAATTATCCGCAGCCACGCGCAGCCAGAATTTTTTACCGCCATGTAAATTCTTGCTCGCCTGCGGAACGATCTCGCTAATCGCAACTCCATCAATCGCGCCATCAAAATCGATCACCGCAAAATCCTCCAAAGCGAGCGACCGATCCGGCACATCAACGAAATCCGCCGATTGGTCGCGCAGTCGTTCCAGCGCAGCATCCACGTCAGCGGTATTCACTTCCGCCGAGGGCAATTGCACCGGAATGCTCTTGTAATCAGGTAACTCGAATTCCGGCGCGGTCACGATGGTCGCGCGAAAACGCATCGAGCGATCGTCCCCAAACTCGACGTCCTCCAGATTAGTTAACGAGACCACCCGGAGCTGCTTCTCCGCGATCGCTTCGTGATAGCTTTTCGAAACAAGCTTCTTGGTCAGCTCTTCCTGAATTTCCTTGCGATACTTCCGCTCGATCACCGCCTGTGGCGCTTTACCGGCGCGATAACCCGGGATTCGGGCGTAGCGCGCATAATTATTCGCGATCGAATCCCATTCCTTGCGCACTTCTTCCGGCGGCAACTCGATGCGCAACGTGGCGACGCTGTGCGGTTGCGTTTCAACTTCAATTTTCATGAGCGGAGCGACGTTAAGGGCGCGCTGCGGCCCACGCAAATTTGCCCGTCGTCGCCCACTACAAAACCGCTTCGCCGCGCACGTAGACCGCGCGGATTTGGTTCACGCCAAAGTAATAGGCGAGCTCGCGATAATCGCTCGCCTCGAAGATGGAAAAGTTGGCCAGCTTCCCCGGCTCAAGCGACCCGATGCGATCGCCGCGCCCGATGCTGTAAGCGGCGTTGATCGTCGCCGCCGTGATGCTTTCCGCGGGAGTCATTTTCATTTGCGTCGAGGCCAGCGAAAGAATCATCGGCATCGAGGGTGTCGGCGACGAACCGGGATTGAAATCGGTCGCCAGCACCACCGCCAAACCCGCGCCGATCATCTCCCGCGCACGCGGATAACGCGTCTTGCCTAACGAGTAAACCGAAGCCGGCAAAAGCACCGGCTGTACCTGTGCGCGTTGCAGTGCCGCGATCCCATCCGCCTCCGTTTGCTCGAGATGATCGGCCGTCGCCGCGGACAATTCTGCGGCTAAAATCGCGCCACCGGAATTCGTCAGTTGATCCACATGCATGCGCAATCCGAGTCCGCGCGCTTTCGCTGCGGTTAGGATTTCGCGCGAAGTCTCGATGTCGAAATAATCGCGCTCGCAAAAAATATCGCAGAACTGCGCCAGTTTTTCCTCCACCACTCGCGGGAGAATTTCGTTGATCACCAGCTCCACATAAGCTCGCGGTTCGGTTTGAAATTCTTCTGGAACCGCGTGCGCACCGAGAAACGTCGGAACGAATTCCAGCGGTGTGTCGTTAGGCAACTCGCGCATCACGCGCAGGATTTTTAATTCATCGTCCAGCGAAAGTCCGTAACCCGATTTCGCTTCGACGGTGGTCGTTCCGTTTTCCAGAAACCAGCGCGCATGTTTCAGCGCTTGCTCGCGTAACTCGCTCTCCGAGGCCGCGCGCGTCTTTCGCACGGTCGAACGAATCCCCCCGCCCGCAGCCGCGATTTCTTCATAGCTGGCGCCGCGCGCGCGCAGCTCGAATTCATCCACGCGATTCCCTGCAAAAACCAAATGCGTATGCGCGTCGACGAATCCCGGCAGCACCACGCCACCAGTCGCGTCGATTACTTCTGTCTCGTTAGGCAACTTCTTCTCGATCTCGTCTGACAATCCGGTGGCGATGATTACGCCATCGCGAATAAGCATCCCGCCGTTCGAGATAATCGCTAACTCCGCCAGCTCGTCGCGCACGCGTGGGCGCGACGGGCCGGCCAGCGAAATGAGCTGCGCCGCATGTAGAAGCGCGATGGTTTTCAAGTCGCGCGCTAACCCAACTTCTCCTGAACGAGACGATCGATGCGCTCGAATTCCGCTTCGGAATCGCCGCGGATCTTCGCCAATTTCGCGCGCAAATCCGTCTTCACTGTCTCGTCCTTCAGGCTGCCAAGATTAATTCGCACGTTCATCGCCGCGCCCTCGATACAACTCCGAGTCGCGAGCGAACCGACGCCAACATCGGAGATGGACGCGGGATTTCCCTGCGCCGCCATCTCGCTCAGAATTCCGTAAGATTTCAGCGCCGTCTCCATCACCCGCAACGGAATGTCCGCCGCGTATTTGTTCGCCTGTTGAATCGCGGCCGAACGTGCGGTTTTTTCTTCCGCTGATTCTTTCGGCAACGCGAAAGCCGCCATCACTTTGTTGAACGCGGCCGTGTCTTCATCGACCAAAAAAAGAAGTTCATCTTTCAACTGCTGCGCCTTCACCGCCATGTCGCTGAAGTATTTGAGCTTGTCGTCCCAACCGCGCTTGCCCGCAGAAAGATTCGCGACCATTCCGCCTAACGAGACTCCAAGCGCGCCCATCAGCGCCGCGACCGATCCACCGCCCGGCGCAGGCGAATCGCTCAATGTTTCGTCGCAGAATTGCCGCAGATTCATTCGCACGAGCGAGCGTTGCGCGACCGCCGCCATTTTGAATTCGATGATCCGTTCCCGCGAATCGAACGGTTTCAGTTCGCTCAACCCCATTGAGCGAATCGCCATCTCGATCAGTGCATCTTCGGATGCGCCTTCCGACCATTTTTGCTTTCGCAAATAATGACGACCCGCATCGACCAGACACTTCTTCGGCAGCATTCCGACGACTTCCGAACCGGTCACGCGCAGGCCGCGCTGATGCGCCGCTTCTCCGCAGGCATCGAACGCGGCATGCAGCGGCGTTTCTTCCAGATTCGTTAGGTTCATCGAGACCTGCGCCATGCCATATTCCTCGACATACCAGCCGATCGCCTTAACGTGTTTCAACATTCCCGGCACGCGCACCGGCTCTCCATTCGCGTCGAGAATCTTTTTTCCCTGCGGCGTTCCATCTTCCGTTTTCAATCGTCCATTTTCGCGAACATCGAATGCCACCGAGGTGGCGCGCCGCACCGCTTTCGTATTCAGGTTCACATTGTAAGCGACGAGAAATTCGCGCGCGCCGATAACCGTGCCCCCCGCGCGTTCGTTGAACTCGCTAGGCCCAAAATCCGGTTTCCAATACGCGTCTTTGATCTTCTCGAAAAAACCTTCGTATTCGCCCGCGCGAATAATCGAGAGATTGGAACGCGCCGGATCGCTCGCCGCCTTTTCGTAAAGATAAATGGGAATGCCGAGCTCTTCGCCGACCCGTTTTCCCAGCTCGCGCGCGCAGGCGATCGCCTCTTCAAAGCTCACGTCGCTCACTGGAATGAACGGGCAAACATCGGTCGCGCCCATGCGCGGATGCGCGCCCGAATGTTTCCGCATGTCGATCAATTCCGCGGCCTTTTTAATTCCGCGAAACGCCGCTTCCACCGCCGCTTTCGGTTCGCCTGCGAACGTCACAACTGTGCGATTCGTGCTCGCGCCCGGATCCACATTGAGCAACGAAATGCCATCGACCGACTCAATCGCCGCCGTGATCTGACGAATCACTTCCAGGTCGCGGCCTTCGGAAAAATTAGGAACGCATTCGATGACTTTTTGCATGATCAATCGCGCGCGCGCGGCTCCATCGGAATTTTCAGCTCATTCGTCTCTGCAAAATTGATCGCGCGCGAGTAACCGGCGTCGGCATGACGGAGCACGCCCATTCCCGGATCACTCGTTAGGACGCGTTCCAGTCTCCGCTTGGAATTGTCGCTCCCGTCCGCGACCACGACCATGCCGGCATGTTGCGAGTAACCGATGCCGACACCGCCGCCATTATGAATAGAAATCCAGGACGCGCCGGCCGCCGTGTTGACCAATGCATTCAATAACGCCCAATCCGCGATTGCGTCGCTGCCGTCGATCATGCCTTCGGTTTCGCGATAGGGCGAGGCGACCGAGCCGGTATCAAGATGGTCGCGACCAATGACAATCGGCGCTTTCAATTCGCCGCGCCTAACGAGTTCATTCATGGCCACGCCAAACTCCGCCCGCTCGCCATAACCGAGCCAGCAGATGCGCGCGGGCAGTCCCTGAAATTGAATGCGTTCCCGCGCCAGTTTCATCCAGCGCGCGAGG
>CAXSCV010000038.1:0-6524 GCA_964235895.1 uncultured Chthoniobacterales bacterium
TCGACGCATTTCGAAAAAGCGGAGATCAGCCGTGCCATTTCGCGGGCGGCGCGCGAAGTTTGTTCGGGCGAAATTATTCAAACACAGCGCCGTTTCGACCTGCAACTGGCGATCGAAGATTACCGGCGAATCGTCGAGATGAAGACCGGCTCGCTCTTCGCGGCGGCGGCGGAGCTCGGCGCGGTCCTGAACGAAATGGAGCCCGCGCTCGTGCGTTCGATGAAAAGTTACGGCATGAAAATCGGCGCGGCTTATCAGATTTACGACGATTGCCTGGACATCGCCGGCAACGAAAACGTCGTCGGAAAAACGCTCGGGACCGACCTGCGAAAAGGCAAGCTGACGCTGCCGGTCTTGATGCTTTTGCAGGCGGCTCCGGCGCGCGAGCGCGAGAAATATTCGCAGTTCATCGTCGAGGGAAAAGTCGATGCGATGACGGAAGTATTGCGCACCGAAATCGCCGGCGCGCCTTTGAGCGAATCGCTGGCCGCGGGCAAAAAATTAATCCGCGAAGCGCAAAACGAATTGCGCGGGTTACCGCCGGGATCGTACACGGATTCGTTAGCCCAGTTGGGAGATGCTCTGCGCGAAATGCTGAATCAGTTGGCTGTTTGAACTTGACCCGCGACCGCGGTCGCCTGATCGGGCGCGCGCTTCCGACATTCGAAAAATGGCGCAACTGAAGATTCGCGAGATGCCGCAGGACGATCGTCCGCGCGAGAAATTAATGGCGCGCGGCGCGAATGCCCTAACGAACGCCGAACTCATCGCCATCATGTTGCGAACGGGATTGCCGGGCGCAAACGCCGTGCAAGTAGCGAGTGAACTGTTGCAACGCCACGGCTCACTGCATGGCTTGAGCCGCTGCACGGTCGAAGAAATCGCCAAGATCCCGGGCATCGGCCCGGCCAAAGCGGTGCAGCTCGTCGCGGCCTTCGGTTTGGGCCAGCGCTTGGCGCGAGAGACGATCGCGCAGGAAAAAATCGACACGCCGGAGCTGGTCTACGCGCTGCTCTCCGCGGAAATGCGCGTGCTGCACAAAGAGTCGCTCCGGGTCATTCTCCTCGATACGCGTTACCATTTGTTGCGCATCCACGAGGTCTCGTTAGGCAGCATTAACGAAAGCATCGCGCACCCGCGGGATGTCTTCCGGCCGGCCATCATCTCTTCCGCTTACGCGGTCATCGTGGTGCACAATCATCCCTCGGGCGATCCCTCGCCCAGCCAGGCTGATCACAGCCTAACGAGACGTTTGGCGGAGGCGGCCGAGCTTTTGCAGATCAAGTTGCTCGATCACATCATCATCGGCGCGCCGGCGGAAGGACGCGCGCCTTACTTCAGTTTCCGCGAAGCGAGCGTGCTGTGAAAATTCATCCGACGGCTTTAATCGAGCGCGGCGCACAGCTCGGCAAGAACGTGGAAATCGGTCCTTTTTCCATCATTGGATCGGAGGCGGTCATCGGCGATGACAGCGTGATTCAATCGCACGTCGTTCTGGAAGGCGCGATCCGAATGGGCGCGAGCAATGTCATCGGCCACGGTTCGATCATCGGCGGACCGCCGCAGGATTTGAGCTTCAAAACCGAGACGCGGAGCGCGGTCGAAATCGGCGACCGGAACGTTCTGCGCGAACATTGCACGGTGCATCGCGGGACGGCGGAAGGCAGCGCGACGATCATCGGCCACGACAACTTGCTCATGGTCGGCTCGCATCTCGGACACAACTGCCGGCTCGGTAGCCACGTCTTCATCGCGAACAATTGTTTGCTCGGCGGATACGTTACGATCGACGACGGCGCGTTTCTCGGCGGCGGCAGTATCTTCCATCAATTCATGCACGTCGGACGGCTGGCAATGATCCAGGGCGGCTCGGGTTTCAGCCAGGATATTCCCCCGTTTCTGATTGCGGCGGAGATCAATTTTGTTTTCGGAGTGAACGCGGTCGGTCTGCGGCGCGCGGGATTTTCGCCTGCGGAACGGGATGAAATTCGGCGCGCTTTCAAACTGCTTTACAGCAGTGGATTGAATACGAAACAGGCGCTGGTGAAAGCGAACGAGATGATGTTTGGTCCCACGGCGCAGGAATTTTTTGACTTCGTGCGCGCGGCGGGCAAGCGCGGGATCGCGCCCTACCGGCACGCACAACAGCCTAACGAGTCGTCGAATCGCTGAGCGCGAGCAGCGCGAGCATGCGACCGGTTTTCCCTTTCTCCGCGCGATACGAATAGTAGCGAGCGAGATCGCAAGCGGTGCAGACGCCGCTGTCGTGGGCTTGGCCAACACCGGCTTCCCGCGCCGCTCGAAGAATGTCGGCGGCGAAATCCACTTCGTAATGCGCCGGCCGAATGCACGGACTTAATTGCACGATCAAATCCTGCGCAACGGATCCGAAGTGTTCCGACATCGCCGAAATCGCGCGCCCGAGGATGCCGAGTTCTGTTCCTTTTTTGCCGGAATGCACCAGGCCGATGCAATGGCGCATTGGATCAAGCAAGTAAACCGCGCAGCAATCGGCCACGTAAATGCCGAGGCACACATTCGGTTGGTTCGTGATCAATCCGTCGCAATCCGCGAAGCAAACATCGGCTGCCAGATCGCGATCGACCACGGCAATGCGATTACCATGGATTTGCTCGGCCGTGACGAAAACGCGCTGGCCAACTCCGAGCGATGCGCGCACATCGGCGTGGACGCGGTCGAGTCGCGCGAGCGCTTCCGCTTTGTCGACCGAGACGTCGATGCCGGAAACGCGATGCACGAAAGCGTGCACGCATTCAGCGTTCGGTAACGCCGCGAATCGCTCGAAGGGAAGCGGTTCTTTCTGCAAGGCTCGCTCAGCCTAACGACTAATTGCGGCGCGCGTGCGCTCGCGTCTTTCGCGAATTTCCGGAGCGCCGTTGAGCGGAAGCGGGGTCGGCTTGGGCGGCGGAGTGGCGGTCGCGTCCGTCTTCAATTTCGAGCGCGTGCGCGGCTCATCGAGCTGCGTGGAATAGGTTATTTCCGTGGCAGTGGCGCGATCGAATTCGGCGACGGCCGCGTTGTAAGTGTAAAGCGCCTGCAGCCGCGTCGATTGCGCGGTCGTCACCTGCACGCGCGCGTCGAGCACTTCCAATTGCGTGCCGGCGCCGGCGCCGAGTCGGGCACTAGCCAGGCGCAAAGCTTCCGACGCTTGCTCGACGTTTTTCTCCTGGCTCTGAATCAATTCGCGGCCCTGGATCAAGTTCGAATAGGCCTGCTGCACTTCGAGTTCCACCTGCCGGTTGAAATCGTCGAGCGTGATTTTCGATTCCTCCAAAATAGCGCGGGCCTGTTTTACGCGGCCATAAGTCGCGCCCCAATCAAAAATCGCCCAATCGCCGCTCGCGCCCAAAACGTAACCATTGCGGACATCGCGAATGTTATCCGAGAGAGCATTGCTCCGCACTTCTTCGGCGGCGGTCGCGCGAATCTCCGGAAAATATCCGGCGCGCGCGACGCTGACTTGTGCGCGATTTGAAAGCACGGTCGCCTTCTGTGCTTTCAAAAATGGGCGATTATTTTTTGCCACCTCGATCGCTTTGGTCAGCGGGATCGGCCGCGGCACGAAAGCCAAATCGCCGATCGCTTCCAGCGGCGGCGCGTCTCCGCGATTCGGATCAAAATCCAGACCGAGTGTTTTCGCGAGCTGCAGTTGCGCGATGCGATAATTATTCCGCGCACTAATGAGTTGCGGATATTGATTTGAAAGTGCGACCTGCGCTTGCAGAACGTTGAAACGCGGAACGGTTCCCGCTTCAAATCGATTCTGCTGATCCTGCAACTGGCTTTGCAAAAGTTGCACGGATTCTTCCTGCACGCCGATGAGCGCGCGGTTCAATAAGACGAGATAGAATTGCTGCCGGACGTTCGCGATGATCTGATCGATCGCGTTGCGGAATGAATAGTAGGTGCTGTCGCGCTGAAAATCCGCGGAGCGAATTTGCGAGACGATGCGACCGCCCGCGAAGAGCACCTGTGTCGCTTGGATTTGCACGGAATAGCTGCGCTCTACGCCTGAGCTAGTGAAGCCGGTTCCGGTGATCGGTCCGGGCGCAACGGTCGGGGCGGGCGTCGCGCCGCCTCCAGTGGTGGTCGTCGTGCCTAACGAGCCGACACTTTCGAGGTGCGGATCGACGTCGGTGAAAGTTCCTGTGGCAGCGACCTGAGGCAAAATGGCGGCCCGCACTTCGATGTAGAGACCTTTCGTCCTTTCGATCTCCTGACGCGCGCGCATGATGTCCGGGTTCTGCTGCAGCGCAGTCAAAATGGCTTGCTCGAGCGTGTAGCGCGGAACGCCGCCGTGCCGCTCGAGATTATCGCTTCCAGCGAGCACGGTGCGATGCACAGCGAGGGCCAGCAAGGCCGCAAACGGGATACAAAAACTCAGAAACTTTCGCATGAGAGCAAGGTGTTTGGCGGGGGAGCGGAGGAACGTTAACCGGTCGTCCATCTTAGTCCACAAGGTTTACGGATGACATGCAATTGGCGTGCCTTTTGCGAGGAAGAGTCGTAATCAACGACACCTGAACACCTTAGCTTTCGGCGGGTGCGACGTTTCACGAAAAGACCTTCCCGTCGATGGGAAAAACGCGTTCCGTTTTCGAGACGTTGCAGACTTCTCAAGGCGCAACGCGAGCATGCACGCTCACGTCATTTGCTCTGACAATAAGCGTAGATTTTTGTATAAATCTGCAGCCAGGATTTTTGTTCATCGGGACTGAGATGCGTCATCACTTTCATCAGATTGCCGACCATCTCTTCCCGGATTCGGCGCACTAATGCCGAACCTTTCGCGGTGATGCAGACCATCACTTTGCGACGATCTTCGCGCACACTTGCCCGCGCAACGTAGCCGATGTTTTCCAAGCGCGCGACCAAACCGCTCGCCGCCGCCGTGGTGTGCCCCATCTTTTGTGCGATGGCGGACATGGTCAGCACTTCTTTGTGATCGAGCGCGGCGAGCAAAAAAAACTGCGGGAAGGAAACATTTCCCGGCGCGAGTTCCTTGGAAAGATTCAGCACAAAACAACGCTGCAGTTCCATGATGATATAGGACAACCGCTCGGCGTCCGCGCGGAATTCATCCGCTGTATTCAAAGGACGCGGAGTGGCGAAGGCAGTATTCAACGAGCAAAGCTATGGGACGAGGTCGGGGTGTCAACCAACCCGAGCATGCAACGAAGGTTACAATTTGGTGACGCGGTCGGTGTGGTCTAACGAGACGAAAAGTCCTCGCGGTCTCCCGATTTTCAGCTCGCTCAAAGCTGTCGTCCCGAGCCGCGCAGACGGTGAAGGATCTCGCAGAGGGTCCTTTGCTTTGCACAAGGTCCGGCTCAACTAAGGACCCTCTGCGAGGTGCTTCGGCGCGCTGCGCCAGCCTCAGGATGACAGCTTTGAGCGGGATGAAATTTCCTGGCCTAACAAGTCAAAGTTCAAGTCAAACTATTCGATCTTCGGAGCCGCCTTCACGCAAAATTTCGCCTGCCGTTTGTCTTCCAATCTTCGCCGCGCATGCGATAAAACCGCATCGCCATGCCCTCCCCCACTGAGAAGGAACGCCCGCTCGAGGAAGACATTTGCATCCACATCTTCGCCGTTTCCTCGGGCATGGTCGGTGTTTGCCTGACGGTTATCGGGTTGATCCGCGTGGTGATCACGCTTCGTAAAATCGATACTTGGGCGGACGATTTCCTCGCGGCCGACGCCGTCCTTTTCCTCATCTCCTGTCTCTCGTCCTACTGGGCGCTGCGGACCCGCAATTACCAGCGAATGCATCGGGTCGAGCGTTTTGCCGATCGCGTTTTTATCCTCGCGCTTATTTTCATGGTCGTGATTTGCGGGGTGATCACTTACGCGATTTCGGTTTTGTAGCTGCGCATTAATCCCAAACGAAAACGGTGACCGCGTCCCCGACCGCGAGCCGGGCGCCGGGCGAAGCACACAACAATGCGTTCGAGTGCGCCAAGCCATATAACGCGTGCGATTCCTGACGGCCGATCGGCGAAAATTTTCCATCGCGTAACAGGCCGCGCAGGTAATGCGGACGATCGCCCGCGTTGTTAATCGCCTCGTTCAAGCGCGCGTCGATTCGCATCAACTCCAGCGCCTCCTCGTTCGCGCCCATCATCTTCAAAATCGCCGGCCGTACGAAGAGCAGAAAGGTGACGAATGCGGAAACGGGATTGCCCGGCAAACCGAAAATCGCGCATTGATCCACGTGCCCGAAAAGAAACGGCTTGCCCGGTTTTACGGACACGCGCCAAAGATCCAGCGTCGCGCCCGCGGCTTGCAGCGCCGGCTTCACCAAATCGTGCGCGCCCACGGAAACGCCACCGGTCAGGATCATGGCATCGCATTTCGTGCCCGCGCGAATGGCCGCATCGATTTCCTCCGCTCGATCCGCGCAGTGCGTGATCGATGCGGCTTCGGCGCCGAATTTTTCCAGGAGCGTTTCCAGCAAAGTGGAATTCGCTTCGTAGATCTGGCCGGGCTTCAACTCGGAGCCT
>CAXSCV010000038.1:6534-6836 GCA_964235895.1 uncultured Chthoniobacterales bacterium
GGCGATGCCAGCTCATCGCCCGTGGAAATAATCGCCACCCGCACCGCGCCTCCGACGTTGACCTCGCCCAAACCTTGCGCCGCGAGGAGCGCGGCCATTTGCGGAGTGATTCGCTGACCGGCGGAGATCATCTTTTGGCCGGCGGCCACGTCACCGCCGCATCGCCTAACGAATTCTCCCGCGGCGACATTTTCCCGCAGAACAATCGCGTCGCCTTCCAAGCTGACGTCTTCCTGCATGATCACGGCGTCCGCGCCCGTCGGCATGGGAGCGCCGGTTAAGATGCGCACCGTTTCATCCGC
>CAXSCV010000038.1:6846-20545 GCA_964235895.1 uncultured Chthoniobacterales bacterium
GGCCGCGATCCGAGCCGGCGGGTTGTTCGCCGATAATGGGCAGGCGTGCGCCCGCGCGGGCGGAGGAGGAAACGACCGCGTAACCGTCCATGGCCGAGTTGTCGAAAGGCGGCAGCGAAATACTGGCGAACAAATCGTCCGCGGCGAAACGGCCAACGCTCCGCGCCAACGGCAGCGCGCGTGCTGGCATTGGCCGCACGTGAGCCAGGATTCTGCCGAGCGCTTCTTCCTGCGTCATCATTGTCGAAACCTATCGCTTGCGGCCGACTTTGCGCTCGCAAATCCGTGGCGATTCTCACACGAGAATCTGATCGGCTTGCGATTAGTTTTTTTCCGATTGTGAGCAAACGGAACAGTCCGAGATTTGTCTTATGAAAATACAAAGAAGCATTCGTTGGGCGAGTCGTTGCGGCATCGCAGCGGTCGCTTTTGTTGTTTGCACCTCGGCCTTCGCGGGCCAGAAATCCACGACCAGCAAATCGCATCGCGCCGCCGCGCCGGCCTCGCGAAAAATTTGCTACGTCCAGATCTCAGGCAGCAATTTCGCGCAGCCGTGCGATCGCCTCGGCGCCATTCCGTCGACCGCGATCCCGATGTCCATCATCGGCGAAGTACCGACGGCCACTCGTTAGGCGAATCCGAACCGTTGCCCGCTATCCACCATTCGAACCATTCTCGGAGGCGGGCAGCAGTTCGGGCGCGTGGATATTCCGCGCGATCTGCTCCACTTGCACGAGCGGCTCGATTTCCATTCCCATCGGCGCCGCGCCCAAGTCGCGAAATTTCCGCGCGCTCACCATCACGCGCGCTTCGATATTTCCGACGGCCTTATTGTACGCCTCGACTGAGCTGTTCAGACTTTTGCCGAGCTTGCTGATGTAAAGGGAGAGATCGGCGAAGCGTTTGTACAACTCACTTCCGAGCTGGCTGACGTCGCGCGCGTTTACCGCCAGCTTCTCTTCTTTCCATCCGTAATAGACTCCTTTGAGCAACGGAATCAGCGTGGTCGGCGTGGCCAACATGACGTTTTTGCTCACGCCGTGCTCGATCAACGTCGGATCGCGCTCGAGCGCCGCGCTGAAAAAAACTTCGCCCGGCAAAAAGAGCACGACGAACTCCGGCGTGTTCTTGAACTGCTCCCAATAGGCTTTGCGCGAAAGCTTTTCGATGTGCGTGCGGATGTGCGACGCGTGTTGCTGCAAACAACTGATCCGCGCGTCATCATCGGAAACTTCCAGCGCTTCCAGGTAAGCATTCAACGAGGCCTTCGCGTCGACCACGATCGTCCGCCCCGCCGGCAAACGCACGATCACATCCGGACGCAATCGGCCATCCTCCGTCTGCAAAGTCGGTTGTTCGATGAAATCGCAATGCGCCGTCATCCCGGCCAACTCGACCACGCGGCGCAATTGGATTTCCCCCCAGCGTCCACGGACAATGGGCGAGCGCAACGCGCGCACCAGATTACTCGTCTCCGACCGCAAATAATTTTGCGTCTCCGCCAGCGAACGCACTTGAGTCGTTAGGCCTTCGTAGGCGCCCGTCCGCGCTTTTTCCAAGTCGCTGATTTTCGCGTCCACTTTCTCTAGCGACACCAGCATCGGCTTGATCAGCGAATCGATCGCGTCTTGGCGTTTCACCAAATCGCCCTTCGCGCTCTCGTGTGTTTTCTCGAGCGTCGTCTTGGCCAATTCCAAAAACGAACTGTTGTTTTGTCGCAACGCTTCCGCCGAAAGCGCTTTAAAGGCGTCGGAGAAACGCACCTGCGCTTCATTCAGCACCATCATCTTATCCGCGGTCGATTTTCGTTCCTGCTCCAACTGCATTTCCAATCCCGCGATCTTCGCGACCTGGTGCCCTTGTTGGTCGCGCGCAGCCTGCAGTTCGCGCGCGTAATTCGCCGCCACCTGTTCCATCTCCGGAATCCGTGAATTCTTTTCCTGCGCCGCAGCCAGGCATTGCGACAGCTCTTTGATCTGCCCGTTCATGGCCGACTCGCATTCGCCCACCGCCAGTTCGCGTCGTTGGCGCAGGAGAATCGATGCGATCCAGTAGCCGAGAGCGAAAGCCGCCACCGCCACGAGCAGATACAAAAGCGCCGGCAGCGTTGCTAAAAAATCGCTCAGCAGACTGGCGGCGAATGTTCCATTTCCTTTCACGGCCCGCAAAATAGCACAGCCCGCTCATTCATGACCATCATCCTCTCGCGCTTTCAAAAATTAACCCGCATCCCCCCGTAAACTCCACGTCCTAAAGCGGGAAAACCGAAGACTTCGGAATAATTTTCGTCCGTCAAATTGGTCGCGCGCCCGAAAATTGAGAGATGCGAATTGATCGCATATTCGGCCGCAAAATTGACGAAGCTGTAATCCTCGATGTCGAAATTCGCCGCGCCGAAATTCAATTCCTCGCGCGCGTTGACGAATTTCGCTTCTGCCGTCGTCCGCAATTTCTTGAACCACAAATAGGACGCGGAGACATACGCTTCATTGCGCGGACGACGCGGCAGACGCGCGCCTTCCGGTTGATTGATGTCCGCCGAGGAAGTTTTCTCCGCGTCGAGATAGGTGTAACTCGCGCGCAAAACCAGATCGGTCATCGGCCGCGCCAGTAGCTCCAGCTCGACGCCCTGCGTGCGCGCGGCGCCGAGATTGAGCGTGTCGAACAGGCCGTTGTTGCCGATCAAATTGGAGAGTCGGTTGTGAAAATACGTGGCGCCGAAAACGATTTGTCCGCTCAGAAAACGTTGCTCGATGCCCGCGTCGAAACCGCGATCGCGTTCAGGATCGAGATTGAAATTGTTCCCGAAAATTTTGTCCTGACTGGTCGGCGGACTAAACCCGGTCGCGTAACTCGAGTGCAGCGTCGTGTCGGTCGGCTGGATTTTGTAACTCCCGGCGAAGCGATAAGTCCAGACGTCGCCGAACTGATTGAAGTGATCATAGCGACCGCCGGCCACGAGATTGAAACCAGCGAAGGGCCGCGCCGTTGCTTGCAAAAATCCGGAAATCTCTTCCGTGTGATCGCTCACGAAGGTCGGCTGCGGCCCGAACGCTTGCGAAACAAAGGGCCGCTCTTGCCCGGCATCGACGTCGCTGTAGAAAAAACCACTCGTTAGGGTGAGCCATTTCGCCGGCGTCAGATCGTTCTGGTAATCGATCGTTAGGCGCTTGAACAAAGCGCGCGTCGGGCCGACGAAACCGTCGTCGTTCGGATCGTTCACCTGTCGCTCGTGATCGTAGCTCACGATCAATTTGTGTTCCCACCAGGTCGTCGGTTTGTAATCGATGTGCGGCGCGATCAGCCAGCGCTCGGTCAGGAAATTATCGAGCGGTTTCGGATTGAAAATGCTGTTCGGGTTGCCGGTGTCGGCGTTCGAATAAGTGAACAAGCTGCCGATGCGCAACTGCTCGTTAGGCGACCAGCCCAGATTGGCCACGCCGCTGCTCAGGCGATATTCGTCGTTCGGTCGTTCGTTGTCGGTGTCGAGCCGGCTCACGCCTAACGAGTAATCGAATTGCTTCCACGAGCCCGAGCTGCTCGCGCTTTCACGAAACGTCCCGAACGAGCCGCCCTCGAACGCAACCGATCCGCTCGGCGTTCCATTGCCCTGCCGGGTGAAAAGCTGGATCACGCCGGCGAGCGCGCGCGGTCCGTAAATCGTGCTTTGCGGCCCACGCGCGACTTCGATTCGCTGGACGTCGTCGACCGTCAGGTCGGCAAAATTAAAGGCGCCTTGCAGACCTTGGTTGATCGGAATGCCATCGAGCAAAACTTGCGTGTGCTCGCTCCGCAATCCGCGCGTGAAGACGGAAGTAAGCTGCCCGGGCGCGCCCGTTTGCACGATGTCCAAGCCGGGCACTTCACGCAACGCATCCGCCACCCGCTCGATCTGCCGCTCTTGAAAATTCTCCTCGGTCACGACGCTGATCGTGGTGGGAGATTCATCCTGCGGCGTCGGCACACGCGTCGCAGAAACGACGATGGTTTCCGCTTCCAACTCCGGCAGCGCGCGCGAAGTCGCATCCTGCGCGTGAACAAAGAAAGCCGTGGCCGGCAAGATCACAGCAAACAAACAAACCCAACAATTCGGACGTATCCGCATAACAAGTTTCCTCCATTATTGAGAAACGGAGAAAGCCAATGACTCGTTAGGCCAGCGGCGTCCGCGTTCTCATTCTTCTTTTTTTGCGAAGAAGTTTTTTCACGCCAGCTGCACACGCAGAGGCACGAATGAGGTGGGCCGGACGAATATTCTGGCTCCTGGCTTGCGGCGTTTTGCCTAACGACTAAACGCACTCCTTCTTCCCGCCTTCACCGCCGTTGCCGACGATTGGCTCATGGGAAGTCGTATCCAGTTACAGCAGCGCAACTGCTCCCGATTCACACGGGATTTCTCGCGCCGATCCACTGATCAAACTCGCAAAGAACTGCGGCGAGAAGTAGCGGCTTGCGCTTGGCCGCTCAAGATTTATTTATCAGCCTCTCGGGTTTCTGTCGCGCTGTTTTGAAAAGCTCCTTTAATAAATTGCTCGTCACCGGCGGGGCGGGATTTGTCGGCTCGAACCTCACCCTCGCGCTCCAGGCGAAATACCCGGAAGCGCGGCTGACCGTGATCGACGATTTTCGCTCGGGCGATTTCAAGAATCTCGCCGGTTATCGCGGCGATTTTGTTGCGCAAAATCTGGCGACGCTCGATTGGCGGGAGCAATTCGGCGACGAAAAATTCGACGCGATTTTTCATCTGGCCTCGATCACCGACACGACCTTGCACGATCAATTCGCGCAGACGCACGACAACGTAGAAAGCTTCCGGCGGCTGCTGAAGTTTGCGCGGCCGAATAAGACTCGAATTATTTACGCCTCATCAGCCGCGACCTACGGCGCGGTCAAAGGTGCGAGCAACGAAGAAAGCGGCGCCGCGCCGGCAAACGTCTACGCGTTCTCGAAAGTGATCATGGATAATATTGCTCGCCGCGCCGCCGCGGAGACGAGCGATTGGATCCTGGTCGGCCTGCGTTTCTTCAATGTTTACGGCCCGCGCGAGGCGCACAAAGGCGTGCCCGCGAGCATGGTCTATCACCTTTCGAAACAGATGACCGCGGGACAGCGGCCGCGCATTTTCAAGCACGGCGAACAGCAGCGCGATTTCGTTTACGTGAAAGATATCGTGCAAGGCTGCCTGCGCGCACTCGAAGCGAAACAGAGCGGCATTTACAATCTCGGCTCGGGCCAGGCGCGTTCCTTTAACGATCTGGTGAAGATTCTCAACGACTCGTTAGGCAAGAATTTCGCGCCGGAATACATCGAGAATCCGCACGCGCATTATCAAAATTTCACGCAAGCCGATCTGACCAACGCGCGAAACGCGCTCGGCTACGAGCCGCAATTTTCCTTCGAAGATGGCGTTGCCGATTACATGAAGTGGTTGTATCCCGCTGACCCATGAGAGCCAAACGGCCATCGAAAAGACCGGAAGATATCAACGCCGCGCTCGCGGCGAAAAAAGGTCCGATCTCGAAATTCCTCGCAGAAAATTATCGCCACTTCAACGCGGCCGCGTTGCTCGACGCCGCGAAAGGCTACGAGGATCACCTCGCCGCCGGCGGCAAAATGCTGCTGACATTAGCTGGCGCGATGTCCACCGCTGAGCTCGGCATTTCCCTTGCGGAGATGATCCGTCGCGACAAAGTGCACCTGATCGTCTGCACCGGCGCAAACCTCGAGGAGGATATTTTCAATCTCGTTGCGCACGACCATTACGAGCGAGTCCCGCATTACCGGCAGCTGACGCCAGAAGACGAGCAGCAGCTGCTTTCCCAACACATGAATCGCGTGACCGATACCTGCATTCCGGAGATGGAAGCGATGCGGCGGATCGAGAAGGTAGTGCTGGAAGAATGGACCGCAGCCGACCGCGCTGGAGAACATTATTTCCCGCATGAGTTCATGTATAAAATCCTGCGCAGCGGGAAGCTGAAGAAGAGTTTCCAGATCGACCCGAAACATTCCTGGATGATGGCGGCGTGCGAAAAAAATCTGCCGATCGTGGTGCCGGGTTGGGAGGACGCGACGCTCGGTAACATGTATGCGGCGGCGGTCATTCGCGGCGACGTGAAGAACGTCCACACCGTGCGCACCGGCATCGAATACATGACGTGGCTTGCGGATTATTACACGAAGAACGCGAAGAAGCTGCGCAACCGCGAGGGCTCGATCGGTTTTTTCCAGATCGGCGGCGGCATCGCCGGCGATTTCCCGATCTGCGTCGTCCCGATGCTCCACCAGGATCTGGAGCGCACCTCGGTCCCGCTTTGGGGTTACTTCTGCCAGATCAGTGATTCAACGACGAGTTACGGCAGCTACTCCGGCGCCGTGCCTAACGAGAAGATCACCTGGGGAAAATTGGCCGCCTCCACGCCAAAGTTCGTGGTGGAAAGCGACGCTACGATTTGCGCGCCCTTGATCTTCGCCTGGGTGCTGGGGCAGTAATGAAAACGGCCCGCCCTCGGGCCGAAGGATATCACTGCGTGGTCTAACGAACTCCGGCGCGAGAGCGCGCGCGCTCCACTACCCTTCCCAGAAAAATTTCGTTTCTCGTTCGATTTCCGCCGGAAGACTTTTGTGCACGGGACAATTGCGGCCTGCGTTCTCCAATAACTCCCGCTGCGCGGTCGAGGGCGGCAGCGGAATGTGAACTTCCGTGGGCAAAGCGATGATGCGGCGCGGCGCGTCTTTCGACATTTCTTTGCTCGTGCGAACGGTCATTCCGGTGAGGTCGACTTGATGCGCATCGGCCACGATCCCCATGGTCGTGGCGATGCAGGTGCCGAGGGCGGTCGCGACCAAATCGGTCGGCGAAAAGGCCGCGCCTTTTCCTTTGTTATCGGCCGGCGCGTCGGTTTCGATTTCGCTTTGCGAAGGTTCGTGGGTCGCGTCGCAATGCAGTTGGCCGGTATAACGAATGGAGATGTTAACCATGCGCGATTATGCGGCGGCTTCGGGGGATTGTCATGTCGTGGCGGAGATGGCGGCGTGGCCTAACGAGAAGTTGCGCGGCCGCGGCGATACATTTTCGTTCGGAATGCTCATCGCGCTTTTGTGAGGTCCTTCGGCGCGCTTCGCCGCCTCAGGATGACAGGATGGGCCCGCGCGAAAAAAGAACGGGCGGATCGCATTGGCCTGCGATCCGCCCGTGAGAATTTTTTTTGGGGCGTTTAGTTTTTCTTTCGCGCGTCGCGCAACGCTTTCACTTTATCGTGGGAAGCTTTTACGTCGGTATATTGACGCGAAACGATGTCGCGCTCCGGCGACATTAACTTGCCGCTTTCCATCGCTTTTTTGTATTCGGCAACCGCGGAATCTTCACCGCGTTCGCATTCCGCCAGGATGGCGTGGTCGTCCTGACTGGTGACAGCGGACTTCATGTTGATCCAGGCGCGATGGAGCGCGCCCGCAGTGCTGCTGGTATTTTCCGGATCCGATTCGCCGAGACCCACGACTGCGCTCTGCAGTTCGCCGGCGAACTTCGAACGCTGCATCGAGAGCTCGTTCAAGGTCGTCTTCACTTGCGAATCTTTCACCGCTTCGGCAGCCTGCTTGAACCCTTCTTGTCCGTCTTTCAGGGTTTCGATCAGGCTATTCAGCGTGGATATGGCTTCTTTATTTTGACTCATACAAGCAATACGCGCCTGCTCGGGAAAAAGGCGTGAACTCTTGCAAATTTCTCCCGAAAATTTGGTTCCGCGCGGGATCGGCCTTAACTTAGGAAATGAACAACAACCGCACTGGAAAAGATTTAACCAAGGAAGCGCCGCGCAGCCCGAAAACGAAATTGGGCGATTACATTATTCTCGCGCGCACGCTCGATAAATGCCGCGCACTCCTCTGGGGAAACATTGGTGAATATCACTTCGATTGCCCGCTCGATAACATGCTCTTCGGTTGGAAGGGAATTAAAGGCGACGACTTCAAAGCTGCGGTCGAGAAAGGCGCAAGCGACGAGGAGATGGTGAAATGGGTCACGGAAAACGGCGACAAAAAATCCTCAGAAGAAACGAAGAAATGGGTCGAGGAAATGATGGCGCAAAATCCAACCGACAACCCGGAAAAGCGCGAGTGGTTCGCGGAGCAGGTGAAGCCGCTCGGGCTCGATCCGAAAACGACCACGCTCTTCGATTGGCTCGACGCGGACGATAAGGAGACCTACGCGAAAGCGGCGTAATTTTCGCTACGGGTTTTAGCTTTCTAACGGGCGGCGACGGCAACGTTGCCGCCCGTTTCTTTACCGCTGGCGCGCGGCGGTCTCGCCTAACGAGTGGAGCTCAACGCGGCCTGATTGGCGGTGGGAGCAAATCCTCGGTGTCGCCCACATCTTCGCCACGCTGCAGCCGGCTGTGCCCTATTCCGTAGAAAAAATAAATCACCAGACCGACGGCCAGCCAGATAAAGAAGCGCACCCAGGTTTCGATCGGCAAACTGAGCATGAGCGCGCCGCAAAAGAAAACTCCGAGCAAGGGGAAGATCGGCACAAGGGGGACGCGAAACGGCCGCGGTCGGCTGGGGTCTTTCCGGCGAAGCACGATCACGCCCAAGCAAACGAGCACGAAAGCGAAGAGCGTTCCGATGTTCGTCAGATCAGCGAGAGAACCGATGTCCGTGAACATCGCCACCCCGCCCACGACGACGCCTGTCCAGATCGTGGTGATGTAAGGCGTGCGATAACGCGAATGGATCCGCGCAAAATACTGCGGGAGCAGACCGTCGCGCGCCATGGCCATGAAAATGCGCGGCTGTCCCAATTGAAAGACGAGCAAGACCGAGGTGAGCCCGGCGAGCGCGCCCGCGCTGATCAGTGCCTGCGCCCAAGGTTTCGCGGCAAAGGCGGTCGCGACTGCGGCCGAATCGCCGACAAATGAAGTGTATTTTTTCATGCCGGTAAGCACGAAAGACATGAGCACATAGAGCAATGTGCAGATGACGAGACTGGCGATCATCCCGATGGGCAGATCGCGTCGCGGATTCTTCGTTTCCTCCGCGGTGGTCGAGATTGCATCGAAGCCAATGAAGGCGAAAAAGACAATCGCCGCTCCGCCCATGACGCCGCCAAAACCGCTCGGCATAAATGGATGCCAGTTCGTTGGGTTGACCATAAAAGAGCCGAACGCGATCACGAAAACCACGACAGCGAGTTTGATGATGACGATCGTAGTGTTGGCCGTCGCACTTTCGCGAATGCCAAAGATCAAGAGCGCGGTCACGGCCGCGACGATGACGAACGCCGGTAGGTCGAAGGCGATCTGATAACCCATAACCACCGGGAGCACCGTCGAGGAATAATCCGTCAGAGTTGCGCCTCCTTTCGCGAGGACGGTGAGCGCAGTCGTGTGATCGCACACCAGCCAAAGCGGAAATTTGAGATGCAACCCAAACGGCAAATTGCCCAGGAGCTGGACAAAATATCCGGACCAGCCCACCGCGACGGCCATGTTGCCGACCGCATATTCCAGGATCAAATCCCAGCCGATGATCCAGGCGATGATCTCGCCAAGAGTCGCGTAGGAATAAGTGTAAGCCGAACCCGAAACCGGAATCATCGAAGCCAGCTCGCTGTAGCAGAGCGCCGCGAAACCGCAGGCGATCGCTGCCACGACAAATGAGAGCGCCACCGCCGGGCCGGCCGCCGGCCGCCCAAAAACGAGGTCGGTGTGATTGATCCACGAGATCAGGAAATTGAGCACCGGCGTCTTCATGATCGAACCGCCGGCGTGAACCGCCTCCCCCGCCGCCGCGGTGCCGGCGAGCGCAAAAATCCCCGTGCCGATGATTGCGCCGATCCCGAGACACGTCAGGTCAAACGCCGTCAGCGAGCGCTTCATTTTACGCTCCGGCGCCTCAGATTCGCGGATGAGCAGTTCCGGGCTTTTGGTCTTAAGAAATTTTGAAGCCATCAGATAATCCTTCGTTTGTCGGTTACGCTGCGGAAGGCGAACGTGGCGGATCGTCTCATTCCCCCGCGCGAGGGGTCAATGCTTTCCTCCGAGAGAAGGAACCGAGTCTGGCGCAGATTTAGCTCAATCAAAACCGTGCCCGGATTCGCCATTCCTAATTTCAGCGGCGCAGAGATCATCGCCAATTTACTCTTCGGCTCCGTCGGCTTCGTCGCTTTCGTTTACGGCAAGAAGATGCACATCTGGAAAACGATGTTCCTCGGTCTCGCCCTCATGACCTATACCTACTTCTTCTCCAATACCTATCTGCTCTTCGGTGTCGGCGTCGCGCTCTCCGTGGCGCTTTTTATTTTCCGCGATTAATCACCTGTCGTGCTTTGCCCGGCGCCCGTTGTGCGCTTGTGACCTGCTCGCGCGCCTGTTACATCGAGGCCATGGGTCGCCAATGGCTGCATGCAAAACGCGAAGTCGCCGGTCTGAAAAAAGGCCAGGTCACCGGCAAGCTGGTTAAGGAAATCATGGTCGCGGCCAAGCTTGGCGGGGCCGATCCGAATGGAAACGCGCGCTTGTTTGCGGCGTTGGAGAAGGCGCGGCGCGCCAGCGTTTCCCGCGACGTGATCGAGCGCGCGATCAAAAAAGGCGCGGGCATCGGCACCGAAAAACTCGCGCTCGAGCACATCGTTTTTGAAGGTTACGCGCCGAACAAAGTGCCGGTGATCGTCGAAGTTTTGACCGACAATAAAAATCGCACCGCGCCGGAAATTCGCGTCCTCTTCAAACGCGGACAACTCGGCGCGCCGGGCAGCAACAAATTTCTTTTTGATCACGTCGGCATCGCGGAAGCGCATCACGCCGACACCGCCGCGGACATCGAAGCGGCGGCGATCGAAGCCGGCGCGCAAAATGTCGAGCCGCTTACCCACGCAACCAACGACGACATCCCCGAAGGGACCACGGGCGCGCGTTTCATCACCGAGCCGACGGATCTGCATAGCGTTTCGCGATGGCTCGCCGCCAATGGCTGGGGCGTTGTCACGAGCGAACTTGGTTACGTAGCGAAGAATTTGCCGGAGTTGAGTGAAGAAGATCGCACGCAAGTCGGCGAGTTTTTGCAGACACTGGAAGATCACGACGACGTTCACCGCGTCTGGGCGGCGGTCTAGCGGCCTAACGAGTCGCGATTTTTGTCGCGCGCATCTCTCGCATGGACGGGCGCGGAGAAATTAAATACTGTGCCGCCGCATGGCGGACGAAACGACCCAGCTCATCCTCGGTGACGCCGCGGTCGCTGCCTTGGGCGGACCGCCGCGCCGGCGCTGGTTTCGTCGCAAGCGCGCACAGAAGGAAGCGCCCCTGACGCATTGCGAAAATTGCGGCGCGCCGCTTTCCGGTCCGTATTGCTCGGCTTGTGGGCAACACGCCATCGACTATCGGCGCTCGCTCTGGCGGGTGGCGATCGATGCGGCCGATTCGATCTTCAACTGGGATACCAAATTCCTGACTTCGCTGGGCGTTTTGCTCATCAAACCGTGGCGCCTAACGAATGATTTTAACGCCGGTCGCCGCGTTCGTTATGTGCATCCGCTCCGTCTTTACCTGATTGCGAGCATCGCGTTTTTCCTTGTCGTTAAAGTCGTTCACGTCGGTTCCTCCAGCGAAATCAATGGCAACTCCGGAACTAAAGCAGAGATCGACGCGGCTCTGGGAAAGTTCACCGCCGCGGATTCCGGATTTACCGAAACGCAACGCGCGAAGATCGAAGCGCTTCGCACGCGTCTGGCCGAACGCGGCACGATCAACGAGAAGGAACGCGCCGAGGCCGCGAACGCACTGGAAGATTCGCCCGGCGAAAGTCCGGCTCCGAAAAACATCGCGAAACAGCGGCGCCGCTTTGCGCGGGTGCTCGCGAAAGTTCCGCCGACCATCGACGCGCCGCCGGAATTAATCCCCGGCAATCCGGCCTTCATCGGTCCCGTTTCAAAAACGGCGTCGGACGGAAGCGACGAGAACCGACTTAATTTCTCCTTCAACAATAAGGGGGAAGACGAACCGAAGACGCCCTTTGAGCAATGGCTGGAATCCCGGATTAAAAACAAAGTCGGCGAAGATGGGACGAAGGCGAAGCTCTTCCTTGAAACGCTGCGGAGTAACATCCCCACGATGATGCTTTGTTGCATCCCGCTCTTTGCCTTCGTCTTAAAGGCGCTCTACTTCCGGCAACGGCGCTTCTACGTCGAGCATCTCGTCTATGCGCTGCACATTCACACCTTCGTTTATGTCGGCATAGTCTTAGTAACTTTGTTAAGTATGGGGCTAGCGCGCTGGTCGCAGCTAGCGCAAATCCTCTTCGCAATCTTCACCTCCTTCTGGCTGCTCGCGCAGGTTTTCCTCTCCATCCGCCGCGTCTACGGGCAGGGCTGGTTCTTTACCACTTTCAAATTTCTCCTCGGAGGGCTCATCTACTTCGTCATTCTGGTCTTCGGAGTGGGAATCACCGCCTTCGCTACCTTGTTACTTCCCGATTAACTACATTCTCATGAAACCATTTCTCGTCCTTCCCTTTTTCCTGGCTACCATCGCGCCGAGTTTCGCGGCGCCGACAAAACTCGTGTTCGAAAGCAATGACACTGTTTGGATCGCCAGCATCGACGGCAGCGGCGCCAAGAAAATAGCCGACGGCGCGTCACCCGCACTTTCACCCGATGAGACGCGCGTCGCCTTCAATACGGAACAGGCCACAGGTCAGCCAGCGCACCGTAAGATCGCGGTCGTTAGCCTAACGAGTGGTGACCTGACCGTCTTTAACGATCTTCCAAGCGATAATTGCCTCGAACCCGCCTGGTCGCCCGATGGCAAACAGCTTCTTTTTTACCTTTACGTTAATAACGAGATGCAGATCGGCCTGATGAATGCGGACGGGAGCGATTTTAAGCTTATTCAGAAATCCCACCCGACGCATCACAACTACTGGTCGGTCACTTGGGCGCGAGACGGCCAATCGCTCTATGCCCAGGACATGGAAAATCTTTATCAGCTCGGCCTCGACGCAAGCGTGCTAAAGAAATGGCAAATCGCGAACCTCATTCCGCACGGCGGAATGAGCGGCAACGTCCGGTTAAACGTCTCGCCCGACGGTAAAACACTCTTGCTCGATGTCGAAATGGACGAGAAAGAACGCAAAAGCTGGGACGGTCCGCCGCCTGCGATCTGGACAATGGATCTCACGACTGAAAAGGTCACGCGCCTTAGCCCGAAGACGCTTTACGCCTGGGATTCCTGCTGGCTTGGCAGCGATGCGATCGTTTTCGAAAGCCAGCAGCCGAACGAAAAAGAATCCTCGATCTACCGAATGTCGTTAAGTGGGAACGGCAAGGACAAGAAGCTGCTCGTGAAAGATGCGCGCTTGCCCAGTGTAGTCCCGTAACGTGGGCCGTCAGGCTTCGAGCAACCGGGACCAAATCGCTGCTCGCGCAGCGCTTTGGAGAAGCTAGCCTTCTTAGTTGATCGTGAAATTAGTGTCCGAGATATCGAAGTAAACACTATTGGCCGCCGCCACTTTGATGCGCGCTGTCGTAGTGCTTATTCCCGCGGGCAAGGTAACGGTTTCCGATCCATCGTTCGGAGTGCTCGCTGCCAAGGTGATCGGATAAGTGTAGCCGCCGTCCACCGAGAGAAGTATGTTAACCGCCGTCGTATTAATCGGCGCGGCACTGGTGCCGGCCACGTTCCAGGAGACGTCCAGTGGGTTA
>CAXSCV010000038.1:20555-28636 GCA_964235895.1 uncultured Chthoniobacterales bacterium
GGCCGCGGTGATTGCGGTATTTGGGCTGGTCACGCGAAACAAACTACCCGTGTTAACCACGTTTAGAACTGCATCGTCGCTGTTGGTGCCGCCGCCGCCGCTCCGGTTATCACGCACAGTTAGGCGGAAGGTCATGGCAGCGCGAGCCACAGTCGGAAGTTGCTCGCCGATCGTCGTGGTGTTGTTCAGCAAGTCCGACACTTTAGGGAAGGTCCGACTTGCGCTATAAACCGGGTTAAAGGTGCGAAAGATCGGCGAAGCGCCGTTATCCGCAGCCGTGCCAGCTTGGGCCGCTCCCTTGTCGCGTTCTTCCCAGCAGTAAGTTACGACGTCACCGTCCACGTCGGTCGCGCTGCCGGTGAGGGTGAACGGCGTCGAAGTAGGAATAACGTAGTCCGGACCCGCATTAACCACTGGCGCGGTGTTCGTATTGGTTGTGACAACTGGGCAGGTGCCGCCAGTACCCGCAGTATAGGTGAGAATCTCGCTAATGCTCTCGCTATGAAAATAGGCGTCGCTATGCGGCTGAAGATCACTGGTTACACCGCAAATGCCCGCGTAAGCCATAATCGTGCTACCGCTGCCGGGTTCATAGGCGTGAGCCGCGCTTCGGTTACCGCCGCCGCAGTTACTGGTATTGCCATTGAAGGTGTGATTAGCGCCGAATTGGTGACCCATTTCATGCACAACGTAATCCACGTTAAAGGCATCGCCGATAGGTGTCGGTAGTCCGGTGGTGCTGCGTCCTTTACTGCTGGTATTGCAGACAACGCCGAGGCCGGAGACGCCCCCGCTGCCGGTGGTAAAGACATGGCCAATATCGTAGTTAGCCGCGCCGATGGCCGCACTAATAACGGCTGTGCTCGTGTTGATCACGGTCGTGTCATTCGCGGTAAAAGGATCACCAGCAGCGTCAGGATAAATGATTTGGTCGTCGTTAGCGATCACCACTAAGCGAATGGCGGCTTCTGATTCATAGATCGCACTGACGCGGTTGATGACAGTGATGATGGCGGCCAAACCACTTTGCTTGGTGCCGCCAGTGGTGGCGACATATTGGTGGTTCGCTGCGACTGCGAGCCGATAAGTGCGAAGCGAGCCGGAGAAGGTGGTCTCGGGGTCAGTGATACGGGTAGAGGCAGCGAACGCCCTGGTCTGGGGTTCCTTGTAAAAGCACTCCCAGGAATAGTTCGGGTCCGTCTTAGCGTCTCGCTTGAAGTAACTGGAGTAAAGGTCATCCGAGCCAGCGAAATAATAGGGACTGATGTAGACCCAGCCTTTAGGTGACATGATTTGACCGTGAAGCCCAAAAGGAGTCACATCGAGCGCCAGCATCGCCGAAGGATCATCAATGCCGACGCCACGATAGGTCTTAATCTCAGGATAACGAGCGGCTAAGGCCGGCTCCATCATGGCAACCTCTTCCATGCGAAAGCGCGCTAATTCGCCCTTTCCCGGCATAGGAAGACTAATTTCCACCGGCGCGCCGGCGCGTTTCTTTCCCATCGCTTCGGCGCTAGCCTTGTCGAAAGGAGCCGCGGCCAGAACTGCCCGCAAGTGAGTTAAGTCCGCAGTGAAAGTCTGGGCTCGTTCTGTTGGAATGAGTAGGACTTGATCAGCACGCGCCGCCGATGGCGCGGCCGCTTGCAATTGCCACAGCCCATCGGGTGAGGCTCCAGGACCGCTCGCAGCCTCGGCGAGAGGCAAGCTGGCGCCAGCAAGCAAAACTAAGGAGAAAAAAGAATGGAAAGCGAAGAAGCTAGGGGAACGTGTCATAAAAAAAGGGAGGAAGAGGTTGAAGCTAACAGAAGTTTAAACGCGAGTTGCTGCCCGCCGTCGATGAGCGGCGAACAAGCCCAGGATAACCAAGGCGGAAGCGCCGAGGGCGAAGGTTGAAGGCTCCGGAACCGCCGCGACCGTCAGCGACCAGCCACCGGCCATGGTGCCGGAGTTGCCTTGCGTATCGTCTAAGACGTAGAGGTTCCAAACACCGTTCGGATTGGTGCCGTTGAATAACGAAAGCGTGCTCCCGTAAGGCCCCTCGACGGGTGCCGGCGGAGCGAAGCTATCGACCATGAACTGCGCGTTGTAGTTCGTCGGCCGAAACGTTCCAGAGCTGAGCATCGTTTCGTCCGGCAGAAATGAGGCGGCGCTGTCGCTAAAGGTTAAAGTGAGGTTGCTGATCGAGAAATAGCCACCAGCGTCCGACATCAGAAGGACATTTTGGTTACTCGGTCCTACTAGCAGAATATCGATGTCATCCGGGTAGGCATGGCTGAGATTAAAGAATGTCACGGTTAACCCGGTCAAGGTGGCTCCGACCCCGGAAACTGTGAGCGGCGCCGGATAAAGAGAAGAAGGCCCCTGTGTCAGCGAGTTGCTGGGAATTTGGATTGGACTCGGTGCGGTAAAGGTTTGCCCTGAGACGGCGAAAGGCAGACTCGCGAATAATAAGGCGAACCCTGCGTGCACAGCGCACTTCAGGTGATTGCGCTTGGCGCATTTCGCCAAGCGCGAAAAGACACGTGGCGTAGCTGAGGAAGAATTGTGCATCATATAAATACCTGGGGGGACTAATGACGATGTGTAGAAAAACGCATCGCCGGAGACGTGATTTGGCCTCTGGGATATTAATTTCGACGAGGAATGTCAACAAACTTTGCAGGAGCGCCCTGCCTAACGAGCAGTTAGGCCAACAAAGCTCGCACGGCCGCGAGCGCGTCATCAATCTTCGCAGCGTCTTTACCCGAACCGCGCGCGTTGTCTGGGCGTCCACCGCCCTTCCCTCCGACGATCGGAGCGATTTGCTGGATGATTTCGTTCGCGCGGAATTTCGAATCCTTCGGCACGCTCGCTACTAGATCGACGCGGCCGTTGGTTGATCCCGCCAAAACAATCGGCGCCGCGATTTTCGTTTTCAGAATATCGGCGACCGCCTGCAAGAGTGCGCCGTCGGCTTCGGCCACTTGCGTGACGAGCGCGTCACCGGGAATAAGCGAAGCCGCCAATTCCGCCGCGATATTTGAAGCGCGGCTGCGCAATTCGCTTTCCGCCGCTTTCGTCTGTTGTTTTTCCCAATCGTGCACTTCGGCTTCGAGTTGCCTCAGTTGCCCGGCACGGGCTTCGATCGATTTGACGCTCGCGTCCGCGCTCTCGCCAGCGAATTCAGGAAGTTGCGCCAGGCCTGTCTTCTTGCGCGACAGCATCTCGAATTTCTCCTGTTGCCGCGCCGCCTCATTCGCTGCCCATTTCATCACTTCGTCGCCTGCCACCGCCTCAATCCGGCGAATCCCCGCCGCGATCGCCGATTCACTGACGATCTTGAAATAACCGATCGCCCCGGTCGCGCGCACATGCGTCCCGCCGCAGAGCTCCATCGAGTAACCATTCAACTCGTTAGGCGCGCCACCGATCTGCACCACCCGCACAAGGTCGCCGTATTTGTCGCCGAAAAACTGCTGAATCTCGGAACGCTGCCTGGCCTCTCGGTAGGGAATTTCCTTCCACGAAACCGGTGCGTTTTCCGAGATGCGTTCGTTCACCAATTTCTCAACATCACGGACCTGTTCATGCGTAAGCGCCGCGCTCGAAAAATCGAAAGTCAGCTTCTCCGGGCCGACGTAACTCCCCTTTTGCACGGCCTCGCGACTAACGAGTTCATGCAGCGCCCAATGCAAAAGATGGGTCACTGTATGATGCCGTTCGATGGCGCGCCGACGCGGCACATCCACGCGCACCGTCACATGATCGCCCGCCGCCGGCGCATCCTCGCCTTCGAGAATATGAACAAAAGTGTTCCCGGTCTTGCGCGTATCGGCGATCGCCCAGCGCTGGCCCTCGCGTTCGATCTCGCCACGATCACCCACCTGCCCACCCATCTCCGCGTAACAAACAGAGTTATTCAGCACCACTGCCGCACGTCCTTTGATTGACGTCACATCCTCGACGTCTGCGCCGGAATGATCGTGCTCATCACCAAGAAAATTGGTGGCCGATCGCGCATCGCCTTCCGCCAGTTCGATTACACTTTTCTTCTGCGCTTTGCGCGCGCGGTCGCGCTGTTCCTCCATCAATTTCTCAAACCCGGCCGTATCGACCGTGAGCCCGCGCTCCCGCGCCATCAGCTGGGTGAGGTCAAGCGGGAAACCGTACGTATCGTAAAGTCTGAATGCGAATTCACCGGGAATTACCGTTGCCAACAGCCCGGGAATTTGTTCAGCAAACTCAGAAGCAACGAGCACAACCGGCGATCTGAGAAAATCTCGCTTTACGACCTGTTCCTCGAACAGCTCAATACCTCGATCCAAGGTCTTGTTGAAGGCATTCTCCTCTTTCAGCAAAACGTCCTCGATGTGTCGTCGTTCCGCACGGAGCTCGAGAAATACGTCACCCATTTTTTCGGTGAGAACACCGACGAGTTTGTAGAAAAAAGGTTCATGAAATCCGAGCGTCCGGCCGTAGCGCACCGCGCGCCGCAGAATCCGCCGCAAAACGTAGCCGCGGCTTTCGTTGCTGGGCTGGATGCCGTCGGCGATGGCGAAACTAAGGGTGCGGATGTGATCGGCAATCACGCGAAACGCGATGTCGAGGGCGATTTGGTCACTTTGAGGAGCGTTACTGGTTAAAGCGTGACTGTCTGTCCCGGATTTCTCCACCAGAGTGCGTCCGACAGGACTGTTTTTAACATTCTGGTTAAGGGGAGTGGCGCAAACAGAACTGCGGGTGCCATCCTGCTGAACCGGTGCGGCGCCGGCAGAACTATCGGCATCAGTCTGGCGTCCCAAGATGCTACCGTCCGAACGGGGGAGTGTGCTCGCGTAGTGAAAACCGCTCATTTTTTCGATTTCGTCGAAGATCGGGCGAAAGACATCGGTCTCGTAGTTCGAGATGATGCCGGTGAAATCGGTGAACCCTTTCGTGCCTTGGATGATGGAGCAGGCGCGCTCGAAACCCATGCCGGTATCGACATGGCGCGCGGGAAGTGGAACGAAAGTGCCGTCGGCGTTGGCGTTGAACTGGATGAAAACCAAATTCCAAATCTCGATGCAGCGCGGATCGCCCGCGTTGACTAACGAGCCCTTGGTGTCGCCCTTCGGCGTGAGGTCGATGTGCAATTCGGAGCACGGTCCGCACGGGCCGGTGTCGCCCATCATCCAGAAATTGTCTTTCTTGTTCCCGTTGACGATTTGCACCGATGGATTCAATCCCGCCCTAACGAATAGTCGCGCCCAATGATCGTGCGCTTCCTGATCGAACTCGGACGGCTCGTTAGGCCCAGGATTATAAACCGTCGCGTAAAGTCGCTCCGGCGGAAGGCCCCAGCGTTCGACCACTAATTCCCAAGCCCATTCGATCGCTTCTTTTTTGAAGTAATCGCCGAAGCTCCAGTTGCCGAGCATCTCGAAAAAAGTGTGGTGATAAGTGTCGAGGCCGACATCGTCGAGGTCGTTATGTTTGCCGCCTGCGCGGATACATTTCTGCGTATCGGTGGTGCGCGGCGGAGTCCACGGCGGCGTTTGTTGGCCAAGAAAAATCGGCACGAACTGATTCATGCCGGCGTTGGTGAAAAGCAGATTCGGCGAGTCCGGCAGAAGCGATGACGACGGCACGATCGTGTGCCCTTTCTCGCGAAAGAAATCGAGAAACGATTGGCGGATTTCGGCGGAAGTCATCGCGCTGAGCTTAGCGCGAATCGCGCTGTTTTCATCACCGCGCCGCTGGCCCTCCGCAAGCGACCGCTAAAAGATGGCAATTCACCGACAGCCGGCAGGCCCGAGGCCTGTTATCCGTTTTTGATGAGATTTGCCCCGCGCCTGATTTTGTTCGCGACCGCCGCCCTCGTTTTCCTCAAACCAAGCGCGCGCGCCGACGAACAGCTCTGGGGTTTTGTCCGCGGCGCGGAGACGCTGCCGGCGCACCGCAGCGAGGTTTACCAGTTCATCACCGTGCGCACGGGCAAGGCGGAAGGCACTTATGTCGGCTCCGATTTCGAGACGGAATACGAATATGGTTTCACTGATCGCTTCCAGGCGAGCGTTTCGCTCGAGCAACATTATTTCTACAATCAGGGCGTCGATGGCGACCGCGACGCGCTCGATAATCGCAACAATTATCGCCTCGGCGGCGGCGCGCTCTCCGCGAAATATCGTCTACTCAGTCCCTTCAAGGATCCGGTCGGCCTGGCGCTGCGGCTCGAGGGCGGATACCTGATCAACGACGAGGTCGACGGTCTGCGGCAACACGAGCGTTACCTCAAACCCGAGATCGATCTGCAGAAAGATTTCTTAGATGACACGTTGATTTTCGCGCTAAATATGGCCGCCGAATGGGCCTGGGGAAAACAACCGGCCGAAGAATATCCACGCGAGTTTTCCTACGAGGTCGCAGCGGCGGGCACGTATCGTTTCGCGCCAAATTGGTTCGCCGGAGTCGAGGCGCACACCCGCGCGGAATATCCGCTCTTCGATCTTTACAAATTTGAGCATCGCGTTTTCTACGCCGGCCCAAGTCTGCATTATTCGCAGAAAAATTGGTGGGCCACGCTCACTTACAACTACCAGATCGGCGGCAAAGGAATCGGCGAACCAGCCGACGGCATGACTTTCGCCGAAGAGCAGCGGCATCTTTTCCGTTTGAAGGTCGGCTTTAATTTCTAAAACTCCGCCGCATGCGCTCGCAGGTTTTCTTCACCGCCCTCCCCCTCACCTTCCTCGCTTCCTCAGGTTTCGCGGTCACTTACCTGCGCGTGGAGCAGGCGCAGCAGGAAATTTTTCCCGGCAAAAGTTTCACCGCCATGCCGCTGAAGCTGACGGCGGAACAGCGGAAGCGGATTGAACAGCAAAGCCACGTCCGCCTCTTGCACGACGAGCAACGCATCTGGCGCGTGAGCGGCGGCGGATGGTTCATCGTGGACGAAGTTCTCGGCAAACATGAGTTCATCACCTACGCGCTCGGCCTGAACGCGGACGGCGCGGTTCGCGGGATCGAGATCATGGATTATCGCGAAAGTTACGGTGGCGAAGTGCGCAATTCCGCCTGGCGCGCGCAATTCACCGGCAAGACCAAGACCGCGCCGCTCGAGCTCGATAAAGACATCAAGAATATCAGCGGCGCCACGCTCTCCTCGCGCCATATCACCGACGGCGTCCGACGCCTGCTCGCGCTTTACGATGTCGCGCTCCGTTGAACTAAAACGGGCTCGTCCGCTCCTCGGCACTTACGTCGAGATGCGGGTTGGCGGCGCGGCGGAATCTCGTTTGCGCAGCGGCTTGGAGAGCGCGTTTCGCGCGATCGCACAGGTGCAGGCGCTGATGAGTTTTCATGAGCCGGCGAGCGATCTCAGCCGCGTGAATCGAAATGCTTTTCATGAAAGCGTGCGCGTGCACGAATGGACCTGGCGCGTGCTCGCGAGCGCTCAGGAATTCGCGCTCGTTAGTGGCGGCGCCTTCGACATCACGGTCGCGCCGTTGCTCAGCCGCTGGGGCTTCTTGCCGGATGGCGAAGTAGTCGACGAGGCCGCCAGCTTTCACGACATCATCTTGCATCCGCGGCATCGCGTTCGTTTTGCGCGCGCGCTTTCGATCGATCTCGGCGGCATTGCGAAAGGTTTCGCGGTCGATCGCGCGATAAAATGTTTGCGCGCGGCCGGCATCGCGAGCGGGAGCGTAAACGCGGGCGGCGACCTTTGCGTTTTCGGCGACGAGCCGCAGGAAGTTTGCTTGCGCGATCCCGCGCAACCGGGCCACGCCGCCGGCGTGGTTCACTTGCAGAATCGCGCCATCGCGACCTCGGGTATTTATTTCACCCAAAAAAAATATCGCGGACGACTCGTTAGTCCGCTGATCGATGGCCGCACCGGCCGGCCGCACATTCGTTCGCGCAGCATTGCGGTCAGCGCGCCGAGTTGTTTGGCAGCGGATGCTTTAACGAAAATCGTGCTCGCTCGTGGCGAAGAATCCTGCGGTATTCTTCGCACCTATCGCGCGGATGCCGTCGTCCTCGAGCGCGGCAAAGCTCCTCGCGTTCTGACCGCGCATGCGCCGCAATTCCGTTAAACTCAGCCGTCGCCACAAGTTCTGGCT
>CAXSCV010000039.1:0-28465 GCA_964235895.1 uncultured Chthoniobacterales bacterium
CTACGGTGGTGGCGGCGGCTATGGCGGCGGTGGCGGAGGCGGAGGCCGTCGCGATGGCGGTGGCGGCGGACGCAGCGGACGCGGTCGCTAAGGCTGATCTCGCAACTTTAACTTTACGAAAAGCGCCCGGTGAAAATCGGGCGCTTTTTTGTTTATCGAAAGGAATCTGCGATCTAACGAAATTTTTTTGCGCTGCGAACAACGCGCGGCTGCGTTCACGTTCGATATAGAGGGAAACTGTAACAGCGAACCAACCCGTAACCTTCTCAACTTATGGCAAACGAAAATCAATCATCCGCAAGCTCCGACTCCGATAAAATCGAAATTCCATCCATCTCCCGAACGACCGCGGGCGCGGCGGCGGGAGCAGTCATGGGCAGCGTCGCGGGGCCGGTCGGCACGGTCGTTGGTGGGTTAATTGGCGCGATGGCGGGCAGAGCCGCGTCGAAGCCGGAGAACGTGGCGACTGCGAAAGAAGCGGTGCGCGACGCGGCCGGAACGGCAAAACGTGTTGCGCGCGCCGGCGCCAAAAAGGTCGCGGCGAAAGCGGGAACAGCTTTAGCGGCCAGCAAAAAATCTTCGTCCGCTCGCGGTGGCGCGAAATCCTCCAGCCGAAAGTCTAACAAGTCTTCCGGTGCGAAGAAGCGGAGCGCGAAATCGGCCCCGAAAAAAGCGGCGAAGAAATCGAGCGCCGTGAAGAGCTCGAGCAAAAGGCGCGGCGCGGTGAAAAGCAGCGCGAAGTCAAAAAGCGCGCGCGGAGCGAAGTCGGCGGGTAAAGGCGCGAAGAAATCGAGCAGCAAGAAATCCTCGTCGGGCCGAGGCGCGAAGAAGCGCACTCGTTAGGCGATCCTCCTGCGGAAGATTTAGAGTTCGGACAAAACCCCTGCCGTCTCGCGCGACTTTCGCTTGAAGTTCTCGCGTTCGGCGGCGGCGAAGCTGCTACTTGGGCTGGCTCCGAAGCGCCGGTGATACGCGCGCTGAAAGGCGGCGGCATCGGTGAATCCGACGGAAGCAGCGACGCCGCGAATTGTTTTTTGCCGTTTCGAGAGGCGTCGGCGCGCTTCATTCAGGCGAAGATTTTCTACGAAGACTCGCGGCGGTTGTCCGAAGACGCTCTTGAACGCTTTGCTAAAATGATTCGGGCACATGCAGGCGCGGCGCGCCAGGATTTCGACGGAGAGATCGCCTTGGAGATTGCGCACGATCCAGGGCACGAGGTCGGCGAACCTCTCGTTAGGGCGAATCTCGGAAAGCGTGTCGCCCGGACTCTCTTTGCGTTCGTTAGGCGTGGGATAAATGATCAGCTCGCGCTCGACCGCTTGCGCAACATGCGGGCCATAATCTTCCCGGATCATCGCGAGGGAAAGATTGATGCCCGCGCCTAAACCGCTCGAAGTAAAATAGACGCCATCCTGGATCAAGGGCCGTTTGTGGTTGACCCGCAGTCTGGGAAAACGCTGCGAAACTTCGCGCGCAAATCGCCAATGCACCGTGACTTCGCGCCCGTCGAGCAGGCCGGTCGGCGCGACGCCATACAATCCGGTGCAGACAGAGGCGAGCCGCCGCGTGGTGGAAACGCGACGGAGAAGCTGTCGGGAGATTTCCTCGCCGATGCCGTTTTCGCGAATGCCCATGCCGCCGGCCACGATGATGGTGTCGAACTCGGGCGCGTCGGCAAAATTTGTCTGCGCTTGAAATTCCACGCCCGACTCCGCGCGAAATCGGTCCGACGGCACGCCGACGGTCAGCACTTCATAACAGGGAATCCGTCCACCGTAACCGTCATCGAGCGTGGCCGCGCCGAACGCTTCGGCTGGTCCGACCAAATGCAGCGCGGTCACGCGATCGAAGCCGATGAGTCCAATTAGTTTTGGAGTCATGTTCGGCATGGACGTTTGTTCGTTTTGGTTGCTGCCGATTAAACAGCGCGCGCCAGTTTGCGCTCAGGCTTGCTCGCGTTCTCGCGAATTTGTTTTTGAAATGTTCGCGGCGTGACGCCAAAGCGTCGCTCAAAGGCGCGGCGAAAAACTTCCGTGCTTTTGAAGCCAACCGAATCCGCCACTCCGCCAATGCTGGCCGGTTGCGAAGCGAGACGACGCGCTGCTTCTTTGATGCGCAGTTGTTCGACGAAATCGGCCGGCGTGCTTTGAAAAGCGCGTTTGAACAAACGGCTGAAATGCCGCGGGCAAAGACAGGTGCGTTCCGCCAAAACCTCCACGGAAAGATTGGCGCGGAGGCGGCTGGTAATCCAGCCGGGCAGCTCGGCCAGACGTTCCTCGATGCTGCTTTGGTCGACCGTCGGATCCAAGGGACGTTCGCCGGGATCGGACGGGCGCAAATTGACAACCAGCTCGCGCGCCACACCGAGCGCGGTCTTCGCTCCGTAATCTTCCTGGATTAAAGCCAGGCTCATCTCGATCCCAGCGGTGCCACCGCCGCTCGTGTAAAAGCAGCCGTCTTTGATGAACGAAGCGGAGTCGTCGACTTTCAGACGGCGATAAGTGCTGGCGACCATTTGCGAGTGCCGCCAATGCGTGGTCACGCGGCAACCATCGAGCAAGCCGCTTTGTGCGAGCGGATAAATTCCAGTCGAGACCGAAGCGATGCGCCGCACCTTATTTCCGAGACCGTTCAGCCATTCTGCAATCGCGCGATTGGTCTCCGGATTGCGCAGACCCGCGCCGCCCGGAATGATGATCGTATCCAATGCGGGCGCGCTCCGGATGGTGTGCTCGGCTTTGAAGGTGGCGCCCGAGCCGGCAACGAAAATTTTATTCGTCACGCCCACGAGCACGGTCTCGTAGCAACGCGTTTTTCCTTCGTTGCTGCGCGCGGTCGCGAATGCTTCCAGCGGTCCGGTCAGATCGAGAGTGGTGACTCCATCGAATCCCAGAAATCCGACGGCGCGCGGCGTTTTCAAGTCAGGCTTCAGGCCCATGAATTCAATCATGGCCGCGCTTCTTTCTGGCGGGCGGATGGAGGACGATGCGCTCGGGCGCGACGGGATCGAATTTATTTCCTTCACATCTGTTAATGCAACGGAGGCGGCGAAAACAGCTCGCGCGGTTAGAAGATTTTTAAAAAATCTCCGACGCCCATGCGCGGATGGATTGAGTGAGATGCTGGAATTTCCGATCCGAGTTGGCTAAGCTGGCACGTCGCCATGTCCACTACGCAACTTCGGATGAGCGCGCCCGCGAGCGAGCTTCCATCCGTTCCGCCGCTTTCGCAGAGCGCATCTATGCTTGGTAAAATCGAGTCCGGACCGGTCGAGGAAATGATGCCCGCGGTCTATGAAGAGCTGCGTCGATTGGCCACGGCTTACCTGCGCGGCGAACGCGCCGAACACACTTTGCAAAGCACCGCGCTGGTGCACGAAGCCTATTTGCGTTTGCGCAATCAGCCGAGCGTTGAGTGGCAAAATCCCGAGCATTTCATCGGCATTTTCGCGCGTGTCATGCGGCAGACGCTGACCAATTATGCGATCGCGAAACATCGATTAAAACGCGGCGGCGCGGATCGAATGCAAATGACGTTGGAATTTTATGAAAGCCGCAAGATCGACGTAACAACGCTTGACGAAGCGTTAAGCGAACTCGAAATGCTCGATCGCCGGCAGGCGCAAATTGTGGAGTTGCGCTTCTTCGGTGGCCTAACGATTGCTGAAATCGCCGAGGTCCTCGCGGTCTCACCAGCGACGGTGAAGCGCGATTGGACGGTGGCGAAGATTTGGCTGCGACGAGAACTTTCCACAAGCTAGCCTAACGAGTCCTGCAAGATCGATGACTGTCAAAACCACGGCGCGGCTCCGCGCGAAGATCGACCCGCAGCATTGGAATTATTTGAAGGACATCGTCGCCGACGCGCTTGAGCAGACGACCACATCCGCGCGTTTGGCGCTGGTCGAAGAACGCTGCGGAAACGATCCGGCGCTGCGCGATGAAGCCAACTCGCTCGTTCGCGAAGCGGAAGAATTAGCGAAAGACGAAACCGACTCGTTCGAGGATTGCGCCGAACACGCCACGGCGAATTTGTGGCACGACGAGCCTTCGCCGGAAGGATGGCGCATCGGAGCTTACCTGGTCACGCGCGAGCTCGGCCACGGCGGAATGGGCACGGTTTATTTGGCCGCGCGCGCCGATGGCCAATTTGAAAAAGAGGTCGCGATTAAAGTATTAAAACGCGGCACGGATACTGATGAAGTGCTGCGTCGTTTCGCCGCCGAGCGGCACATTCTCGCGCGCCTCGACCATCCTAATATCGCGCGGCTGCTTGACGCCGGCACGACGAGCGACGGCTTGCCATATTTCGTCATGGAATACGTAGCCGGCGCGCCGGTGACACTTTTCGTTCGCGAGCGTGAACTTTCGATTACGGATCGCCTGGCCATCTTTTTGAAAATCTGCGCGGCGGTGGAAGTGGCGCATCACAATCACGTCATTCATCGCGACCTGAAGCCGAGCAACATTCTGGTGAACGCGGACGGCGAGCCGAAGCTGCTCGACTTCGGAATTGCGAAACTTTTGACCGACGGCCAGGGAGCAGTCGAGCTGACCGCGGCTGCAGAACAACGCCTAACGCCGATTTGCGCCTCGCCCGAGCAAGCCGACGGCCGTCCCATTACCGAGGCAAGCGATGTCTACGCGCTCGGCGCGTTGCTCTATGAAATGCTGAGCGGAGAAAAGCCGTGCAAGTTTTCTAATTCGCATCCATCGCGTGAAGAAATTGCGCGCGTCGTTCGGGAACAAGATCCCGTGCCGCCAGGTGTCGCGGCCGGCGAGCCCGAGACGGCGCGACTTCTTCGCGGAGATCTCGACGCCATTGCCCTCCTTGCGTTGCGCAAACAACCAGAGTGCCGTTATCCCTCGGTCAATGAATTGGCGGCGGACATTCGCCGGCATCTCGCGCATGAACCAGTGCAAGCGCGCGGCCGAGGTGTGCGTTATCGCGCGGAGCGCCTGGTCGCTCGCAACCAGCCGGCGCGCCGCGCGCTCATGATCACCGCGCTGGTGATTGTGCTCGTCCTTGGCTTAATCGGAGCGCAATGGTGGCGTTCGCAAAAATCGATCCGCGCCGTGGTCGTGCCGCCTCCGGTGTAAACTGCCGGCGAGGGTCCGAAGAGTATCGCCGTTCTTCCTTTCGATAATTTCGGCAACAATAATCCGCCGTCCTATTTCGCCGATGGAGTTCAGGACAATATCCTGACCGACCTCGCGAAAGTGGAAGATCTGAAAGTGATCAGCCGCAGCGGCGTGGCGAGTTATCGCTCGAAGACGCGCGACATTAAACAGATCGGCCGGGACCTCGGCGTGGCCAATGTTCTCGAAGGCAGCGTGCAAATCTCCGGAGACCGCGTTCGCATTAACGTGCAACTGGTCGATACCCGGACGGAAGCGCAAATTTGGGCGGAACATTACGATCGGAAGGTGGAAGATCTTTTCGCGCTGCAAAGCGAACTTGCCCAAACCATCGTCGCGCAACTAAAGGCGACCCTTTCTTCTCGTGAGAAAGCGGCCATCTGGAAAAGGCCGACGCAGGATATGCAGGCTTATGACCTCTACCTGCGGGCGCGGGCCGCGATGAACGACGCGCGAGTTCCCGAGCCGAATAAGGCCTGGCCCGAGGTGGTCCAGCTGCTGGAGAAAGCGCTCGCGCGTGATCCAAGTTTCGCCCTGGCGTATTGCCTGCTTAGCGAAGCGCACGTTTACATTTACCGTTACGGCGATGATCATTCGCCACAGCGCCTGGCCGCGGTGAAAGATGCGGCGGAGACTGCCCTCCGGCTTGAGCCTAACTTGGAAGAAGCACGCCTGGCTCTGGCTCGCTATTACTACGATGGCTTAGTCGACTATCGCGGAACCGAGCAACAGCTTTCAATGTTAGCTCCTTCCGGCGCGCACGAGGTTGAATATTATAGTCTGGCTGGTTTGGTGGAACGGCGACTGGCAAAATGGCCCGAGGCGATTCGCGACAGCAAGAAGGCTGCGGAGCTTGACCCGCAAGCGCCGCAGCTTGCCTATAATTTGGCGCAAAATTTCGCGGCCCTAAGGCAATATGACGAAGCATTGCGCGTGGTCGATGAAGCCACCGAACGGTTGCCAGTATCCGAGAGCGGAATGCTTTGGCGGCTAAAAAGTGAAATCGAAATAGGTCGCGGCGACTTGCCTGCGGCCGGAGCAGCCTTAGATATGGCTCACGATAACTCGGAGCCGGAGTTAGCGAGGCTTTGGCTTCTTCTACTTAATCGGGACTTCGAGGGCGCGAGGAGCGCGACTCGCAATGCCAGACAAGAATTGAAAGCAAATTCTTTCTACTGGCTTACTATCGGGTTGATCTATCGTGCGGCCGGCGAAGCGCCCGAGGCGCGGGAAGCTTTCCAAACCGCACGGCGCCTGCTCGAGTTAGCCTTGGAAAAGCGTCCAGCCGGGCCCGAACTTCTTAGCGAGCTGGCAGAGGCAGACGCTGGCCTGGGCCGCGAGGAAGAAGCAATCCGCGGGGCGAGGCGAGCGGTCGAGATATGTCCTCCGTCGGTTGATGCGATCGTAGGCCAGAGTTGTGGGACCTGGCTCGCGGAAGTCCTAACCTGGACTGGCGACCGCGACGGCGCCCTAAATATCCTAAGCACTTTGGTGCAGCTTCCCTTCGGCCCTAACTACGGGGAGCTAAAGTTCAATCCGATGTGGGACGAACTGCGCGGCGACCCGCGCTTCGATCGGATCCTCGCGGAAACGCAGCGTCCGATCACGCTCAAAGATAACGCCGATTCCAGGCGTCCTTAGCACTCGTTAGGCCGATTCCGTCGTCGCCGGCGGAATGCGACGTTTCACCGCCGCAGCATCCTTGGCACTGTCGAAGCGGAGTCCGCAATCGTCTGTTCTAAGTCCTAACGATGATTGAACGGCCGGAGGTAAGACTGTCGCCTCAGAAACCAAGCTTAACCAAACCAATGGAGAAACAAATGATCACAAACATTATACAGAGACTGGGCACGGTCCGCACTGCGCTGCTGGCCGGAGTCGGATTGTCCTTGCTCGTGAGTATGAGCCTGAAAGCTCAAAGCCCGGAGGGTTCGCCTCCTTCATCGCTGCCAGAGAACGGCCCTGGTCCGGCCCCCGCTCCGGCGCCGGCATCGACCGGCGAAGCGAGCACGGAGCGCGTCGTGGTCACCGGGTCGTACATTCCGACAGCTGAGGAAGTGACCGCCTCGCCGCTGGATACTATAACTACCCAGGAAATTAACCGTTCCGGTAGCACCGATGTCCTGACCGTTTTGCAAAAGCGCAATCCGGACTTCGTCGGCGCTGGCAACCTTGGTAACACTAATGCCAATATCGCCAGCGGCGCCACGCTCGGAGGTTCCGTCATTTCGATTCGCGGTCTGCCTACCCTGGTGTTGTATGAAGGGCGTCGCATCGCCGATGCCGCCGCTGTTTCGGTCGGCGGAATTCAGTTCTCCGACGTCAGCCTCTTCCCCACTGCACTCATTAGCCGAATCGACGTCTTAAAGGATGGAGCATCCGCTCTCTACGGGTCGGACGCAGTTGGCGGAGTAGTTAACATCTTCCTCAAGCAAGACTTCACCGGCGTCGAGCTCGGCGCTCGCTACGGCTTCAGTGTGGAGCCGGGTGTGGCGGAGCGCCGTGCGTTTGTCGTCGCTGGCGTTGGCAATGATACCACTCATGTGACAGTGGGCTTTCAATACTTAGAAGAAGATCCGCTCTTTGAACGGGAGCGCGCTTATTCGCGCATTCCCGGTGGCTTAACAACGACTTTCGGCGGCGTCGGACGCGATAACCAAGGCGGCGGGACCAAATTTTATCTATTGAACGGAGTGGACCCGCTCCAGCCTTTTGGTCGGCCGGCCCTGAACTCGCCTTTTGATGCTGGCGTCGTCCCGGGCAGCATTGCGCCGCCACCCCCGGGTTCTGGCGCGGCCAATCCAGGACAGTACGCACAGCTGCCTGGCGTCTATAACCAAGTGCCTCAATCGACGATCACTTCCTATGACCTGTCGCAGGTTCCTTCGAGCACGTTGGATATCTCTAATACCAACGCCTACGCCTCGTTCACGCACCAGATTTTCGGAAAACAACTCGAGCTCTTCGGCGACTTTCTTTACACAAGAAATCACAGCGAAAGCTTCCTGAACGCACAGCCGCTAAATAACGGAACCGGAGTCGTGATCCCGCCAGGCCGGGTAGGCACGAACGATGATGTAACAAGTCCCGCCTACGTTCCCGGAGTTACGAATACCATCTTCAACCCATTCCAACTCCAGATTGATTCCAACACCCTCACCGGTAACAATCGTTTATTCGTAAACAATCGCTACCAGACCAATCCCCGCACATTTACTCAGGACAATAACTTTTACCGCTTCCTTGGCGGACTTCGCTCGGAGTTTGCCAAAGGTTGGACGGCGGAAGTTGCAACCTATTATAGCAAATATGCGACGGACTTCGTCAACGCTGGCCTGGTCAATGCCACCCAATTAAACGCGGCCATTGCGGGCACCGCGACGGATAATAACGGGAATCCAATACCGGCATTCGACTTTTTCGCGATCAACCCCGTCGGGACTAATCCCGGGCAGGTTACTCCCGGTCAGTTCTCGACCTTCTTTGGAAACAACATCCGGAAGTTAAGCTCCTACCAGGAGGTCTTTGATGGCAAGATCAACGGTTTCCCCTTCGAACTTCCTGGCGGGGCCGTCGGCATCGCCTTGGGCGCAGAGTACCGGGTGGAAGGATTCAAGGTCCAGGATTCGCCTGAAATCTTTGTCGGTTCCGTGCCGATCCAACAGATCAATGCCAGCCGAAGCATCTACTCCTTTTACGGGGAGTTAAGCGTTCCGATCATCGGTTCGTCGCAGAAGATTCCGTGGGTTTATAGCCTCGAACTGGACCTAGCCGGCAGATACGACCATTACGAAGGTGTATCGGAAGACGCTAAGGTGCCGAAGGTTTCGCTGCGCTATCAGCCGATCAAAGACCTGACCTTGCGTGCGACCTACTCCAACTCATTCGTGGCGCCGAACCTATTCCAGCTCAACGGACCGACCGCTCTAGGGTTTTCGCCGTCAATCAGTTTCAAAGACCCGGTCACGGGCGCGCCGGTGGTGCAGGACCAGGCCCAGGTCTCGGCTGGGACGAACCCTAACCTAGTCCCTTCGAAGGCGGAATCTTACACCGCAGGCCTAGTTTATAGCCCGAGCTTCCTTCCGGGATTGACTGTATCGATAGATTACTTCCGCACATTGCAGCAGGAAATCGTCGCCGTCCTCGGCGGCGCCGTCATCCTGAACAGTGTCAATGAAAGAGGCCCAAATTCACCGTATGCGAACCTCGTGGCCTTCAACAACTTCCCTGGTCAGACCGGGGCGGTGCCGGTTACAGCGGCGGGCCAGCTTTTTGGTAACCTGGCTTCAGTGTTCTACATCGATAACTTGGTGAATATCGGAGCATTGAGAGTGGAAGGCTTCGATTCCTCGCTACGTTATAACATAGATCTGCAACGGTTCGGTCAGTTGGAGTTGGGAGTCGCCTCGGTCGTTTTCACCCAGGTGGAGGCCAAGACGACGCCGCTGACTAACTACTTCAACATTTCTAACCTAGACGGAGCGGAAGGAGCGGCAGCATTCACAGATTACAAGCTGACCTTCCTGGCGGAATATCGTTTTGCTGGGTTTACTCTTCCGGAAACGCAAACTACATTCCTGAGCTAAAGAACGTGGTGGGAGTGGACCCGGAAGCGGTCGATCAGCGAACGCTGGATACGATCGACGACTACTTCAGCGTGGACGGCCGTCTTTCATACACCTTTAAGGGGAAGACTAAGCCGGGAGAGATGACGGATTCGAAGGATGCGAAAACCATGATGGATGGGAAAGGCAGTCCCGCAGTAGCCGGAGCGCCAGTCATGTCCCCGGTTCAACGTCTGCTCGATGGCACTACTGTCGCGGTGGGTTGCAACAACATCTTTGATGAAACACCTCCCTTCGTCGCGGGTGCTAACAGCGCGACTGACTTGTCTCTCTACGATCCGTTCGGTCGTTTCGTCTACTTCGAAGTGTCGAAGAAGTTCTAACGGTTAGGTGAGCTTTCATGAGGCGGCGGCGTTGGCCGCCGCCTCTTTAGCTTCTTAAATGTAGAAGCAGATAAAGGGAAGGTTGTCCCCCTTTAGAAGTAGACAAAGGCGGAAATAATGAAACGAGCCCGGAAATCTTCGGCATGGATCGGCGCCGTTCTCTTCTTCTTCCTTGGCGGCGCGCCAGCGAGGTCCGACGAAGGTGATGTTACGCTTAATTCGGGCGTTCGCCTGCACTACTGGCAAAATCAGGCCGAGGGCGAACGCACTATTCTACTAATCCCTGGGTGGAGAACTTCAGCGCTGATCTGGAAGGACCAGATGCAACGACTCGGGCAGACTCATCGGGTGGTTACATTCGATCCGCGGTCGCAGGGCCGTTCCAGTAGCGTGTCGGCTGGGAACGCGCCGGAAGATCGTGCTGATGATATGGCTGCGTTGATGAAGGAATTGAAGTTACGAGGAGTGGTCATGGTTGGTTGGTCGCAAGGAGTGCAGGATGTGGCGGCCTACGTCGCCAGGTATGGCACCGAAGGGGTTTCTGGGTTTGTCCTGGTGGATGCCGCAGTTGCCGCCGGTCCGAAGGAACTCGAACAATCGCTGGCGGCGAGTGAGGCGATCCTCGGTCATCTCGCGATCTATTCAGCGCATCCCAAGGAATATTCTGAAGGAATGTTTGGCGCGATAATGAAAACGAAATTACCGAGGAGAGAAGCCGATACGCTAGTGGAGGAAGCGATGAAAACGCCGGTAGATACCGGAATCGCGATGCTAACGATGGATATCTTCGTTACTGATCGGCGGCCGTCGTTAGAAAAATTCAATCGGCCTGCGTTGCTCATTGCCGCCTCCAACCTTAGCCTGACCGACGCGCGAGAAATGGCGAAGCGAATGCCAAATGCGGAAGTCCTCGAAATAAAAAATGCGGGCCACGCAGCCTTTCTGGATCAGCCGGAAGAATTCGCTAAAGCTCTTCTGGAGTTTTACGCGACTGCCGCAAGCCAGAGGAGCAAGTGATCCCACCATTAAGCGATCTGTTTAGATAGCTTATAGGAGCAGTGTGCTAAGTTTATTATCGCAGTCACTTTTGGTTACTTTGTCATCGCGCTGGTGTCATTCGTTGCCGTGATCGCTGCATATCAGGCCCGTTCCGATCGGGTCTTTCTACCTGGCACCGTTTATGACCTCTTCGTTGGCTTAAATACTATCAGCCGACTTGTTCGGGCATCCCTTGTTCTGGCTCTGATCTTTTGCATCCCAGCCTGGCGGAGCGACCGGGTGCCCGGCGGTCGGGCTAAGTGCAACCATCAACTGGCGCGACTCCTCGAGCTGGCGGCGCTTGCTCGACCTTTCTGCGTGCGGTCGGCGTTCTTTGGACCCGTGCAGGAAAAGACATTCCAGTGCCTCGATGTAGCTCTTACCGAAAGGTAACTTCGCCAGAGAAAAAAGATTGGGCAGGGTTGGATTCGAACCAACGAAGGCGTAAGCCAGCGGATTTACAGTCCGCCCCGTTTGGCCACTTCGGTACCTACCCGTTTAACGCGAGCGTTGATATAAGGTGGTCGCCGGGAGGTCGCAAGTAATTTGGGCTAGCCGAAAAACTCAGCGATCGCGTCGATCACGGCGGTTTGCGCTTTGCGACTCAGTTCGGGGTAAATCGGTAACGCGAGCGTCTCGCGCGCGGCGCGTTCGGTTTCTGGGAGATCGCCCGCGCTGTAGCCGAGATACCGAAAGCAGTCCTGTTCGTGGAGTCCGAGCGGATAGTAAATCGCCTGCCCAATTTCCCGCGCGCTCAGATGAGCCTGGAGGGCGTCGCGTTGCTCGGTGCGAACGACATATTGGTGGTAGATGTGATGATTCGTTAGGCCGGCGGCGCGATAGGGCTCCGGAGGAAGCTGCAGACAATTCGTTAGGCTGCGGCGATCGAATTCCGCGCGGTAGAAATCGGCGACCGCGCGGCGCGCGGCCGACCATCCATCAAGGTAAGGAAGTTTCACGTTCAGAATGGCCGCCTGGATTTCGTCGAGCCGGAAATTGCCCCCGATAAAATGATGAAAATAACGCGGCTCCATTCCGTGCTGCCGACAGACGCGCAATTTGTGAGCGAGCATTTCCTCGCGACAAACGACAAGCCCGGCATCCCCGGCTGCGCCCAGATTTTTCGAGGGATAAAAGCTGAAGTAACCGGCTTCGCCCATGGTGCCGGCTTTCGCGGAACCCTGTGCCAGCGGGTATTCCGCGCCGATCGCTTGTGCGGCATCTTCGACGATGACCAGATCGTATTCCGCGCCGAGAGCGAGGATCGGCGCCATATCGCAGGAAAGACCGAAAAGATGGACGGGAACGATGGCGCGGACGCGTCGACCTTCTCGGTCGCGGAGCGCGCCGCTGGCATCGCGCTTGCATTTTTCGCGAAGGAATTCCGCCAGTGCCGCAGGCGAAATGTTGTAAGTCGCCGGGTCGATATCAACGAAGACTGGCGTCGCGCCGACGCGCGCGATGCATCCCGCGGTCGCGAAAAAAGTAAACGCCGTTGTGAGCACCGCGTCGCCCGCGCCAATTTCCAGGGCCATGAGGAGGGCGAGCAAAGCATCCGTTCCCGAAGAGACGCCGATCGCATGCGGCGCATCGCAGTAGCGGCAAATGGCCGCTTCGAACGCGGCCACCTTGGGCCCGAGGATGAAATTTTGAGTGGTGAGAATCTCATCCACCTCCGCGCGAATAGGCGCGGCGAGTGCGCGATACTGTTCGCTTAGATCGAGGAGAGGGACGCGCATGGCGCGGGAAGCATGGCAGTTTCGATACCTGCTTCAAATTCGGAATTCGTTAGCCGGCCAACGTTGACCGCGAGGAATCGCTAAGATACGGTCGCCCGCATGGCTTTGCTTCGCGGGCTTTTCTGGGCCTGCCTGTTTGTTTTTTTTGCGTTCTGTTTCGTCGTCCTTTTTGAGTACGGCACGAGCGATTTCTCGACCGGTTTCAAGACAGAATTCGGCAAGGTGAAAGCGTATGTGATGACGGCCGGAAAACCCGGCGACAAGACGAAGAAATAATCAGCGCATTCGCGCCCAGTTATTCGACGAATTCGAGTTCGACTTTGTGATCGAGGTAACCGCGCGCTTCCGCGGCGCCAAGAAATTCCCGGATGGCGGCCCGGCCTTTCTCGCCATATTCGCGCGTGTAATCGTTCACGTACATACCGATAAATTTCCCGGCCAGCGCCGCATCCATATCACGCGCGTAAGGCATCGAATGCTCGACCGCGGCCGCGCGATGCTCGAGACCGTAATCGATACTTTCGCGCATGATTTGCAGCAGATCGCGCCGGACTGGTTCGGCGATGTCTTTGCGCAAAACATTTCCGCCTAACGGAAGCGGCAGCGAGGTCTGGCGTTTCCACCATTCGCCGAGATCGACGATCTTTTTGAATCCGGCCTGCTCGTAAGTGAGCTGGCCTTCGTGAATGATTAGCCCACAGTCCGCGCGGCCCGCTTTGACCGCATCGAAAATCTGATCGAACGGCACGATGATGTATTTGAAATCGGCGCCGAGAAATAATTGCAAGGCGAGGAACGCGCTCGTCATCTTGCCCGGGATGGCGATGGTTTGGTTCTTCAACTCGTTAGGCGATTGCTCGTTAGGCGCGACCACCATTGGCCCATAACCATCGCCCATGCTCGCGCCGCAAGGCAGCAGCGCATAGCGATCGCTCACATACGCGTAAGCGTGAATCGAGATGGCCGAGATGTGCAGCTCGCCGCGCATGGCGCGCTCGTTCAGGGTTTGAATATCTTCCAGCCGATGCTCGAAGCGATAACCGCGCAGATCGATCTTCTCCTCCGCCATCGCGTAAAACATGAAAGCGTCATCCGGATCGGGCGAATGACCGAGAGTGAAAACTTCTGGCGTGGCGGACACGGCGCTCACGCTACGCGCGCGCGCAGAAGGCGCAATTGCCCCACGCGCTGAGGTGAGTTAGCCATTGAAGAGGTGCATCCGTTTCATTCCATCCAGCGACTGGCTTGTCCGGATTGCGACGCGCTTTTGGAAGTGCCCGCTTTAACAGAAGGCGAAAAAGCCGTCTGTCCGCGCTGCGTCGCTTCCCTTCTCAGTTACGAACGCAATTCTCTGCAACGCACCGCCGCGCTGTCTTTCGCTTCCGGTTTTCTTTTCATCGTCTCGAACTGTTTTCCCTTCATGACCTTGAGCGCGGGCTTTCGGCACAGCGAAATGTTGCTCTGGGAAAGCGCCTCCGGATTGGCCGAACAAGGTTATCCGTACCTGGCCGGCGCTGTTTCGTTTTTTATTCTGGTCGCGCCGACGCTCCTCATCGGCGGTCTCCTTTATTTGGTCCTGCCCTTAACGCGAAACCGTCGTCTGCCCGGCGCGATTTTCTTTTGCCGATGGGTGCTGGCCGCGCGCCGCTGGAACATGATCGAAGTCTTTCTGCTCGGAGCACTCGTTAGTCTGCTCAAGCTCGGCAAGCTGGCCACGCTCACGCTTGGCGTCTCCTTTTGGGCTTTTGTCGGATTGATCCTTTGCCTGACCGCCGCGCTCGGTTCCATTCATCCCGCCGAACTTTGGACGCGCTTGGAGAAGGCCGAACCATGAGCGAATTTTCTCCCAATTCCGCAGCCGAGCGCGGGCTCGCTCTCTGTCACACTTGCAGCCTCGTCTCGCCGGTGAACGAGCAGCGTTGCCCGCGTTGCAACAGCAGCCTGCATCTCCGCCAGCGCGAAAGTTTGCAGCGCACCTGGGCGCTTACTTTTGCTGCGCTCGTTCTTTATTTTCCGGCGAATATGTTACCGGTGCTGAAAGTCGATTCGATCGGTGGCGAACAAAAAAGCACCATCATCAGCGGAGTGATTCAGTTTTGGCAGCAGGCCGATTATCCGGTCGCGATCATTATCTTCTGCGCCAGTGTGATGATTCCGGTTTTGAAAATCATCTCCATCGTTTCGCTTTGCTTCGCCGCGCGCACTGGTCGGCACGCGCGTCCCATGACCCGGCTTTATCGGGTGACGGAATTCGTCGGGCGCTGGTCGATGGTCGACGTTTTTGTGGTGGCAATTTTAGTCGCGGTCGTGCAGCTCGGATCCGCCATTTCGATCCATCCAGGCGCGGGCGCGATCTCGTTTGCCGCAGTGGTGGTATTAACGATGTTCGCCGCGATGAGTTTTGATCCGCGCTTGATCTGGGATGCTGCGGCGCATTCCGCGCGCGATGTTCCTTCTTCCTAGTGGCTGAAGATTTCACATCCGAGCGCGAGCTTGATCCGGATCGCGAGTCCGCGCCTTTGCGACCGGTCGTGAAACCGAAGCGGCGTTTCTCGCCCATCTGGATCATTCCGGTTTTGGCCGCGCTTCTCGGGCTTTGGCTGGCCTGGAAATATTTTTCGGAACGCGGCCCGGACATCATCGTTCATTTCGAAACGGCGGAAGGCGTGGTCGAAGGCAAGACCGCCATCCTCTGCCGGAACGTCAACATCGGCACGGTCGAAAATATCAACCTCACGCAAAACCTGAAAGGCGTTGTCGTGAAGATGCAGATGACCAGCGAAGCGACGCGGCTGCTCGTGAAAGACACGCAAATCTGGGTCGTTAGGCCACGTTATGGCGCATCCGGCATTTCCGGTTTGAGCACGATTGTTTCCGGAAGTTACATCGAACTCGAACCCGGAATTTCCAAAGAACCGCGGCGCGAATTCATCGGACTCGAGCAACCGCCCGTGACCCCGAAAGGTGTTCCCGGTTTGCACCTCACGCTTTTCACCGATGAAGCCGGCGGCATCGCGCCCGGCTCGCCCATTCTCTATAAAGGATTAGGCGCGGGCAAAATCGAGACGCGCGTCTTTCATCCCGAGAACGGCAAAATCGAATACGGCGCCTTCATTTCGGCTGACTACGCCAAGCTAGTACGGAGCAACACCAAGTTCTGGAATGTCAGCGGCATCGATGTGCAGATCGGCGCGAACGGATTGCATCTTCATGCCGGCACGCTCGAATCGCTCCTGCTCGGCGGCATCACTTTCGGGCAACCTGACGGCACAAAATCCGCGCCCGCGGTCAATGACGGCGCGAGCTTCGTCCTCTACGACAGCCTCGAAGACACGAAGAAGTTCGTCATGAAAGACAGCATGCCATATCTGCTTCTTTTCTCCGACAGCGTGCGCGGTCTGAGCGAAGACGCGCCCGTGGAATTTCGCGGTGTGCGCATCGGAACGGTCCGCGGCGTTTCCTTTCGCTATTTGCCTAACGACCCCGAACGACGCGTGCCGGTTTTCATTCAAGTGGACCCCGGGCTCATCACGAATTTGACTTCGGAGAGCACGGATGCGGCTGAACAATTCATGGAAAAGAGTGTGAGCAACGGACTGCGCGCCAGTCTCAAAACCGGCAGTTTTCTCACCGGCCAACTTTTCGTCGATCTCGATTTTCAAAAGGACGCGTCGCCCGCAAACATCGCGCAGATCGAAGGCTATCATGTCATCCCGACGGTTGCGTCCGGCCTGGGCGAGTTGCAGGAAAAAGCGGTCGCGGTCTTGGATAAAATCAAAGCGCTTCCGCTCGAAGAAACCGTGCGCAATGCGACGGCTGCCCTCGCGGCGGTGAAAGATACCGCGAACAGCGTCAGCAAAACCGCCGGCGGTTTCGGCGAGGACGCGCCGATTTACCAGAGCCTCACCGAAACACTCCGCCAACTCGATGAGACCTTGCGCTCCCTTCGCAGTTTGACCGGAACTCTCGATCGCAAACCGAACTCCATCATCTTCGGCAAACCCGGCCGCGTCACGCCACCGAAAGGAACGCCCGGCCAATGATGCGAAAATTTATGAGCTCAAAAATTTCCCCCGCACTTTTCGCCGTCGCGATCTCCGCGCTCCTCGCCGCCTGCGGATCGTCCGATGAATTTTATCGGCTCAGCGCCAGCCAGCCCGCGACCGTCGGCCGCACTTCCGGAACGAGCGTGAGCGTCGGACCCGTCTCGCTCCCCGGATACATCGATCGCCCCGAAGTCGTTTTCCAAAACGGGCCTAACGAGTTCAAGCTTCCCTCGAACGCGCGCTGGATCGGTTCGCTCCAGGAAAACGTCAGCCGCGTGCTCGCCGCCGATCTCGGACAAGAGTTGCATTCGAATCAGGTGCACAGCTCGCTCGAGCCTGGCTTCACTCCACAGTACCGCGTCGCGATCGAGATTCGCCAGTTCCACGGAATCAGCGGGCAGGAAGCGATCCTCGATCTTTCCTGGCGAATCGAAACGGGCGGCGGACAAACCATATCGCGGCACAACGGCAGCTTTCGCGAACCGATCATCGGCGACGGATTTAAACCGTTGGTCGCCGCGGAAAGTCGCCTGCTCGCGCAATGCGCGCACGCCATCGCGACGTCGTTGCGCGGCCGATAAATTCGAAATGGTGCTGTGACGTTCGAGCGCTTCCCGTCTGCGCGATTACTCGTTAGGCAAAACCAAGCACCCTCTGCGAGGTCCTTCGCCGTCTTCGCGGCTCAGGATGACAGCGCGCACGACCGCCGATCTGCGCGGGCGCGGTTGCGCAGCTTCCTCGCTTCCGATAGCCTGCGGGCCGATGGCCAAATCTGCACTCGGCAAAGGACTTGGCGCACTCATCGGCGCCCGGCCGGCCGCGCGGCCCGATCCGCTTCCACTCGAAGTCGGCGAGAAAGTCCGGCAAGTTCAGTTGCACGAAGTCGTGCCGAGCCCGCTGCAGCCGCGGAAAGAATTCGAAGCGGAGGCGTTGCAGGAATTGGTCGAGTCGATTCGCCAGCACGGAATCATCCAGCCACTGGTCGTTAGGCTGGTCGATGGACGCCACGAATTAATCGCCGGCGAACGGCGCTGGCGCGCCGCGCAGACCGTTGGCCTAACGACCGTGCCGGTGCTCGTGCGCACCGCAAACGATCTCGAAGTTCTCGAGCTTTCTTTGATCGAGAATCTCCAGCGCGCCGATCTGAACCCGATCGATGAAGCGCAGGCTTACGCGCGTTTGGCTAACGAGTTCGGCATGCGCCAGGAAGACATCGCGCAAAAAGTTGGGCGCAGTCGTGCGGCCGTGGCGAATTCGATGCGGCTGCTCGATTTGCATCCGCAAATCCAGACCTGGGTCACGCAAAGTTTGTTGTCCGTCGGTCACGCGAAAGTTTTGCTCGGCCGCAAAGCGCCCCAGCAACAGCGCGCGGTGGCCGAGACTGCTTTGCGTCGCAGCTCGCCTGTGCGCGACACGGAACGTTTGGTTCAGCGCCAACTCGGCGGCGGGCGGCGTCGGAAAAAGTCAGCGGCGACGAATGCCAGCTCCGCGACGATGAGCGATTTACAGAATCGTCTGCAACAACATCTCGGCACCCGCGTGACTTTTCATCACGGCGAAAAGCGCGGCCGCATTGAGATTGAATATTACGGAACCGACGACTTGCAGCGGGTGCTGAGTGCGATCGGTTTTCCCGCGAGCGAAAACTAAATCGAGCGGCGCGCGACGAATATGGTTTCGCGATTTTTGATTCTCCTTTTGCTCGCGTTCTCCGCGTGTCACGAACGCGTGCCCGCGGAAAAACCGCCGACCGGGAATAAACTCTGGACGCAATTTTCCGGCGAGAACGCGCTGCGCCACGTGCAGCAATTGGTCGACTTCGGGCCGCGTCCGCCGGAAAGCGAAGCGATCGTCAAGTCGCGCGAATATCTCACCGCGCAGTTACAAAATTTCGGCTGGCGCGTGACGCCGCAAGAGTTCACCGACATGACGCCGCGCGGGAAAATTACTTTCGTGAATTTGATCGCGAACTTCGGCGCGATCGAAAAAGCCACGCCGTCGTTTTTGCTCTGCTCGCATTACGACACAAAAACTTTTGCGACCGTCCGTTTCGTCGGTGCGAACGATGGCGGCTCGAGCACCGGTCTATTAGTGGAGATGGCGCGCGTGCTCGCGCAGGCGCCGGAACTCGCGCGCAAGATCGAGCTCGTTTTTTTCGATGGCGAAGAAGCGTACGTGAATTTCACCGGGACCGATGGTCTTTACGGCAGCCGTTATTTTGCCAAACACCTCGCCGCGGAAAATGCCGTGCCGCAATTCCACGGCGGCATTCTTTTCGACATGATCGGCGACCGCTCGTTAACCGTCACGCTGCCGACGGACTCACCGAGCGCGATCACGCTCGGGATTTTCGCGGCCGCGGAAGCGTTGAAAGTTCGCGAGCATTTCACCTATTTACACAGCGGCATGACGGACGATCACACGCCGCTCAATGCCGTTGGCATTCCGACGATCGACCTGATCGATTTCGATTATCCGCCTTGGCATACGGCCGAAGATACGATGGATAAAATCAGCGCGGAGAGTTTGGAAATCGTCGGTTCGGTGGCGGTTCGTTACCTTTCGGAAAATCTGAAGTGAGGCGAATCGCGCGCACGCTTCTGCTGGTCGCACTGGCCATTCTGGCGGGACTCGCGACCAGCGAATTGCTTTACCGCGCGCCGGCAATTCGCGCAGCGATTGCGCGATGTTTCGGATACGAAAAAGTGATCTCGCCGATCGCAGAACATTTGCGCGCCGCGGCGCAGGACGAACAGGTAAGCGAGCAGGAAATCGCGCATGAGCTGGATTTGTTGCACGATCAATACGCGGACGAAGAACTCTTCGCGCAAATGCTGGCCGGGTCGCACTTGTCGTTAGGCGATTTGCGCGCGGAAGTTCTGGAGAATTTGCGCGAGCGACATTGGATCGAAAAACAAATCGCGCCGCAACTGGCGGTGACGAACGAATACGCGCGGCAGTATTATGAAGCGCATCGCGCGCAGTTCACGGAGCCGCCGCGTTATCGCGCGAGCCATTTGTTTTTGGCCGCGCCAGATGGATCGGAGCCCGAACGCATCGCCGCCGCGCAAAGTGCAATCCAGGGTTTTGCGGTTCGTCGTCTTGCCGGCGAATCGTTCGCGCAGCTGGTCGCGCAAGCTTCCGAGGACGACGCCACAAAATCTAATGGCGGAGATCTCGGTTACTTTTCCGCGGCGCGCATGCCGCCGGAGTTTTTCGCGGAAGTAGAGAAGCTTGGCATCGGCGAATTTTCCGCGCCGATCCGTTCGCATCTCGGATTCCATCTCGTGCAACTAACCGATGCCAAACCGCCACGCGAAATGGACTTCGAAGAAGTGCACGCCGAGATCGCGTGGCAGTTGCAAAATCAGAAACGAGCGGCGGCGGTGGCGCAGCTAAGCGAGAAGCTCAAAGTTGGGTTGCCGGAAAGACATCCGCATTAAAAGTGCGCGGAGTGGCGCAGAATTCCGCATTGCGCGCCTTGGTGTTTGCCGTGACTTTCGACGCGTCGCCGGTGGGAAATCGGCGAATTCAAAATGTCGCGTCGCACAGGAAAAAACGTCGGAATAATTGGGCTCGGAACGATCGGAAAACGGGTCGCGGAAAGCGTACGTCGCGGTGGTTTTCAGGTATTCGTTTGGAATCGCACACCGCGGCCCTTTCCAAATTTTGTCGGCTCGCCGAGCGAGATCGCGGAGTTGTGCGACTTCATTCAAATTTTCGTTTCCGATGACGAAGCGCTGCTGGAAATGGTGCAGCAAATGAAAGCTTCGCTGAAGTCGCATCATGTGGTGATGGCGCATAGCACGGTCGCGCCGCACACCATGCGCGCGGCCGCGGAAATCGTGCAGCGACGCAACGCCCAACTGCTCGATGCGCCATTTACCGGAAGCAAGGACGCGGCCGGAAAAGGCGAGTTGGTTTACTACATCGGCGGCGATGCGGAAGCGTTTCGGCGCGCGCGTCCAATCCTGGAAGCGAGCAGCAAGGAGATCATCGAGATCGGTGAAATTGGTCAGGCAACCACGATCAAAATTGCCACGAACATGATCACCGCGGCGACTGTCCAGGTCGCTTCGGAAGCGCTCGCGCTCGTGCATAGTGCCGGTGTTCGGCTGGATAAATTTGCCGCCGCGATGCGAAGTAACGGGAGTAATTCCGGCACGCTGACGATGAAGTTGCCGAAGATGTTGGAAGGGAATTTCGAGCCGCATTTTTCGGTGAAGCATATGTTGAAGGATGCGCAGATCGCTTCGCGTTTAGCGCGCGCCTCTGGGTTGTCGATTCCCGCGACGGAAGCGGCGCGCGACAGTTTGCTCGAGGAGTCGCGCAAGGGCCGCGACGAATCCGATTACTCATCGATCGTGCACCGTTTTTTTCCGGATGGTCCGCCGACGAAATCGGTGGAGAGCACCTCCACGGCGGAAGAGCAGGCGACCTTGTCGGGGCTCGATCGCTCCGAGGCGGCTAAGGCCGAGCCGATCGAAACCCAGGGAGAAACTTCTCCGTCGACGGCGAAAACCGCGGCAGTGAAAGCGGACGAAGTTGTGAAGGCCGAGCCGTCACCAGAAGTGGAGCGCGCGGAAGAGATAGAGTCGATTTCGGAAAACGAACTCGGTGAAGAAGAAGCGGCAATCGCGGCGAAGGCGATCGAGGCGCCGGCCGAGAAAAGCGCGGATGCGTCGCGCGGTTTTTTGGGCCGTCTCTTCGGTAAGAGCGGAGACTATTGAAATTGTTTCGCCCAGAAGAGGGCGCGTTGTTCGATTTATCCGACCGCGCAAAACTTCGCATCAGCGGCGCGGATCGGCTGCGTTATCTGAACGGGCAAATCAGCAATGACCTGCGGAAAGCGACTTCCCAGGAAAGCATTCGCGCGTGCGTTTTGAATGCGAAAGGCAAGATCAACGCCGATGTTTTTATCGGCGCGGAGGCGGAATCTTTTTTGGTCGACGCGGAACCGGAAATGCGCGAACGCCTGGCCGCGCGGCTGGAGCGTTATGTGATCGCGGACGATGTGCAGATCGAAGATGTGACGGAAGAGTTCGCGCTTTTTCACGTTATCGGCGAGGTCGATGAATCATTTTCGCGGAGGAGCGCGAACCGTTTTGGTTGCGCCGGATTCGATCTTTGGGTGAATCGTGCGGAACGCGAGATTGCGTGGCAAAAACTGGCGGCGCGCTTGTCGGTTTGCGATGCGGAATGCGCGGAAATTTTTCGAATTGAAAACGGCGTTCCGCGTTGGGATCGCGAGTTGACCGAGGAAATTATTCCGACGGAAGCGAACCTGGAAGCGAGCGCGATCGATTACGCGAAAGGTTGTTACATCGGGCAGGAAGTGATTTCGCGGATCAAAATGTCGGGCCAAACGAACAAGCGTTTGTGCGGTTTTATTTCGGTGGCGCAAGCTCCTTTGCGCGCCGGCATGCGGCTGCTGACGACCACGCCGGATGCGAAAGAGATCGGCTGGCTAACGAGTGCAACGGAAAGCACGCGCCTCGGCAAAACGATCGCGCTCGGTTTTGTGAAGCGCGGTTTTCAGGAGCCCGGCACACGCTTCGAAGCGCGTCTGGCGGACGGCGCGGAGGTTGCGCCGGCCATGGTGGAAATCACTGCGCTGCCATTCGCGCGGCGTGCTGATTGATCGTTTAGTCCGAGTCATGGCCAAGGTCGTTCTGCAGAATCTCGCGAGCGTTCTCCCGAAGCGGAAAGCGCTGGAGATCAGGTCGGTGCGCGATGTGAATCTCGAAATCGGCGATGGCGAATTTGCGGTGGTGATCGGTCCGCCGCGTTCCGGTAAATCGACATTGCTGCGTTTGATCGCCGGGTTGGACGAACTGGCGCGAGGCGAAATTTTTATTGGCGAGCGCAAGGTAAACGATCGCGCGCCGAAGGATCGCGAGCTCGCGATGGTCTTCCGAAGTTTCGCGCTTTATCCGCACATGTCGGCGCGCGAAAACGCAACCTTCGGATTGAAGCTGCGCAAGTTCTCGAAAAGCGAAATCGATAAACGAGTGAGCGAGGCGGCGGCGATCCTGGAGATGACGGACTCGTTAGACCGCAAACCGGCGGCGCTCTCCAAGGAAGAACAACTCCGCACGGCGCTGCTCCGCGCGTTGGTGCGGCAGCCGAAGCTTTTCCTCCTGGAAGATCCGCTCGCGCAACTCGATGCGACCAGCCGCGCGCGCATGCGAGCTGAAATCGCGAAGCTTCATCAACGTCTGCAGGTCACGATGATTTACACGACGAGCGATGCGAATGAAGCGATGCAACTGGGCGACCGCGCAATCGTTTTGCGCGACGGCTCGGTGGAGCAGAGCGATCTGCCGGCGGCGATTTATCATGCGCCGGCGAATCTTTTCGTCGCTGGGTTCATGGGAAATCCGCCGATGAATTTGATCCGCGGTTCGTTAAAACAAGAACGCGATGCGTTGCTTTTTCGCGAGGCGGACGAAGGGACGATCGAGTTGCGAGTGCCGCTGGCCGAGCATGAGGCGGCAGCGGAATTCGTGGGCCAGCCCGTCGTGCTCGGTGTTCGTCCCGAGCATATCGCTGTCCGGCCATCGTCGGTTGCGCAGGGAAAATCGGCCGACACATTTCCGGCGTTGCTCGAAGTGGTGGAGCCGACGGGCGCGGGCGCGATTCTTTATTTGCAAACCGGAGTGCATCCACTCGTTAGTCTAAGCGAGGCAACTTTCGAACGCCGCGAAGCTGGCCGTCGTGTGCGTTGTTCGATCGAATCTTCGAAGGCGCATTTTTTCGATCCGGTGTCAACGCGGCGAATCGCGTCGGCGTAACCTCTTTTGGCACTGGCTCTTGCGCCGATCTTTTCGATTGTCTTTCGAAGGATTGCGCGGGTAATGTCGCGGCAAGACCAATACCCTGTGAACCAACAACTACTTGCAGAAATCGGCCGCACCCAGCGGTTACAAATCGTCAACACCCTTAAACGCACGCGCGGCTTGTCCGTCAACGAGCTCGTCGCGAAAATGAACATGAGCTACATGGGCATTAAACAACATTGCCTCACGCTCGAACGCGACGGCTACCTCGATACCTGGCGCCGCCCACAAAAAATGGGCCGCCCGGAAATGGTTTATCGTCTGACTCAGCGCACGCATGATTTATTCCCGTGCGACAGCAACGACCTCACCCTTGAGTTGCTGCGGTCGATCAAGGAAATCCACGGACCGAACGCGCCGGAAAAACTTTTGTTTAGTGTCTACGAAGGCAAGACGGCGACGATGAAAGAAAACGTCAAAGGCGAAACCGTGATCGAGCGCGCGAAGTGGCTGGCCAAGCAACGCGAGCGCGAAGGTTATATGTCCGAATTTGTCGAAGGCGAAAACGGCGCGCCGCAGATCCTGGAATGCCATACGCCGGTGATGAATTTGCTCGACGAATATCCGATCGTCGGGCGTTTGGAACAGGATCTCTTCGAAGCGGTGCTCGGGACATCGGTGAGGCGCGAAGAGACGCGCAATTCCGGTCTCTACGAATGCGCTTTCTACTTCGCGAGCTAACTGTTCGTTAGGCCATTTCATCGTTGCTGGCCGCGTTTTGTTTCGGGCGAAACGCGGCCGCGCGCTGGAGGATTTTTCTTTCGCATGCACCCGAGTTGGCTTGATTGAGGGCCCATGCCCCGGGCCTTTCCGACAGCGGTCATCGAGAATCTGCAACCGCTTGTCGATGGCGGCCGTTATCCGATCAAACGAGTCGCGGGCGAAGATCTCGTTGTTGAAGCGGACATCTTTAAAGACGGGCACGATGTGGTGGCGGCGCGCTTGAAGTGGCGTGTTGTCGGTGAAGCGCATTGGCATGAAACGAACATGGCGCCGATCGAGAACGATCGGTGGCGCGGCGTCTGCACCTTGTATGAGAACGCGACTTACGAATACACGGTTGAAGCGTGGGCCGATTCTTTCGCCGGCTGGCAACATGAGTACGCCGCGAAGTTCAACGCGGGCATCCAAAATTTAGTCAGCGAAACGCTGGAAGGCGCGGCGCTCTTGGAAGAGGCGGCTGCGCGCGCCGATGATTCCGCGGACGCGCAACGGCTGCATGATTTGTCGGAAATCATTCGCACCAGCGAGTACGCGCAGGTCAATGAGATCGCGCACTCCGGCGAGCTGGAGATTTTGATGGCGACGTATCCCGACCGGTCGTCTTCGACACAATACGGTCCGCCGCCGCAGGTCATCGTCGATCGCGTGAAAGCGCGCACCGCGGCGTGGTATGAATTTTTTCCGCGCTCGGCCGAAGGTCGCGGCGATCGCGGTTCCACTTTTCGCGATTGTCTCCCGCGGGTGGATGACGCAAAAGCGATGGGCTTCGACGTTATTTATTTTCCGCCAATTCATCCGATCGGTTTCGCGAATCGCAAAGGCCGGAACAATTCCGTTACAAGCGAACCGGGCGAACCAGGCGTGCCTTATGCGATCGGCAATCGCCACATCGGCGCGCCGAATGGCGGCGGTCACAAAGACGTCGAGTCCTCGTTAGGCACGCTGGAAGACTTCGATTGGTTGCAGCAGGAAATTCGCAATCGCGGAATGGAGATCGCGCTCGATTTCGCGATCAATTGTTCGCCCGATCATCCTTACGTGGCCGAGCATCCCGATTGGTTTTACAAGCGCCCGGACGGCACGATTAAATACGCGGAGAATCCGCCGAAAAAATACGAAGACATTTATCCGCTGAATTTCCGCTGCGAAAATTGGCGCGAGCTTTGGGAGGAAATGACCAGCATCATCCTCTTTTGGGTCGATCGCGGCGTGCGCATTTTTCGGGTGGATAATCCGCACACCAAGCCGGTGCCGTTCTGGGAATATTTGATCGGCCGTGTCCGCGCGTATTCGCCCGATACCATCTTTCTCTCCGAAGCCTTCACCAAACCGAAGATGATGAAAGCGCTCGCGAAAGCCGGCTTCTCGCAGAGCTACACTTACTTCACCTGGCGGAACACGAAGCAGGAATTCGCCGAGTATTTCACCGAGCTGACGCAAACGGAAATGCGCCAATATTTCCGCGGTAATCTCTGGCCGAACACGCCCGATATTTTGCCGGTGCAATTGCAGGAAGGCGGGCGAGCTGCCTTCATGATTCGCGCGATTCTCGCGGCCACGCTCTCGAGTGTTTACGGCATCTACAGCGGCTTCGAGTTATGCGAAAACGCGCCGCTGCCCGGCCGCGAAGAGTATCTCGATTCCGAGAAATATCAGTGGAAAGAACGCGATTGGAACGCGCCCGGGAACATCAAGGAATTGATCACGCGCCTGAACCGCGTCCGCCTTGAAAATCGCGCGCTCCATTTCTACGACAACCTTCGTTTCTACAACGCGGACAACGACCAGATCCTCTTTTACGGCAAGATGACGCCGGCAAAAGACAACATCATTTTCGTGGTCGTGAATCTCGATATTGATCGCCGACAGCATTCTTATATTGACGTGCCGGTTGGCGAATTCGGCGCAATGGAATCGGACACTTATCAGTTACACGACCTCTTAACCGACGAGCGATTCCTCTGGCGCGGCAGCCGCAACTACGTCGAGCTCGATCCGCAAACGCGCCCGGCGCACGTCTTTCGAATCCGGCGCTGGGTCGGCGACGAAAATTTTCTTTAGATTAGAAACGCGAACGCGCGTCTTCGCGCACCGGATTTACTTCGGATCTGAACGACCGCTTTCCGCGTGTTGTCTCTGCTCCCGGCGGTGTTGCATCAACCACCCTGCCGTCTATGATGAATGAACTTTTCGGAATGAAATATCTCCTTCCGCTGCTCGCGTTTTTCGGGGGCGCAAATTCTCTTCTCGCGCAGACCCCCGCGCCGCTCACGCCCGATTTGCCGCGGACAAATTCCATCCTCGACGTCCTGCTTCATTCCGGCCCGGTCATCATCGCTCTTTTCATCCTTTCCATCTTTTCCGTGATGATGGTGATCGTTTATTTTCTCTCAATTCGCCGCGGCGCGGTTGTTTCGAACGGTTACATGGCAACAGCGGATGCGCTTTTGCGGAAGCGCGATTACCTCGGCTTGCTCGCGGTCTCGAATCGTCACGGCGAAGCGATCGCGCGCGTCGTGCAAAAAGTTCTCGAGTTCACCACGAAAAATCCCGGCGCCGATTTTCAACAAGTGCGCGAAATCGCCGAGACCGAAGGCACGCGCGTCGCATCGAATTTAAACAACAAAGTCATCTACCTCGCGGACATCGGCATGCTCGCGCCGCTCATCGGTTTGCTCGGCACGGTCATCGGCATCGTCCGTTCCTTTAGCGCGCTTGGGGCCGATCTCGGTTCCGCGCGTTACATGCAACTTTCCAAAGGCGTAAGCGAAGCGCTCATCAATACCGCGGGCGGTTTGGCCATCGGCATTCCGGCGCTGATCTTTTATTCTTTCTTTCGCGGTCGCGCGCAGCGGCTCATCTCTGATTTGGAATCCGCGGTTACGCACGTGCTCGCCCTGCTTTCTTTGCAATACAACAAAGGTCCGGCGCGGGCGCCGGCGTTGCTCGAGGACGAATTTTAGATGGCCGGCGCGGCTTCGGCTTCGCGCGTTAACTTTTGTATTTCATGAACCTGCGTCGCCACGCGCTTCCGCATCATCCGGGCATTCAGCTCGCGCCCTTGGTCGATGTGCTGATGTTGCTCCTGATTTTTTTTCTGCTGACCTGGAACGCTGCGCGCAATGAAAACGAGCTCGACGTGAAAGTTCCGAAAGCGTCGGAAGCGAAAGAGAAAACCGCGCCGATCGGAGACGTAGTGGTGAACGTGAAGTCGGATGGCAACGTGGTGGTCAATCGCCGGACGCTGAGCGGTCCGGAGCTGAGCGAGCTACTGAAAGGCTTGGTGCAATTGGATCCGAATCAGGCGGTGGTCATCCGCGGTGACGAGACCGGCGCTTACAAAAACGTCGTCGGCGTGCTGAACATTTGTAGCGAAGCCGGAGTGACCAACGTCGCTTTTGCCACGGCAAAATGAAGACGGTCGCGAGCGCGCTTTGCGTTTTCGCGCTCTCTTGTTTTTCTTTCGCGCCACTCGTTAGGGCGCAGCGTTCGAACGAGATTCGGCGCGCCCAGCCGGTCGAGGAAACGCCAATTCCGCGCGCGCTCCCCGCCGATGCGCCGCCAACGATTCCGCGTCGAACCGCTCCACCCGCAAGCGCGCCCACGGTGGCGCCGACGCCGCGGCCTAACGAGTCCGACGATTCTTACGCGACCGCCGACACGCCGCCGACAGCGGCCGAAGTCGAAGCGGCCGATCAGCGACAACTGAATTACGCAAACGCACTTTTCGGTCGCAAACTTTACGATCTCGCCATTCCCGAATACGAAAAATTTCTTGGGCTCTATCCCAAATCTCTCGATCGCGTGACCGCGAATTTTTACGCGGGCGAAGCCTATCGCGCGCTCGGTCGCACTGCCGCCGCCCGCAGCAGTTTTCAAACGGTGGTGAACGATTTTCCCGAGAGCGAGCTGGCTGGCCCTGCTTCCTACGGCCTCGCGGAGATTCTTTTCAACGCCAAGGACTACGACGCGGCGCGCCCGCTTTTTCATCGTG
>CAXSCV010000040.1:0-9378 GCA_964235895.1 uncultured Chthoniobacterales bacterium
TCAACGTCGCACAAAGAGCGGCGCGCGCGCAACAGAAAGACCGCGATCTCGGGGTTCGTTTATCGAGCGATCGCGCCAGTTTTCGTTACCGGCCGCAGGCCAAGAATGGGCACGCCGGGCATCATCGCGCTTCCACGATTTTCTTCCTTGTATCCTGAGCCGCGTAGACGGCGAAGGACCTCGCACAGGGCCCTCTTGTTTGATCAAACTAAAAGCTCGACCAACCACCCTTTGTGAGGTCCTTCGGCGCGCTGCGCCAGCCTCAGATGAGAAATTTTGCAGCGGGAAAACCTCCTTCGGTCTAACGAGTTACTGATTTTTTGAACGACGAAACTGCACCATCACTCCTTCACTGTGCGTATAATAAAGAACGCGACGAATCTGCGGGTCGTGGGTTTATAATTTTCTAAATACCTTCGCCGCCGATCGCGTCTTACCTCGTAATGCCCCGCCAAGATCCAGCGCCCGCGGGAGTGTCCGAGGCCGACCGCGAAGATATTCGTTTGATGGAACGCGTGAGCGCGGGCGACGTCTCAGCGTTCGAAGAATTAGTCGGCCGGCATCAGGCGCTGGTCGCGGGAACGGTCGGACGGATGTTGGGAAATAACTCCGAGGTCGAAGACGTGGCGCAACAGGTTTTCGTGCGCGTGTGGAAGAGCGCGAAGCGTTACGTGCCGCGCGCGAAATTCACCACCTGGCTGCTGAAAATTACGCGCAATCTGGTTTTCAACGAACTGCGCAGGCGAAAGCGACATCCGGCCATACCGATGCAACTCGAAGCGGAAGGCGAAGAGATGCAGTTAACAGATGAGCGCATTTCTCGGCCAGATGCGTCGCTTTTGGAAACGGAATTGCAGGGTGCGATCGAAATTGCGATCGCGGCGCTCCCGGAATCGCAACGCATGGCGGTGGTGCTGCGCCGATACGACGAGCTTAGTTACGAGGAAATCGCGGAGGTCCTGCAGCAATCCGTGCCGGCGGTGAAGAGCCTGCTCTTTCGCGCGCGCACAGAATTGCGCCAGCGATTGCGCGTTTATCTTTCAAGTTGAACGAGGAGACGGTCGCGCGCCGATCTACTCGTTAGGCCAGCAAACGCGAGCGGACGTTCGATAAATTAAGAGGCGGGCTCCTTGCGAAACCCGCCCCTCTCAACCCCACATCTAGTTACGTCTTAATTATCCCGATCTTTTGCATCGGCCATGAAGCGGACGCGGCTGCTCCCAGATTTTTCCGGCGACGGCGGCGTTCCGGGTTTCGGATAATCGGCCGCCAACTGGCGATTCGATGTCGGCACGAGACGCACAGCGCCTTTCGCATTATTCCTCCAACCGTTCGGGTCGGCATATTCTTCACCGCTATGATGCAGGCCGCTGACCTGATCTTCCAAACCCGTGCCGTAATGTTGATCGATGATCGTCGGTGTGACGAAGACGAGCAGGTTGCGTTTCGTGCGCGCGTTCAGTCGCTCCTGGAAGAGCGAGCCAAGGATCGGAATGTCGCCGAGGACCGGCACCTTCGAACGCGCTTTGGTTTGCTCATCCTGAAGCAAACCGCCGATCGCGAGCGTGTCGCCGCTCTTGATTAGAACGTTGGAATCGAGTGTGCGTGTGTCGATCACCGGGCTGGCCACGGTTGCCCCGGCGAAAGTGAATGTGGCGTCCGCCACTTTGTTGCTGATCTCCGGTTTGACCGACAAGGTGATGAAGTCGTCTTTGTTGACCGACGGCCTAACGAGCAATGTGTTACCGTATTTTTTGTCCTGAAATCCGCCGAAGACGGCCGTGGCAGTCTGTTCGTTGAAGTTCAATTGCGGCACCGGTTGGTTGCGGATGATTTCAATTTTTGCCTGCTGATTGTCGGCGGTGACAATGCGCGGATTAGCCAGAAATTCAGCGTCGGCATCTTCATTCAACGCCCGAACGGTCAGGGACAATTGCGGCGCGGTCAGGATGGCAAATTGTCCGGCCGCGAGTTTGCCAAGGTTTCCCAGGGTTTGCGAACTACCCAAATTTCCGATCGTGGGATTGGTCGGAATCAACTGGCCGTTTTGATCGCGCGTGCTGTCGGTGCCGGAATAACGAATCGTTTGCGGATTCGCTGAGCCGCCGAAAACGCCGCCCCAATTAATTCCATAGCTCTGCTTCGGATTCGCCGTCACTTCCACCAAGCGCGCCTCGATCATGACCTGCTTGGTCGGCCGATCGATCTGCACCAGGAGCTTGCGGATGGCGTCGATATTGCTGCGGGTTTCGCGATAGAACATGGTGTTCGTGCGCTCGTCGACTTGCGGCGCGTCTTTGCTCGCGAGCTGCGCGGCGACCAGAGGAGCCATGTCTTTGGCGCGTCCGTAACTGAATTGGTAGCTGTCGCTTTCGGTCGGCTCCGCGGTGCGTTCCGCCGCCGTCTTGATGTAATAGACGTTGTCGATTTTATCCATGAAGAGCCCCTTGGCTTTCACAATGATCGCGATCGCTTGTAGCGCGGTGACATCTTCCAAACGCATGGTCACGGTGGTCGTCGGAGGAATCTGATCGCTCACGACCATGTTGATTTTCGCCTGACGCGCGAGCAGTCGCAGGACCTGACCGACTTCGTCGCCCTGAAATTCTCGGACCGCTACACCGCCGGTTTCCACCGGAGCTTCGGTGGTCGCAGGAGCAACCGGGGAGGTCGTGGCGGTGGTGGAGGTTGAGCCGCTCGACGCGCCGGCGGCGGGCGCAGTCGCGGGAGCCGCTGTCGCCTGCACCATCATCATCGGAGAATTATCTCCGACGGTTCCCGCGGCGTTCGTGGGCGCGGCCAACGAAACGGCGGCTTTCGGAGCGCTTTCCGGAAGGGTCGTGACCGGCGCACTGGTGCTCAAAGACGGAGTCGAAAGTGGCGTCGGAGGTGGAACAGTGATCTGCGCTTTTGAAACGGCGATTGCACAAAGCATCACCGCTCCTGCGCAGAGCGATTGTTTGGAGATTGTGGGCATAGGTTGATGCGTGTTGATGGCTGCGGCTGCGATAAAGCAGGAAGCAGACCAGCCCCTTTTCGGAGGCGCGAACAACGGGCCCGTTGACGCGAATCTTTCGCCTTACGACAAGGGGGAAATGACTCGTTAGGCCGATGCCGCATGGCCGCGCGGTCGCGGCTCGAAAATGCCGCGCTTTTTCGCTAAGCAGCGCTGGCGAAATCGACCGCTCGTTTTTTGAAATCCGCCGCCGGCATTTGCTTGACCAGCTTGATGATTCCGTCCTGCCACTTGCGCCCGATCTCTTCGAGATACGGGTCGTCGTCATCCAAGCGCGCCCGTTGGTTCGCCTGCAGCGAATCGCTTCGATAGCAAAGAATATCGACCGGCGGACCGACCGAGACATTGCTTTTCATGGTCGCGTCGAGCGAAACCACGCCGAACTTCACCGCGTCGTTCAAATCTGTATCGTAACTGAATCCACGATCGAGAATCGGCTTCCCATACTTCGTCTCACCGATCTGCAAAAAGGGCGACTCAGGCGTGGCGTGGATGCTATTCCCCTGCGGATAAATGAGATGAACTTCGGGCGCCATGCCCGCAATTTGTCCGCCCACGATGAGGTTGATGTTGAAAGAAAAACCATCCGCCTCCAGTGCCGAGCGATCTCGTTTTTCGACCGCTCTCACCTTTGAGCCGATGTAGCGCACAGTCTCATAAAACGTCTGCCGGTTCATGAGATGCTTCTTCTTCGGATCGCCGTCGCCCAATAAAAGATCCTCGTCGATCATCGCCAGCGTCGCCTGCGTGAGCGACAAATTCCCTGAGCTCATGATGCAAATGACGCGGTCGCCCGGTTTCTCGAAGATGCGCATTTTGCTGCGCATGGTGATGTTGTCCATCCCGGCGCTGGTGCGCGAATCGGAGAGAAAGACCGCGCCGGTCTGGCAAACCATCCCCAGGCAATAAGTCATCGAAATTTTCCTTCGCTCGGATTGATGACCCGGCCCTGCACGCGTTTGATTTGCGTGTGGTGAGTCAGGACATGCACACGTCCGTCGCTGCCACGGAAAAAAGCGCTCAGCATCCAGCTGATAATCCCGATGACAATGGCACCCCAGAACGCCGTCCCAAAGCCATCGATGTGAAACCCGGCCACGAAAGTCGGCACCCAATAGAGCATGAGCGCGTTGACGATCAGAATGAAAAAGCCTAACGAGACCAAAATCAGCGGCGCGCTCAAAATTAACAAGATGGGACGTACAAAAGCATTCAGGATGCCGAGGAGAAGAGCGGCCGCAATTAAGCTGCCAAAATCGTCCACGCGCACGCCGCGCAAGAGTTTGCTCGCGATCACGACTGCGATGGTGGTGACGAGCCAGCGAAAGAGAAAATGCCGCACGCGCGCACCGTAGTCGTAAAATCGCGCCGCATGCAACAGCTTTGAGAATCCACTTGCAAAGCCTTCCCGTGACGGTGAACGGTCTGGCACAAATTCATTTTTATCGTGGCGAAAAATTCCAAAACACAGCAGACCGACGGCAACGGCCAGATCGATAATGCGGTCACGGCCGATGTGACTACGACGGCGGTGAAGGCGAAAAAGCCGACAAAGTCCGGAGCCAAAAAGACAGGCAAAGCTGCCGCAAAAAAAAGCGGGCCTGCAAGTTCAGCGAAGAAAACTGCCCCTCGTCGCGCGACGAAAAAGAAAGAAGCCACTGAACCATCCGACGAGGAAATTCGGATGCGCGCCTATTTCATCGCCGAACGTCGGGCGCAACTTGGACAACACGGCGATCCCTCAAACGATTGGCTGGAAGCTCGTCAACAACTTGTCGACGAAGCCGGCCAAAGCGGAAGCGGTTAGCTCACGCGGCCCGGAAGTTTTCGATGGAGGCAGCTTTAGGCGAACTGGAGAAGGCGTTGCGCGAACGCGTGCAAGTTATCGCCGACGAAGAAAGCCGGCGCGTGCCTGAGCAACATCTGGTGCGGCTGCAGCAAATCTCCGAGAAAATCGAGGAAATCGAGCGGCGTTTGCCGCGCGAGATCGATCCGCAGTTGCGCCACTTTCTGGAGCGACGCAGTTACAGCAAAGCGCTGGATTTGTTGAAATCCCAGCCGGACTAGCGCGAATACAACTCGACGATCAACTGCTCGTTAACCATCGGCTGCATTTCGTCGCGCACAGGAATGCGCGAAACTTTTCCGCTGAGCGCATCGCGATCCACCACCAGCCAATCCGGCACCGGAGCGATCTGCGTTAATTCCAAATTGCGCAAAGCCAACTGACGCGATTTCGGTTTGTCTTTCACTTTCACTTCGTCGCCGGCCTTCACGTTGTAGGAAGCGATGTTCACCCCGCGGCCGTTAACCTGGACGTGACCGTGAGAAACTAACTGGCGCGCGCCGCTTCGCGTATTAGCCAGGCCAAGACGGAAAACGACATTGTCGAGCCGCGTCTCAAGCAGTTGCAGCAGCGTCTCGCCGGTGACGCCGCGCTTCTGCAACGCTGTCTTAAAAATGCGGCGAAATTGTTTTTCGAGCAGTCCGTATTGATAACGCAACTTCTGTTTCTCGCCTAACGCGACCGCGTAATCGGATTGTTTGCGTCGCGATCCTTTCGGGCCATGCATGCCCGGCGGATAATTTTTGCGCTCCAGTGCTTTCGCTGGTCCAAAAAGCGGCACGCCATAGCGGCGGCTGACTTTGGTTTTCGGTCCGGTGTATCTGCCCATTTAAAACTTCGAGGTTGTTGTTCGGTCGTTAAGATTTGTCCGTCAGACGCGGCGCTGTTTCGGCGGACGGCAGCCGTTATGCGGCACCGGCGTCACGTCGCGGATAATCGTCAGATCCAGCCCGATCGCCTGCAACGCGCGCACCGCTGATTCACGACCAGCGCCCGGTCCCCTAACGAGTACTTCCACTTCCTTCAGGCCGTGCCCCATGGCTTGGCGGGAAGCATCTTGCGCAACCATCTGCGCTGCGTAAGCCGTGCTTTTTCGAGAACCTTTGAACCCAACTTTACCCGCGCTGGACCAACCAATCACGTTGCCATTCAGATCCGTGATGGTGACGATCGTATTGTTGAAAGTGGAGAGCACGTGCGCGATGCCCGTGTGAATATTTTTGCTCCCCTTAGCCTTAACAATCTTCGGTTTCTCGACGTCGTTCGGGTCGAGCGAGAGATTTTCTTTTACGGGCTCAGCTGCAGTTTCTTCCTTCTTCGCCTTCGTTTTTTTCGGCGGCTTAGGAGCGGCGACCGCAGCCGGCGCAGGAGTTGAAGTTGAGCTGTCCGCGGTCGCAGCCACAGGCGCGGACGATGCCGTCTCGGATTGAGGCGGAGCGGTCTCGGCGTTTGCGTTTTCAACCGGAGTCGCAGGAGCTGCCGCTGCTTTCGGGGCCTTTGCTTTTTTCTCCGCCGGTGCTTTCGCCGGTTTCTTTTCGTCTGAATCTGCCATGTCTAAAAATCTAGTTCGAAGCTCTCGTTAGACCTTGCCCGCTTTCGCGTCCTTGTTGCGAATCACGCCGACCGTTTTGCGCGGTCCTTTGCGCGTGCGCGCGTTGGTCGAGGTCCGCTGGCCACGCACCGGCAAACCGCGCCGATGCCGAATTCCCCGATAACAATTGATCGCCTGCAAGCGTTTCAAATTACTTTGCAGTTCGCGGCGCAGATCGCCCTCGATCAATACCTTGTTGCCGGTGATGGCGTGAATGATGTCGTTCAGTTGCTGTGGCGACAAATCCTTTGCGCGCAAATTGGGATCGATGTTGGTCTGCTCGAGAACGCGTTTCGCAGTTGTCGGCCCAATGCCGTAAATGTAAGTGAGCGAAGCTTCGATGCGCTTCTCCGAGGGAATTTCTACTCCAAGTAATCGCGGCATAGTCTAAATCGGTTAACCCTGACGCTGTTTATGGCGCGGGTTTTTGCAGATCACGCGCACGACGTTTTTGCGCTTCACGATCTTGCACGCTTCACAAAGTCTTTTTACTGAGGGTCGCACTTTCATAACGGGGTCCGATCGTCAAAATGAAAAACGCGGAGATCGGCTCCGCGATGTCACTGCTGGCGAAATGTTCTTCGCCTCTTCGACAAATCGTAGGGTGAGACTTGTAGCAGAACTTTTCTGCGTCGCAACCAACGAATCCGCGCGCAAGAACATTTCAAAAAAGAGCGACTTCATTTCAACTGCGTCGTCCCGCGACAGGTCAAAATTTCCGGCGCGTCTTTCGTGATCAGGACCGTGTGTTCGAAGTGTGCCGAGGGCATTCCGTCCGCGGTGCAAACCGTCCAGCCGTCATCCAATAATCGCACGCCCGCGCTCCCGGAATTAATCATCGGCTCGATCGCCAGCGTCATCCCCGCTTTCAACCGCGGACCGCTTCCACGCTTCCCGTAGTTCGGCACTTGCGGTTCTTCATGGAGTTTTCGGCCGACGCCGTGCCCGACGAATTCGCGCACCACGGAGAAGCCATTACCAATCGCTTCCTGTTCGATCGCGGAACAGACATCGCCCAGCCGGACGCCTTCGCCAGCGGTCTCGATCGCGCGCCGCAACGCCGCTTCCGTCACCCGCAACAATTGCTCCGTTCGGCCGTCGATCATCCCGACCGGAATGGTCGATGCCGTGTCCCCCACCCAACCGTCTTCGATCACACCGATATCCAACTTCACCACGTCCCCATATTGCACGCGGCGCTGGCTGCCGATGCCGTGCACGATTTCGTCGTTCAAGGAAATGCAAATGTTGCCGGGAAAAACGCGATGGCCCAAACGATATCCGAGAAAGGCGCTCCTCACCCCTGCGTCATGCATCAGGTCCGCCGCCGCTTCGTCGATTTCTTTGGTGGAAATTCCCGGCCGCACCAACTCGCTGACGCGCTCGAGAATTTCGCTCGCTGTGCGACAGGATTGCCGCATTTTTTCGATCTCGCGATTGCTCTTGATCGGAATCATTTCGGCTGTTCGATCAAGCGCGAGATATCGGCAAAAACTTCCTCGCGATCACGGTTGCCATCGATTTTCTCCAAGGCGTTCAATTTCTGATAGAAGTCCGCCAACGGCTCCGTCTTGGTGTTGAACTCGGAAAGCCGCTTTTGCAGCACCGCGCTGTCGTCGTCTTTTCGTCGGATGAGCGGCCCATCGCAGTATGGACAAACCGCGCGCTCGGAAAAACCGGCCGCGCTTTCCGCGGTCGTGAAACCGCAGGACTGACATTGCAACCGATGAGAAATCCGGTCGCTGATCGTATCCGCTCCGACATCCAGCCAAATCGCCAGGTCCAACGGCGTGTGGTGCCGCTCAAGAATTTTCCGCAATGCTTCCGCCTGCGGAATGGTGCGAGGGAAACCGTCGAAGATAAAACCGTGTGCGCCATGAAGCCGCACATAATCTTCGATGAGCTCGATGATAACCTCATCACGGACGAGCTCTCCATGCTTCGTCGCTTCCGCCACTTCCAAACCAAGCAGCGTTTCCAAATCCATTTCCCGTCGCAAAATTGCGCCGGGCGAGGTCACGGGAATTCCAAAATGCCGCGTGATCATTTCCGCCTGAGTTCCTTTACCGGAACCGGGCGCGCCCAAAAGCACGAGTCGCCTCTTCACTTAACGACCGTAAACAAAGATCGCGACCCCGCCAATAACCAAGACCGCGATGCCGACGTAAAGCCACATCAGGGTCGTCTGCGGCGCTGCTTCGCCGCGATTGTAGGAAGCGCGATCGAAGCGTCCACGGATGCGGCCCTTCCGCAGGAAACCGTCGTAGTGCCGCTGAATCAAATGCGTTTCCACCTGGCGCATGGTGTCGAGCATTACGCCGACAATAATGAGCAGGCTGGTCCCCCCGAAAAATTGCGCGGTAATCTGCGGCACGTTTAGTCCCTGGCTCAACAGGCTGGGTAAAATCGCGATCAAGGTCAGAAAAATTGCGCCGGCAAATGTCAGCCGCGTCATTGTGAAATCGAGAAACTCCGAGGTTGGTTTGCCTGGACGAACGCCCGGAATGTAACCGCCGTATTTCTTCAAATCGTCCGCGATTTGCGATGGTTGAAATTGCGTCGCAACCCAGAAATAGCTGAAGAAAAAAATCATCAACGCCAGCACCACGTAGTGCGGCCAACCGTGCGCCAGCCCATCGGAAATCGTGCGCGCCACGCGACTGTTTTGGAAAGCCATCCCGACGATGGTGGTTGGGAAAAGAAGCAAGGCCCACGCGAAAATGATCGGCATGACGCCCGCATAATTCACCTTCAACGGCATGTATTGCGTTTGTCCGCCGTACATCTTGCGGCCGACCACACGCTTCGCGTACTGCACCGTGATTTTGCGGACACCTTGTGTGACCGCGATGACCGCCGCGATGACGATGAAGAGAAACGCGATCATTAAAACCAGGACGGCCGGATTCACCTGGCTGGCGTTGT
>CAXSCV010000040.1:9388-18502 GCA_964235895.1 uncultured Chthoniobacterales bacterium
TGGCGTTGTTGCCCGAAGGAACGAACGTTTTCCAGGCTTGCGCGAGCGCGGCCGGCAGACGCGCCACGATGCCGATGGTAATGATGAGCGAAATACCGTTGCCGATCCCGCGCTCGGTAATTTGATCACCCAGCCACATGAGAAAAAGCGTGCCGGAGGTCAGGGTCAAGACCGTGACAATACGAAAAGTAATACCGAGATCGGCGACCAGCGGAATGCCTAACCGGTTCACCGTATCCATGATGCCGGGCAGCATCGTTTGATACGATTCCGGATGCTGGAACGAAACCGAAAGGAGATAGCCTTGCACCAGGCAAAGCGCCACCGTCGCGTAGCGCGTGTATTGCATGATCTTCTGCCGTCCGCCGTCTTCGCGCGACATCCGGCCGAGCTGCGGGACGACCGCGGTCAGCAGTTGCAGCATGATCGAAGCGCTGATGTAGGGCATGATGCCTAACGAGAAGATGGCGCAATTTTCCAGCGCACCGCCGCTGAATAAATTAAACAAAGCGGCCACGCCGCCGCCTGAGCTTTGCGACATCGCGCTGCGGAACCATTCGTGCAGCACCGCCGGATTCACTCCCGGCGTGCTAATGGCCGCACCGAGGCGGACGATCACGATAACCGCGAGGGTAAAAAGAATTCGCCGACGAAGCTCGGGAATCTTAACGGAATTGAGAAACGCCGAAACCATCGAACGACGTTAGCTCTTCTTCGAAGCTGTTTTTTTCGCGCCGGTTTTTTTCGCCGCCGTTTTTTCGGCGGGCGATTTCTTGGCTGCGGTTTTGGCCGCGGAAGTGGACGCCTCCACATTGGCGCGAGCATCGTCAGCCGCGCGGCGACGCTGTGGCGCCGACACTTCGCGGAGGTTCACCGTGCCGCCGGCCTTTTCGATTTTTTCCCGTGCCGAAGCGCTGACTTTGTCGGCTTCAATCGTGAGCGCGTGCTTCAGTTCGCCATCACCGAGAATTTTCAAACCAGCCACTTTGCCGCGGATCAGATTCGATTCGCGCAAAAGCTTTTCGTTCACGGTCGCACCCTTTTCGAAAGCATTCAGCGCGTCGAGATTCACCACCGCATACGTTTTGTGAAAGGCCGCGTTATTGAATCCGCGTTTCGGCAAACGCCGGATCAGCGGCATCTGGCCGCCTTCGAAACCGAGCCGAATGCTTCCGCCCGAACGCGCCTTTTGTCCTTTGTGACCTTTGCCGCTCGTCTTGCCGTGACCGGAACTTTCACCAATGCCGAGCCGCTTGACCCGATGACGCGAACCGGGACGCGGCCGCATGTTATGCAGACGCATCATGACAGTTCAGCCTTTCCGTCATTCGTTGCCATGGCCGGACGAATGCCGCGCGTTTTGAAAATTTCATCCTTCCGCCGCAAACCGCGCAAAGCTTCGATCGTCGCCTTCACCACGTTGGCGTGATTGCTCGAGCCTAACGACTTCGCGAGGACATCTTTAATTCCCGCGGCTTCCACAACCGCGCGCACGCCGCCGCCGGCGATGACGCCAGTTCCAGGCGAAGCCGGCCGCAACAAAACACGACCACCGCCGAACTCGCCGATTGTCTCATGCGGAATCGTATTCTCGTGCACGGAAACTTTTTCCATTCCCTTGCGCGCAGCTTCCGAAGCCTTCCGAATGGCTTCCGCCACCTCGTTCGCCTTGCCGAATCCGACGCCCACGCTGCCGTCGTGATCGCCCGCCACGATCAACGCGCTGAAGCTAAAACGACGACCGCCTTTCACGACTTTCGCGCAACGATTAATGAATACGACTTTCTCGGTCGTATCGCCTCGGGCTGCCGAACTCCTGTCTGTCTGGCGTTCGCGCTGCCGTCCGCCGCCTTGTGATTGAGCCATTACTTATTTTCTAAAATTTGAGACCGCCTTCGCGTGCCGCGTCGGCCAGAGCTTTTACTTTGCCGTGATATTGAAAACCGCCGCGATCGAAAATTACTTGATCGACTTTTTTCGCGAGCAAACGCTCCGCGACTGCCTTCCCGACCTTTTCGGCCGAGGCGCGATTCGCTGCCGCTTTTCCTTTGCCGGCTAACGACTTTTCGGTCGTGCCCGCGGAAGCGAGCGTTTGACCCGCGTCGTCGTCGATTACCTGCGCGTAAACATGTTTGCCCGAAAAATGCACGGCCAACCGCGGACGTTCCGCGGTGCCGCTGACTTTCTTCCGGATCCGCTGGTGAATGCGGTGCCTGATTTCTTTACGATCGGTCTTCATACTACTGCACCGTCTTGCCTTCCTTGCGCCGGACCACTTCGTCGGAATAGCGCACGCCTTTGCCCTTGTAAGGTTCCGGCGGGTAATAACGGCGAATATCGGCCGCGACTTGTCCGACAGTTTTTTTGTCGATGCCGGCGATGTTGATTTTGGTGTTCTCGGTCACGGTAATTTTAATCTCGCTCGGAATGGGAAACAAAATCGGATGAGAAAAGCCTAACGAGAGGTTGAGGTTCGAACCCTGCACCGCCGCCTTGAAACCAACGCCCTCGATAATCAGATCGCGCGTGAAACCAGTGCTGACGCCCAGGACCATGTTGTTGACCAGGCTGCGCGAAAGTCCATGCAACGCTTTCACACTGCGCGTTTCCGCGCTCCGGACTAACGAGACCTTATTGTCCGCGACCGATGCCTGAATTTCTCGCGGTAATTTCCAGTTCAGTTTTCCTTTCGGTCCCTCGACCGCGACGGCGCCATCGTTGCCGATGTTCACCTTCACTTTGTCGGGAATCTCGACTGCTTTATTTCCAATTCGTGACATAACTCGTTAGGCGTTTACCAAACGTAGGCGAGTAATTCTCCACCGACGTTTTGCTTTTTCGCTTCGCGCCCGGAAAGAATCCCGCGCGGCGTCGAGAGAATCGAAACTCCCATCCCGCCAAGGACGCGGGGAATCTCCTTCGCTCCGACATAACGTCGCAGGCCGGGACGGCTGACGCGTTTTAAGCCGGTGATCGCGCTCGAGCGATTGGCAATTTTGTTCGTGATCTTGATTCGCGGATGGGCGCCTTCGTTATCGAGCACGTAATCGGTGATGTAACCTTCTTCTTTCAGAATCTTCACGATGTCCGCTTTGATCTTCGAATAAGGCACAAACATCTCGTGCTTCTGCGCTGCCCCGGCGTTCCGGACACGGGCGAGAAGGTCGGCAATAGGATCGGTAACTGTGCTCATTATTCGTTAGGCCGCGGCGGCTGCCGCAGGTTTCTTCGCGCGGTCGCTGAACGGCATTCCCATTTCACTGAGGAGCGATTTGGCTTCTTCGTTCGTCTGCGCGGTGGTGACGATGGTAACATCAAAACCGATGTTGCGCTTGATTTTGTCGAGCTCGACTTCGGGGAAGATCGATTGATCGGAAACGCCCAGGGTGTAATTGCCGTGACCGTCGAAGGCTTTCGGCGAGACGCCGCGAAAATCGCGAATGCGCGGGAGCGCCGCTTTGATTAGACGCTCGAGAAATTCATACATGTGCTCGCCGCGCAGCGTCACCTTCGCGCCGATCGCCTGCTCTTTGCGCAACTTGAAATTCGCGATGCTTTTCTTCGCGCGCGTCTCGGCCGGCTTTTGTCCCGTGATCAGGGCCAGCTCCGCTTTCGCGTCTTCCAGAGCCTGCTTCACATCCGCTTGCGAACCGACGGAAGTGTTCACCACCACCTTCTCCACCTTCGGAATCTCATTCACGTTTTTGTAGCCGTGCTGTTTTTGCAACGCCGGAATGACGTTGTTTTTGTAGTGATCGTAAAATTCGTTCTTCATCGCTTAGGCCTCTTCCTTGGCCGCTTTCTTTTTCGCGGGTGCCTTCTTTTTCTCGGCTTTCGGTTTGGCCGCTTTCGCCTTGGAATCTTTCTTGCCGTTCCGCTCCCCGCGTTCCAACACCTTCACGTTCGAGATGTGGATCGGCCCTTCGCGCTCCGCGATTTTTCCCTGCGGATTATCCTGCGATTTACGCAGATGTTTTTTAATCATGCGCACTCCCTCGACCAGCACACGCTGCTTGCGCGCGATCACTTCGAGCACCTTCCCGGATGAACCTTTAAAGTTCCCGGCGATCACTTCGACATTGTCGCCCTTACGAACATGAAATTTTGCGCGGCTCATAATACTTCCGGCGCGAGGGAGACGATTTTCATGAAATTGCGCTCACGCAATTCGCGCGCGACCGGCCCAAAAATACGGGTGCCGCGCGGATTCAAATCTTTGTCGATAATCACGATCGCGTTGTTATCGAAACGCAAGACCGAGCCGTCATCGCGCTTGATCGGCTGCCGCGTGCGCACCAAAACCGCGCGCACCACTTCGCCTTTTTTCACCGTGCCCGTTGCGCTCGCTTCTTTCACGTTCGCCACAATGACGTCGCCGATGCCAGCCGTCTGACTCGTGCCCTGCCCGATGACGCCGATCATCGTGGCCATGCGCGCCCCGCTGTTATCCGCCACGTCGAGTCTGGATCTGATCTGGACCATAAAATTTATTCCTCGTTAGGCTACTTCGCCACCACTTCCACCAGGCGCCAGCGCTTCAATTTACTCAACGGTCGCGTCTCCATGATGCGAACGGTGTCGCCCGTCTTGGCCTTGTTCTCCTCATCGTGCGCGTAGAATTTGCGCATCTGCTTCACGATCTTGCCGAACTTCGCGTGCGGCACACGCGTGGTCGTGCGGACGACAATCGTCTTGTTCATTCCACTGGAAATGACTTCGCCCGTGCGCGTTTTTCGCGTCGCGCGTTTGGTCGGTTCCGCGGTGGGAGCCGCCGTTTGTTCCTGAGTTTCCTCGGCCATAAAATTATTTCGTCTCCGTCTTTTGCGCGCGCTGCGAAAGCACCGTTTCCACTTGCGCGACCTGTCGCCGGAGCAAACGCAAACGGCTCGGCTGTTCGAGTTGCCCGCTCTTTTGCTGCAAACGCAGATGCAAACTTTCCTGTCGCAGGTCGCGCTTCTTCGTCACCAGCTCATCCGAGGTCATCTCCTGAATATCCTTGAACTTCATAACTCGTTAGGCCGCGGCCACGTGATGTCGCGTCAAAAATTTCGTCCGCACCGGAAGCTTGTCGGCCGCCAGGCGCAGCGATTCGCGCGCGACCGATTCCGTCACGCCGTCGAGCTCGAACAAAATATTACCCGGCCGCACCGTCGCGACCCAATGTTCCGGCTGGCCTTTGCCTTTACCCATGCGCGTTTCTGGCGGACGGGCCGTGACGGATTTGTCCGGAAAAATGCGGATCCAAAGTTTGCCTTTGCGCTTCATGTTGCGGGTCAACGCGACGCGCGCGGCTTCGATTTGAATGTTTGTAATCCAGGCGCGTTCCAGCGTCTGCAATCCGAATTCGCCGAAGTCGATTCGAAGATTGCGCGAAGCCGTCCCCTTGCGGCTGCCCCGCTGGGTCTTGCGATACTTCACGCGTTTGGGCATCAATGGCATGTCAGTGTTTCCTTAAAAAAATTACTTGTTAGACCGCGGCTGGCTCGGGCGGCGGCGGGACACCTTGCGGTTGTTCGGCCGGTGCTTCTTCCTTCTTACAAAGCCAGCATTTCACGCCGATCTTCCCGTAAACTGTATTCGCTTCCGCGAATCCGTAATCGATCGGCGTACGCAAAGTGTGCAGCGGCACTTTCCCTTCGCGATACCATTCCGAGCGTGAAATTTCCGCGCCATTTAATCGGCCGGAGCTGCGCAGACGAATTCCCTGCGCGCCAAAATCCATCGCCACTTGCACCGCTTTTTTCATGGCGCGGCGATAAGCGATACGACGCTCGATTTGCATGGCCACATTCTCGGCCACGAGCTGCGCATCGAGCTCCGGTGTTTTGATTTCCTGGATATCGATCTTGATCTGTTTCCCCTGCGCCATCTTCGAAATCTCTTCGGTCATCTTCTCGATCTCGGCGCCTTTGCGACCGATCACGATCCCAGGGCGGGCGGTGTGAATGGTCACGCGGATGCTGTTCCAGGCGCGCTCGATGATGATCTTCGAGACCGCGGCGAACTGCAGTTTCTTCTTCACGTAATTCCGGATCTCGATGTCGCTGTGCAAAAACCCGGGTAAATCCTGCGGCGACGCATACCAGCGCGAACGCCAGTCGTGATTAACCGCGAGACGAAACCCGATTGGATTAACTTTCTGTCCCATGAATTAGCTTTCTGATTTCTGCTCGTTAGGCTGCTCGACTTCCGCCAGCGCGCTTGCTTTGCTCGCTTTCGGCGCGGCTGGACGAGTCGACTTCTTGGCCGATTTCTTCGCGCCTGATTTCTTGCCACTCGCCTTTTTGTCGCGGCGTTTGATCTCGATTTCGTCCGTCAAAATAATCCGGATGTGGCTCGTCCGTTTCAAAATCCGGCTGCCACTTCCACGCGCGCGCGGCATCATCCGCTTCATCGTCGGGCCTTCGCCCACGGTCGCTTCCTTCACGACTAATCCATCCACTCGCAGGTTCGCGTTGTTCTCCGCATTCGCGACCGCGCTCTTCAACGTTTTGTTGATTAAACCCGCCGCCTTTTTTGGACTGAACGCGACAATGTCGAGCGCGACCGAAACCGGCAGCCCCTGAATCTCGCGCGTGACTTCGCGCACCTTAAAGGCCGAAATCTTCGCGTATTTGTATAACGATCGAACTTCCATTTATTTTAAACTCACATTCTGGCGCGCGTCGGCTTGCAGCCGGTCGCCCACCTTTATCTTCTCTTTTCCAAAATCCATTTCTTGAATGACCGCGCCGCAAATCTTTTGGCGCACGTCCACCACTCGCAGCGTCGCGATCGTCTTGTCGTTTCGCATCACGCGCAACGGCATCCCGATTTTCACGCCCTGCTTCTCGCCCAAGTTTCCCACGACTAACGACCACTCGTCCTTCACGCTGATCACGTTCCCGTCCATTAAATCCGGTTGCGTCTCGATTTGATTCGCCTTTGCGATCAACTCGTTCGCGCTCCGCAATTGCGCTTCCAACTCCATCCGCGCTTTGGCATCGCCGCCGGTCGAATTCTTAAGCAACTGCAAGATCGCTTCACTCAGCCGCAGCGTTTGATCGCGATATTGCGCGCGCTCCTTTTGCGCCAACTGCAAATCGCTCACCGCCGCGAGAAGTCGCTGCTCCAGTTTCGCGCGGTCCTTATTCGCCGCGGCGAGCCCGAGCGCTTCCATGCGCAACTGCAAATCCGAATACTTCCGGCGAAACAATTCCGCCTCGGCATTCGATTCCGCCAGACTCTCGGTCAGCGTCTGCACACTTTCACGCTGCACTTCGAGCTGCTTGCGCATCTCACTCATATTGGATTCTGATAAAGAACTATTTCCCTGCGCCGCCAGCCTTCCAGCCGAGCAAACGCACCCTAGCAAAATGATCGCCGATCTTCGCCTAACGAGTGCTCGTCCGAGCCCTCGCCGATCGAAAATCGAGAATCGAAAATTCACATCACTATTTCGTCACCTTCGCGGTGTGCGATCCGTGCTTCTTAAAGATTCGGGTCGCGGAAAACTCGCCCAGCTTGTGGCCGACCATGTTTTCCGTGACGAAGACCGATTGAAAAATCTTCCCGTTATGAACCAGAAAGGTGTGGCCAACAAAATCCGGCGTGACCATCGATCGACGCGACCAGGTTTTGATCGGCTTCTTGATCCCGGAGGAATTCATCTTGTCGATCTTCTCCAGAAGATGCGTCTCCACGAATGGTCCTTTTTTTAGTGATCTGCCCATAACTCAAAAACAAAAATTAATTTCAAAACCGGAAAGCCATACGGAAGACCTTGAAGGGGCTTCCCATTGGAAAATTTCTGGTTCTCTGGATTTCAAATTCAAAACTTACTTCTTCTTCCGGCGCTCCATGATGAAGCGGTTGCTCGGCTTCGCTTTCGCGCGCGTCTTGAAACCCTTGGCCAATTGTCCCCACGGACTGACCGGATGATGTCGCCCGCCGCCGCCTTTAGATTTTCCCTGACCGCCACCCATCGGGTGATCGATCGGATTCATGACCATCCCGCGCACATGCGGTCGGCGACCTTGCCAGCGCGTACGACCGGCTTTGCCGCTGGCCACATTCATGTGATCGACGTTGCCGACCTGGCCGATGGTCGCGAAACAAGTTTCGTGAATGCGGCGAATTTCTCCCGAAGGCATTTTCACCAACGCATAACCGCCTTCGCGATTGTTCAGGGTCGCCTGCTGGCCTGCGCTCCGCGCGACCTGCCCGCCGCGACCGGGCGCGAGCTCGATGTTGTGAATATTTGCGCCCAGCGGAATGGCGCTAAGCGGGAGCGAGTTTCCCAAATCCGGCGCCGCTTCCGGACCGGACATGACACGCGCGCCACTCGTTAGGCCATTCGGCGCGATGATATAACTCATCTCGCCATCGCTGTACTTAATAAGAGCGATACGCGCCGAACGATTCGGATCGTACTCGATCGCCATCACTTCCGCGGCGACACCGTGCTTGCGGCGCTTGAAGTCCACTTTGCGATATTTTTGTTTGTGACCACCACCGAGGTGGCGCGAAGTCAGCCGTCCCTTGTTGTTCCGGCCGCCGGAGCGTTTTTTGACCTCGGTCAAACTTTTGTGCGGCTTGTTCTTAGCCGTGACTTCTTCGAAAGCAGGTAACTGCTTGAAGCGAAGCGCCGGCGTCAGTGGCCGATAATTGCGAAGTGCCATATCAGGAACGCAGGCTTTCAGCCTGTTTAACTAACGGGCTGTCAGCCCGGTGTTGTAATCTGAAAGCGAGGAACAACCCCCGGGCCGAAAGCCCGCTGGCCGCACCGCCAAAATGGCTGGGTTCCGTTTCGCCTAACAAGTCGTTTCTCATACCAGGTCGATCTTCTCGCCTTCTTTCAGCGTCACGATCGCTTTCTTCCAATGCGCTTTGCGGCCGAAGTTCGCGGTCCGTTCGCGTTTCTTTTTCCCGGCGTAATTGCAGGTGTTGACGCTGGCGACCTTCTTCTTGAAGAGGGCTTCCACGGCGGCCTTGATCTGGATTTTGTTCGCGCGCGGGCTGACCTGGAAAACATATTTGTTTTCCTTCTCGCTCAGCAGCGTGGCTTTTTCCGTCAGGCGGACGGTGTGGATGATGTCGAAGGGTTCGTGCATGGCGCGTGGAAGGAGTTACAGC
>CAXSCV010000040.1:18512-28172 GCA_964235895.1 uncultured Chthoniobacterales bacterium
CGCGCGCGGGCTGACCCGGAAGACGTACTTGTTCAGCTTCTCGCTCATAAGCGAGGCCTTTTCCGTTAGCGACGCCGTCTCGATAATGTCGAAATCGTCGTTCATTCCTTGGTCGTCCTTCCGGCTAATAGTTCCAGCGCGGCGCCCGTCACTAAAATTTTATCGAAGGCCAGCAATTGCTCAGTATTCACATCCTTCGCGGTCGCGAGCAGGACCGGCTTCACATTCCGCGCGGACCGATAGGTGTTCTCGTCGAACGAATCCGAAACGATCAGCACCTTCTTCGCATCGGTTTGTTTCAGTAGCAGACTAACGAATGCTTTCGTCTTCACTTCCGGCACGCTGAAGGCGTCGATCGTCAAAACGTCGCCGGCATTGATCCGCTCGCTCAGCGCCTTTTGAAAAGCGAGCCGGCGCAAAGTCTTGGAAACTTTCTTGGAATAATCGCGCGGCTTCGGTCCGAAGACCACGCCACCGCCGCGCCAGATCGGCGACGACTTGTAACCGGCGCGCGCGCGGCCCGTCCCTTTTTGCCGCCACGGTTTCGCGCCGGAAAGATTCACCTCCGCTTTCGTTTTCGTGTTAGCGGAACCGGAACGGCGCGCGGCGCGCATGGCCACGATCACTTCGTGCACCGCGTGGGTGCCGCGGCCGCCTTCAACCAATACGATCTTCGCGTCCTTGGCCGCGTCCGCTGTTAAAACTTTCGCGCTCATTTCGATTCTCCCGCCGCCGTCGCCGGCTTCTTGATTGCCGGCCTAACGACGACATAACTTCCATTCGCGCCCGGAACCGCGCCGCTAATCAAAATGACCTTTTCGTTCTCGCGCACCTGCAGGACCTGCAAATTTTGCACGGTCACACGTTCGTCACCCATGTGACCCGGCATGCCCATGTTCTTCCAGATGCGACCGGGCGTGGAACGATTGCCGATGGCGCCGTTGCGCCGATGCGTCTTGGAACCGTGCGCCGCGCCTTGGCCGGCAACGTTGGGTTTCTTCATCACGCCCTGAAAACCATTGCCTTTTGAGCGGCCGATCACATCGACCCAGTCGCCTTCGGAAAATTGCGTCACGCTCAAGTTGACCTCGCCTTCCGGCACATCACTCGTTAGGCGAAATTCCCGGACAAATTTCTTCGGCTCGACGCCAGCCTTCTTGAACTCGCCCAGGTTCGCGCCATTCACGCGCGATTCCTTTTGCACGTCGAAGCCAACCTTGATCGCCGAATATCCGTTTTCGTCCGCGTTAACCCGACTAACGAGCACGTTATCGCCCGCCGCGACGACCGTGACCGGACGCAGCTTGCCCGTCGCATCGTAGATGCTGGTCATGCCGATTTTTTTTCCTAAAAGTCCGATGCTCATGTTGGTGGGCTTTTGTCATCCTGAACGCAGTGAAAATCTCGCTAGCTACGCCGAGCCTTCCACGGGGGATTCTTCGCTTCGCTCAGAATGACAGGTTCCTTTGGTTAAATCTTGATCGTGATATCCACGCCGGCCGGGAGGTTGAGCTTCTTCAGTTCATCCACCGTTTTGGCCGTCGGCTCGATGATGTCGAGCAACCGCTTGTGTGTCCGGATTTCAAATTGGTCCATCGACTTTTTGTCGACGTGCGGCGAACGATTGACCGTGAATTTCTCGATCAAGGTCGGAAGCGGAATCGGTCCCGCCACGCGTGCGCCGGTGCGCTTGGCCGTCTCGACGATGTCGATGGCCGATTGATCGAGCATCCGATGGTCGAATGCCTTGAGCCGAATACGAATACGTTGCCCGCTAGCCATTACTTGGTTTCCTTCTGGTCGAGCACGGCTGCGACGAGCTGTTGCGGGACTTGTTCAAAGTGTGAGGGCTCCATCGAGTAACTCGAACGGCCTTTGGAAAGTGAGCGAATCGCGGTCGCGTAACCGAACATTTCCGCGAGCGGAACTTCGGCCTGGATCATGGTGAGGTTGCCCTTCACTTCGATGCTGCCGATTTTACCGCGGCGGCGATTGAGATCGCCCATGATGTCGCCCTGATATTCTTCCGGAGTCGCGTTTTCGACCTTCATGATCGGCTCGAGCAAGATCGGCTTCGCCTTCTTGAAAGCATCTTTCACCGCGAAAATCGCCGCGAGCTTGAACGCCATTTCGTTCGAATCGACGTCGTGATACGAGCCGTCGACGATATCGACATTGGCGTCGATGACCTGGTAGCCGCCGATAACGCCATTGAGCATCGCTTCTTCGATACCCTTCTTGCAGGCCGGAATGTATTCCTTCGGAATGTTTCCGCCCACGACTTTGTTCTCAACCGTGATGCCTTTGCCACGCTCGTTAGGCTGGACTTTGATGATGACGTGACCGTATTGACCGCGACCACCCGACTGCTTGATCAACTTACCTTCGCCATCGGCAGGTGACGTGATGGTTTCGCGATAAGCGATCTGCGGTTTGCCCGCGTTCGCATCCACCTTGAATTCACGCAACATGCGATCGCGAATGATCTCGAGATGCAGCTCGCCCATTCCGGCGATGATGGTCTGGCCGGTGTCTTCGTGCGTGAAGACTTTGAAAGTTGGATCCTCTTCGGAAAGGCGCTGGAGCGCGACGCCCATCTTTTCCTGGTCCTGCTTTGTCTTCGGCTCGATCGCCATCGAGATAACGGGATCAGGGAACGAAGGCGGCTCGAGGAGGATCGGAAAATCTTCATCACAAAGCGTGTCGCCCGTGGTGATGTTCTTGATGCCGACGATCGCAGCAATATCACCCGAGTAGCAGGTATCGATGTCTTCGCGTTTGTCAGCTTGAATCTGAATCAACCGCGAGATGCGTTCGCGCTTGTTCGTGCGCGGATTATAGACGTTGTCGCCTTTCGAAAGTGAACCGGAGTAAACGCGGAAGAACACGAGCTTGCCGACGAACGGATCGCTCCAAAGTTTAAAGGCGAGCGAACAGAATTTGCCGTTGTCATCCGTTGGCGCTTCCATCTTCTCGTGGGTGTCCGGCTCCATGCCGACTGCTGGCGGAATGTCGAGCGGACCCGGAAGATAATCGATCACCGCGTCGACCAGATACTGCACACCCTTGTTCTTGAAGGCGGAGCCACCGACGACCGGGACAAATTTGTTCGCGATCGTCTGACGACGAATGCCCGCCTTTAACATTTGCGGTGTGATCTCTTTTTCTTCGAGCACCGCCTCAGCGATCTCGTCGTCAATGTTGGAAATCTGTTCAACGAGCGTCGCGTAAGCCTTCTCGACCTGCTCCTTGTTCTCTTCAGGAACGTCGCGCACTTCGTAGACGGAACCCATCGAGTCGTCATCTAAATAGAAGACAGCTTTCCGGTTCACGACATCGAGCTGGCCTTTGAGGTAATCCTCTTTGCCGAGCGGAATCAGAATCGGCCAGGCATTTGCGCCCAGCTTCTTATGCATCGAGTCGATCGAGGCATCAAAGTCCGCGCCAACGCGATCCATCTTGTTAATGAACGCGATGCGCGGAACGAGATACTTGTTCGCCTGCCGCCACACGGTTTCGGATTGCGGCTGCACACCGGCGACTGCATCGAAAACCGCAATCGCGCCGTCGAGCACACGCAATGAACGCTCGACCTCAGCGGTGAAATCGACGTGACCCGGCGTGTCGATGATGTTCACGCGCATTTTAATGCCGTCGAACATTTTGTAGACGCCCGGCTCCGTCTTTTGCATCCACGCGCAAGTCGTCGCTGCGGAAGTAATCGTGATGCCGCGCTCGCGTTCCTGCTCCATCCAATCCGTCACGGTCGTGCCCTCATGCACCTCACCGATCTTGTGGATCATGCCGGTGTAAAAAAGAATGCGCTCGGTCAGCGTCGTCTTGCCCGCATCGATGTGCGCAGCAATTCCGATGTTCCGCGTCTTCTCGAGCGGGAACTTGCGGTCCGGCGAATTTGGATTCGTCGTCACTTTGGGTTTATCTAGAGTCGCGGTAGCCATGACCAAAATTGTTACCAGCGGAAATGGGCAAAAGCGCGGTTGGCTTGCGCCATCTTGTGGGTGTCATCGCGTTTCTTGATCGCGTTGCCCTGACCCGCTGCCGCGTCTTTCAGCTCAGCCGCAAGCGCATCCGCCATCGGCATCCCGCGACGATTGTCCGCGTAAGTCACGATCCAACGCATCGCCAAAGAAACCTGGCGAGCCGGCGTCACTTCCATCGGCACCTGATACGTCGCACCACCGACGCGGCGCGATTTCACTTCCAAACGCGGGCGGACATTTTCCAGCGCCTTATTAACTACCTCGAGCGGATCGACCGCATCGGAACCTTCGCGCGATTTATCGATCGCGGTGTAAACGATGCGCTCCGCGAGCGATTTCTTCCCGCGCTTCATCACCGTCGAGATCAAACGCGCCACCGCCACGCTGCCGTAACGCGAGTCGAGCTTCTCCTCTTTTTTGTAAACTTTCCGCCGACGAGACATGTGATTCTGGTTCCGTACTAATTAGAGACTAAAAAATTATTTCTTACCTTTTTTGCCCGCGGCCGCCGCCGCTTCGGCGCCAGCTTTTGGACGTTTCGCCCCATATTTGGAACGACTCCGACGCCGTCCATCAACCCCGAGGCTATCGAGCGTTCCACGAACAATGTGGTAACGCACGCCCGGCAAATCCTTCACACGACCCCCGCGCACGAGCACGATTGAGTGTTCCTGCAGGTTGTGTCCTTCGCCGGGGATGTAGGCTATGATTTCCTGGCCATTCGTCAAACGCACTTTCGCCACCTTGCGCAATGCGGAGTTCGGTTTCTTTGGCGTCCGCGTCATCACTTGCGTGCAAACGCCGCGGCGTTGCGGACAATTCTTCAGCGCCGGTGATTTTGATTTCACCGAGACCTTTTTTCGTCCTTTCCGAATGAGCTGATTGATCGTGGGCATGGTCGTTAAAATAAAGGCCGCCCGATCTCAGGATTCGGGCGACAAGAAAACCGCTCAGGCCGGTGTCTAAATTCCTCACACACCTGATGCGGGGAGCGCGCAATATAGGAGCAAGTTTCTGGGCCGCAAGAATATTTTCGGCGTGAATCTCAGGACAAATACGGACGCGACCTTTGATCGGGAAGACGGCTTGCCCCAACAAATTATGCTCAACCCCAGCAGAAGTTGACATCACTGCATCACGACATCACGATGCAGGAATGAGAACAACCGTCACGCTGGATGATGAAGCCTACGAGGCCGCGCTCACGCTTTCGAAAAGCTCGGGCAAGCGTCTTGGCGAAGTCATTTCCCAGTTAATCCGGCGCGCCATGCAAACTTCGGAGACGACCAAGCCGTCGCGTGGCAAACGCTTTCCCGCCTTTGAGGTCCCGCACGGGACGCCGATGATTTCACTTCATTCCCTCCGGCGAGAATGGGAAGAGCAGTGAGCAAAACAGCCCTGCTCGATGCGAACGTCCTGCTAGCCCTGGCCTGGCCGAATCATCCCTTCCACCAACGGGCGGCCGCCAGAATAAGCCGCCGCGGAGTTCGCTGGGCGACATGCCTTCTCACCCAGGCCGCGTTTGTTCGCCTTTCCAGCAATCCCGCCGTAATTCCGGGAGCGAAAACCCCTATGGAAGCGGCGGGTTTACTCCAAGAATTGATGAGCGATCGAGCTCACGTTTTTCTGGAAGCGCGGGGAAAAAAATTCGGAGAGCTCAACCAGCTTCTGCGACGTTGTCACGGGCACAATCAGGTAAACGACGCTTTCCTCATCTGGCTGGCCATGACTCGCGGAGCGACGCTTTTAACTTTCGACAAACCGTTGCAGCACTTGTCCTCGACGCCCGACCTGGTCGAAATCATCAATTAGCGGCAACCGCTTCCAGTTGCTGCCAGCGAGCATAGAGATTCGCCACTTTCGCGCGCGCGACCGCAAGCTCCGCTTCGACCTTAGGAAAATCGGCCGCTCGTTTTGCGAAAAATTCCGGGTCGGCCAATTGTGTTTCAATTCGCGTCGCTTCGTTTTCCGCCGCGAGAATCGCCGCTTCCATTCCTTCCAGCTCACGCTCTTCTTTCCATTTTAATTTGCGACCGCGCGGTCCTGGTTTCGCAGCGACGACTGTCTTTGGCGTGTCGATTGCGCTCGCAGCCGGTTCCTGCGCGCGTTTCTCCAGATAGTAATCATAATTCCCCACCGAATACCGCAGCACGCCATCGCCTTCGAAAGCGAGAATCGCTGTGCAAACACGATTCAAAAAATATCGGTCGTGGCTGACCACGATCACGCTTCCGCCAAACGCGACCAGCGCTTCCTCCAGCAGACGCAATGTGCCGAGATCGAGATCATTCGTCGGCTCGTCCAGAATCAAAACATTCCCGCCGCGCTTCAAAATTTTCGCCAGCAAAACGCGACTCCGCTCGCCGCCGCTGAGCTGATTGATCTTCGTGTTGATCCGCTCCTCCGTGAAGAGAAAGCGCCGCAAATATCCGCGCAGGGTGATGTTCTCCTCGCCCAGTCTAACGAACTCACTCCCCTCGCCCACTTCTTCCCAAACCGTCTTCGCGTCATCGAGCAGCAAACGGTTTTGATCGACGTAATTAATCTCCGTCCGCGCGCCGATCTCCACTTCACCGCTGGTCGGCGCGATTTGCTGCAGCATGATTTTCAGCAGCGTCGATTTGCCGAGCCCGTTCCGTCCCACGATTCCCAACCGCTCGTTAGGCGCGAGATTGAGCGAGACGTTTTTGAATAACGCGCGACCGCCCAATTCCATTCCCACCTCGCGCAATTCGATCACGCGATTCGCCAGCTTCGGCGCCGGCGGAATGATCAGGTCCACATCAAGTTCCGCTTCTGGCGCTTCCTCTCCGGCCATCTCGAAATAGCGTTCCACTCGCTCGACTGACTTCGTCCTTCGCGCGCGCGGAGCTTTCCGCACCCAGGCCAGCTCGCGTTTCAGAAACTTCTGCCGCTTGTGCTCCTGCATTTCCTCGACCGCCGCTCGCTCCGCTCGCGCCAGCAGGTAGTCGGTATAGTTGCCGTCGTAGCTGTGGAATTTTCCGCGCGCCAATTCGATCACCCGCGTTGCGATGCGATCGAGAAAATAGCGATCGTGCGTCACGAACAAACACGTCCCGGCATAGCGCGCCAGAAAATCCTCCAGCCATTCGATCGACTCGGTATCGAGATGGTTGGTCGGTTCATCGAGAATCAAAAAATCCGGCCGCGCCAGTAACGCGCGACATAAAGCGACGCGTCGTTTCTCGCCGCCGGAAAGTTGCCTAACGACACGTTCCGCATCCGGCGCGTGCAAATTCGTGATCAAACTTTTCGCGCGATGCTCCAGATTCCAGCCATCGAAATGCGCGATTTTTTCCAGGACCAGTCCGCTGCGCGCGCTCTCCGGCGGCAGCGTTTCGTATTCCGCGATCAAATCCAAAACCGCCTGCGCGCCCGCCAAAATATTCGCATGCACAGTCGCGTCCTCATCCAACTCAAACATCTGCGGCATGTAGCCGGTCACCAGATCGCGCCGCTGATTATATTCGCCCGCGTCCGGCTTCATCGCGCTTGCCGCGATTTGCAGGAAAGTGGATTTGCCAGAGCCGTTGCGACCGACTAATCCCACGCGTTCGCCCTCGTGGATTGTCTGCGTGGCGTGATCGAGTACGACCTGCGTGCCGAAGCGAACGACGAGTTCCGTCGCGCTCGCGATCGCATGGGTCACCGGTTCCGACATGCGTTCAGATACCACAACTTCCGTCCCACCCCACTCCCTTCGCGCCTCGCGGTATAACGATTGCTGGAAGAGAAGAGCCAAACGGCTCTCGAGCATGCAAAATCTTTCATCCCTCGGAGCGCACCTGGTCCACCCGGGCGACCGATCGCCGCCGCTTCCGCCCGTCGGCCTCATCAAAACACTCGAGATCTGGACGGATCGCTTTGTGCCGGCCGAGCTGCGGGATTTGCCAGAGGAAACGCGGCGCGCCCGCATGATCGTGCGCTTCGGTTTCCTCGGTTTCGTTTTCGGGATGGCTTACGCCGCTTTCTACGCGGCCATCCAGCATTACTGGGGCGCGGGCATCGTCCTTCTTTGCGGCCTCGGTTTCGGCGCGATTCCCTATGTCCTGCGCGCAACCCGGCGGCTCGGACTCGCGGGCAACATGCTCTCCGCCACCATGACTTTTGGCTTCGCCGCGCTTTGCGGAGTCGAAGGCGGGATGCGCGGACACGCCGTCGCCTGGCTGGCCAGCGTGCCGCTTTGCGCGCTTCTGGTCGCGGGTAAAAAATCCGCGCGCGTCTGGGCGGTGATTTGCTTTGCGGTCTGCGGCGCAGCCGTCGCGGCCGAGTTAATGGGAATTCCCGTGCCCATCACCTACGACCCGGTTTGGCACTCGTTAGTCAACTCCGCCGGTTACGTCGGCCTGATCGCTTTCATGTTCGCGCTCGGGATGATTTTCGAGACCAGCCGCGAGCGCGCTTTTCAACGCGTGCAGGATGCGCTGGAACGGTTGGCTCGGTCTAACGAGCAGTTAGTCGCATTGAACAGAGAGAAAACCGAGTTCCTCGGAATCGCTTCGCACGATCTGAAAAATCCGCTCAGCACGATCATCGGTTACGCACAGATTCTCGAAGGCAATCCCCGCCCTGCCGAAGTCCCCGAGTTCTCGCGCTTGATCTACAAAGCCGGAAAACGCATGCGCGATTTGATCGTCAATTTGCTCGATGCCAACGCGGTCGAAGAAGGGCGCTTTAGTCAGAAGATCGAACGCTGCGATATCGGCGAGCTGGTCGCGCAAAGTTTGGAACAAAATCGGCCGAACGCCACGCGCAAGGAAATCGAGCTCGCTCTCGCGAGAGATCGCGATTATTGGGCGCGCGCCGATCCCGGAACGACCGTGCAGGTTCTGGATAATTTGATCTCGAACGCGGTCAAATATTCGCCGTTCAAGACGCGCGTCTGCGTCGAGATTTCCGCGGACGATGAAGAGATCATCGTCTCCGTTCACGACGACGGGCCTGGCGTGAGCGAAGAAGATCAGACGAAACTTTTCCAAAAGTTCACGCGGCTGACCGCGCAGCCAACCGGCGGCGAAAGTTCCACCGGCCTCGGGCTTTCCATCGCCAAGCGTTTGGCCGAAGCGATGTCGGGCAAAGTCGAATGCGAAAGTGTTCTTGGCGAGGGCGCGACCTTTCGCTTGCGTCTGCCGCGCTGGCTGGAAACGAGCAAATAGCAATCGCGGCGCGATCATTGCTAGAGGAGAAAGCGTGTCGCACACGCTTCTCTCATTTTGTCGCCGCAGCTGGCTGCCTTCGTTCGCCGTGGCGTGGTTGATTATTCTTACTTCGCCATCGTTCGCCGCCGGACTGTTCGAAGATGGCGCGGATGCCCGCACCATTGCACTTGGTGGCGCCGATGGCGCGCAAACTGGCAGCGCGATCGCAGCCATGAATTCCAATCCGGCCGCGCTCACCGGCGTTAAGGATTTTCAATTCGAAGCGAACGTCGGCGCCACGTACGTCGATGCGCATTTTCATCGCGACAGTGGCGAAAACGCGAATACGCGCGAGATCGCCGCCTTCTTCCCCGCCGCCGCCCTGGCCATCCCCGCGCCGAAAAATTTCCCGATTAAATTCGGCCTCGCCTTTCTGCCGGACATCGCCACGGAAATCGATTGGCGTTATCAGGATGCGCCCGGCGGCCTCGGCGGCCTAA
>CAXSCV010000041.1:0-28097 GCA_964235895.1 uncultured Chthoniobacterales bacterium
TTCCGTATGTCCGGCGCGCCGCAGGACGCCGCCGTCTTTCGCGCGCAAAGGAAAGATGTGTCCAGGTTGTGCGAGATCTTCCGGTTTCGAATTCGGATTCGCGATCGTTTGAATGGTCGCGGCGCGATCGTGCGCGCTGATGCCCGTGGTCACGCCGCGCGCAGCATCGACCGAGACCGTGAAATCGGTCCGATACATTTCTCGATTCTGCGCGACCATCCGCTGCAACCCGAGCTGCTCGGCGCGCTCATTCGAAACTGGAACGCAGATTAAACCGCGGCCGTGCATCGCCATAAAATTAATCGCGGCCGGCGTCGCTTTCTCGGCCGCCATCAGGAGATCGCCTTCGTTTTCGCGATCTTCGTCGTCGGTCACGACGACCATTTTCCCTGCGGCAATGTCGCGCACGACATCTTCGATCGTGTCGAATTCCAGAGCCACCGGTGCTTCAGCCAGCATGCGTTAACATCCCTTTCCGCACGCAAATCGGCAACGTCTAATCCTTCGCACTCGTGGCCACGATCGCTTCCGGCCGATACATGTCGCGATTGCTCCCTTGGAACTCGGCTTTCAATTTCACCTGAAAATGCGCGAGGTCGACCACGTCCCATCGCGTGAAATTCCAGTGCCCGGCCTGCCGCGGTTCATGCTCGAACCCGAGGATGAGATGGACCGCGTCATCGCGCACTTTATTGGTCGCGACTTTCGGCTCGAAATAAAACGTGCGGAAACTGCTCTCGCGACTGCCGACCGCGTAAAGTTTCGGATCGAGATAATAAACGCGCTTTGTCGCCGTATCGACCAGGCGTAAATCCGGATAACCAGAGCGCTGCACTTTCTCGTGCGCGGTTCTCGGAAAGTCGCAGGCCAATCCCGGCGCGCCGGTTAGGACTTCGCGCATCATGTCTTCGAAGTGCGAGCTCACTTCGTTGATCCGGCCGACGCTCTGGATCACGCTCTCCGGTTCGTTCATTCGCCTAACGACTTCATCGAGCGCGTCGCTTAGTTGCTTCAGGACGCGTTGGTCGGTGTCATCGTGCAAATCAAGCGCGCGCACATGTTTCCCAGTCGCGGCCAGAATGACTTCGCTGAACGGCAACGCGCGCAAATCCTGATCCTCCTGCAAGAGCCAGGGAATCAGCGCATCGACCGCCGCTTTCGGCGGCACGACTTGCAGTGCGCTAAGCGAGATGATCCAACCAAGAAGCAAAGTCCCCACACGTGGCATCGTGCGATTCGAATTGCGCTGACCGTTTTCGACAAGCGCAAAGCGCGCAGGGATTACCTTTGCGGCTACCGAAGATGTCGAGAGCGTCGGTGCGCGAGTTAGCCTAACGAGTCAATTTCAAAGGGCCGACCCGCTCCTCCAACCAGCGCAGCGTATCGGCGCGCGAACGCGAAATGTGTGTGGTCCAGCCGAGGTCTGAGGTGTGTTGTTGCCACTGTTTCGCGATTTCAAATGTGTCTTCTCGTAGAGCGATAATGGCGACGATGGCATGAGGCCGGTACTTCGCCGCGATTCGATCCTGGGCCGCGATTTGTTCCAACTCCGTTGGCGTGATCCGCAGCTCCGTTACTGCCGAGAGATCGACCAATTCGTACTGAAAGTTCGCCGTGTTCTGCACCAGTTGCGTGGAAGCGACGCTGGCCGCGAGCAGATCTTCGCCGGTGATTAATCCTCGGCCGACACGCAAAATTCCCCGGCAATCTTCGGTCAATTCAGTGAGGTAAGGCACGGAATCGTAATCCTTTCACGTTTGGGCAACTGCGAAAGCGGGATGCACAAGAATAAAAATGTCGGCGCAAAATCCAACTTCAAAAAAACATACGACCGTCGGTCTCGGCTGGTTTCGTCGGAGTGCTCGTTAGGCGATTTCCACCGCCTCCTCTAGCAGCGGGAGAATCGAGTCCGCGCCCGATTCATCTCGCGCGTGAATGAGCAAAAGCGGTTCATCTTTCTCGATCTGCTCGCCCACCTTTCGCAGGCCGGAAAAGCCCACCGCAAAATCGACGCGATCATCCGCTTTTTGTCGGCCGCCGCCGAGAAAGACAGAAGCGCGTCCAAGCAATTCCGCATTCATCTTTCTGATCGTGCCGCTCTTCCTTGCGGCGACGTACCGGCGCACCGGCGCGCGATGAATTTCTTCGAGATTTTCCAAGTCCGCCGCGACGCCGTTCTGCGCTTCCACCAGCTCGATAAATTTTCGCCACGCGCTTCCGTCGGCCAGCCAGTTTGTGAGTTGCGGGCGCGAGGCTGTTGAAACTTTTGCCGCCAGCTCGAGAACGAGCGCGATCAAATCCGGCGGGCCGCCGCCGCGCAGAACCTCGACGCATTCCGCGACCTCGAGCGCATTGCCGACCGCGCGGCCGAGCGGCTCGTCCATCGGGTTGAGCAAATGCGAAACGTCGACGCCCATGCGCCGGCCGACTTCGGTCATCGAAGCCGCCAGCGCTTCCGCTTCCGCGCGCGTTTTCATGAAGGCGCCCGCGCCAAATTTCACATCGAGCACAAGTCGATCGAGATTCTCCGCCAGTTTTTTGCTCATGATGCTGGCCACGATCAACGGCTGCGACGGCACCGTGCCGGTGACATCGCGCAACGCGTAAAGTTTTTTGTCCGCCGGACAAATGTCGGCGGTTTGGCCGATCATAAAAACGCCGATGCGCTCGAGTTGCGCGAGCGCGCGTTGCTCATCCAGGTTGACGTTGAAACCGGGAATGCTTTCGAGTTTATCGAGCGTCCCGCCGGTGATGCCGAGGCCGCGTCCCGAGATCATCGGCACCCAAACTTCGTCGCAGGCCAGGAGGGGAGCGAGGACTAACGAGACCTTATCGCCGACGCCACCGGTCGAATGCTTGTCCACTTTCGGCGGCGAGTTTTTCGGATACTCGAGCGTGCGTCCGCTGCGCATCATCGCGTCGGTCAGATGTCGCGTTTCCGCGGCAGTCATTCCGCAAAAAAAAACCGCCATGGCCCAGGCGCTCATTTGGTAATCGGCCACCTCACCGCGGGTAAAGGCGGAGATGAGACGCTCGATTTCTTCCGCGTTCAACTCCGCGCCGTCGCGCTTCTTTTCAATGAGCGATGGAACGTGCATGCGTGAAATCCAAAACCGAAGAACCGATCGACCAACCATTCGTTAGGCTAAAAAATTCCGCAAGCGTAGCGGCGAGATCGGCGAAAGTTTCGCGCGTTCCGAGGTCGCGGGACTCGTTTTCATGCAGAACGAAAAGCGGAACTTCTTCGCGCGTATGATCCGTCCCGCGAAAGCTCGGGTCGTTCCCGTGATCAGCCGTGATAATGACCAAATCGTCGGGCTGAATTTGAGGCAGGAATTCGCCGAGCCAGCGATCGAATTCAGCCAGCGCTTGCGCATAACCCGCAACATCGCGCCGATGACCGAAGAGCATGTCAAAGTCGACCAAGTTTGCGAAGATGAGGAAGTCACCGTCGTCGCACCACCGTTCTGAAATGCGCGCCATTCCTTCTGCGTTCGAGGCTGTGGTAATCGATTGCGTGACACCCGCGCCCGCGAAAATATCGCTGATCTTTCCGATGCCGTTGACGCGAACATCGCGCTCAGTCAGCGCATTCAAAAGAGTCCGCGGCGGTTGCATCGAATAGTCGTGGCGCCCGGCTGTCCGCACGAATGTTCCCACGTTGCCAGCGAAGGGCCGCGCGATCACGCGACCAATCGAAAGCGCGTCGGCATGTTTGCGCGCAATCCGGCAAATCTCGTAAAGCCGCTCGAGCGGAATGATTTTTTCATGCGCGGCGATTTGCAAAACCGAATCCGCCGAAGTGTAGAGAATCGGCTGACGCGTGCGCAGATGCTCGGCGCCGAGTTCCTGCAAAATGGTCGTGCCGCTGCAGGCGTAATTGCCGATGAAACGCACGCCCGCTTCTGTTTCGATGGCCTGAACAAGTTCGTCCGGAAATCGCTCGAAGACCGCGAACGGTTCCGGCAAAACCACGCCGGCGATTTCCCAATGACCGGTCGTCGTATCTTTGCCCGCGGAGCGCTCGCGCATGCGCCCGTAGCTCGCGCGGTAAGGCGCGTGCGTTTCTTTTTGACCAAGCAGAGCGCGCAGGCCTAACGAGTCAAGATTCGGCAACTCCAGCTTGGGCGATTGTTCGAGAATGTGACCGAGCGTGTTCGCGCCTTCGTCGCCGTAGGCCGCCGCGTCCGGGGCGTCTCCGATTCCGACGCTGTCGAGAACAAGAAGAAGCGCGCGCACCGCTTCTACAAACCGATCGGATGCCAGGCCGTTTTCATTTCCACACTATCGAGAATCCAATAAGGATTTTCCGCGTCGGCGCCGCGCCACATCGCGGGCGTGAGCTCGCGGCGCGCGTAACGCTTCATGTTGAAGCCGCCGCCTTTTTGCAATTCGCGCCCGATCTCTGCGTCGCCTGATGCATCGATGATCGCGTTTACATCCATGTGGCTGGCAAAATGCGGCGCGAGTTCGGCGCGGTCACCCGCGAGCATATTGACCACGCCGCCGGGCAAATCGCTCGTGGCGATGATTTCAGAAAAGGTCAAGGCCGGCAGCGGCTTGGTCGTCGATGGAAGAACGATCGCGGCGTTGCCCGCGAGAATGACCGCGGCGACTAACGAGACCATCGCCACAAGCGGCGGCTCATCCGGGCAAACAATCACGACCACGCCGGTCGGTTCCGGCATGGTGAAATTAAAGTGCGAGCTCGCGACCGGATTCACCGCGCTGAAAATCTGGCCGAACTTATCCGTCCAGCCCGCGTAATGCACCAGGCGATCGATCGCCAGCGACACTTCATCGTGCGCGGATTTGCTGCGCGCTCCATTGGAACGCGTGACCTCGGCTTGCAGCTCGCTCTGCCGCATCTCCAGCATTTCCGCCGCGCGATAAAGAATTTGCCCGCGCAGATACGCGCTTTGTTTCGCCCAACCCGGGAACGCTTTCCGCGCGGCCGTTACCGCATCGCGAAAATCTTTGCGTGAAGAGCGAGGGTAATTTGCGATCGCCTTTTCCTGCGCGTCACACGCGGCCGCGACTCTTCCGCTTTCGCTGCGGACAAATTTGCCGCCGATATAAAGCTTGTAGGTTTTCTGAACCTGCAAACGCGATTCCCGTTTCGACACGAAGTGAGGATTGCGCATCACTTCAAAAAAGAAAATGGTAAACGACTAACGACGAGCACAGTGCAGCGACTCTGGTTTAGTTTTCAAATCAGTGAACAAAGCGGACAAAATTTTCGTGGCTGGCCATCGCGGGCTCGTCGGGAGCGCAGTTTCCCGCCGGCTCGAGCAAGCGGGATTTTCTAATTTGGCGAAGCGCGAACGCGCGCAAATGGATCTGACTAACGAGTCCGCAGTCTCCAATTTTTTCGAGAGCGAGAAACCGAACGTCGTCGTCTTCGCGGCCGCGATCGTCGGAGGAATCAAGGCGAACAACGATTATCCAGTCGAGTTCCTGCTCGATAATTTACGGATGCAGAACAACGTCCTGAGCGCGGCCCATCGCGTGGGAACGCGCAAAGTTCTCTTCCTCGGCAGCTCCTGCATTTATCCGAAACACGCGCCGCAACCGATCTCGGAAAGCGCGCTGCTGACCGGGCCGCTCGAGCCGACGAATGACGCATACGCCATCGCAAAAATCGCCGGCATTCGCCTTTGCAAAGCTTACGCGAGCGAGTTCGGCGACAATTTTATTTCGGCCATGCCGACCAATCTTTACGGGCCTAACGACAACTTCGATCTCGCGTCGTCCCATGTTTTGCCGGCGCTTTTGCGCAAAGCCCATGAGGCGAAACTGAGCGGCGCGCGCGAGTTGGTTGTCTGGGGTAGCGGGCAGCCGCGCCGCGAATTTCTCCACGTCGACGACCTGGCGGACGCGTGTCTTTTTCTTCTGCAAAATTACGACTCGCCGGAGATTATTAATGTTGGTTGTGGCGAAGACATCACCATCCGCGACCTGGCCGAATTGATCTGCGAGGTGGTCGATTTCCGCGGCACGCTCACCTTCGACGCGAGCAAACCGGATGGCACGCCGCGCAAGCTGCTTGACGTTGCCAAATTGAATGCGCTCGGCTGGCGCGCGCGCACTTCACTGCGCGATGGCATTGCCTCGACCTACCAGGGGTTTCTGCAAAACGAAGCCGCGCCCGCCTTGTCCGCGCGATGAGCAAGCTGCGCGTTGGCGTGGTCGGCGTCGGGCACATTGGGAAAAATCACGCGCGGCTTTATGCCGATTTACCCCAGGTGGAATTCACGGCCATTTTCGATATCGATCCCGCGCAGGCGAATTCGATTGCGAAAGAATTTGGAGTCGAGGCGGTCGGTTCGCTTGAAGAGTTTAGCGCGCGCGTCGACGCCGCTTCCATCGCCACGCCGACGAATTCGCACTTCGCGGTCGCGCAACAATTACTCGCGGCCGGCAAACATTTATTGATCGAAAAACCGATCGCGGAGACTGCAGAGGATGCGAGCGTGCTCGCGCAACTGGCCGCGGCGCATCAGCTCGTTTTGCAGGTCGGTCACGTCGAGCGTTTCAACCCTGTCCTGAGCGCTCTCGAAAAACATCTGACGCGTCCGCGTTTCATCGAAGCGCATCGGCTCTCGCCTTATCCGAATCGCAGCACCGACATCGGCGTCGTGCTCGATCTCATGATCCACGATCTCGAAATCATTTTGCATCTGGTCCGCTCGCCTGTGCAAACGATCGACGCCGTCGGCGTGCCCGTTTTGAGTCGCGGCGAAGACATTGCGAACGCGCGCTTGCGCTTCGAGAACGGCTGCGTCGCGAACATCACTTCCAGTCGCATTAGCCCGGAGCGGATGCGCAAGATTCGGGTCTTCCAGGAAGACGCCTACCTCTCGTTAGACTATCAAAGTCAGAGCGGTGAAATTTATCGACGCTCGGCTGGCGGGATCGAGCGGAGCGAAGTGGAAATCGAACGCGAAGAACCGCTCCGCCGGCAATTGCTTTCCTTCATCGAATGCGCGGCGACCGGTCGCACGCCGAGGGTCTCAGGCTTTCAGGCCACGGCCGCGCTCGAGCTGGCAGTAGAAATTACCAAACGAATCGCGACCGCGCGCGCAGCTGAAACCGACGGCAGCACTCGCCCTGGTTTGTCATCCTGACGAAGGAAGGATCGCCCAACGAACGAGATGAATTACGCGAATCGAACGCGCGCTGCGGGCCGCGGTTTTCTTTCGCCCAATCGCCAGTCGCTTTGTTGCGAGGTCCTTCGCCGTCTGCGCGGCTCAGGATGACAGCTACGGGAGAAACGGCGCGCGCGATGATTTCCTCACCGAAGCTGTATTTCGTCGCGGGAGAGGTGAGCGGGGACGGGCACGGCGCGGCCTTGATGTTGGCGCTGCGTGGGCTTCAGCCCGAAATAAAATTCACCGGCCGCGGCGGACCGCGCATGCAAAAAATCGCGCTCGGTGACTTCAATGATTGGAGCGAGCATTCCTCCGTTCTCGGACTCTGGGAAGTCCTTAAACAGTACGGATATTTTCGTTCGCAATTCAACGCCGCGATCGCGGAAGTGCGCGCGCAAAAACCGGGCGCGGTCGTCTTGATCGATTATCCCGGATTTAATTTGCGGCTCGCGCGCGCCTTGCGAAACGACATGCCGGCGCTGAAAATTATCTATTACATTAGCCCACAGGTTTGGGCTTGGAATCGCCGCCGCATTCCGCGGATGGCGCGCTATCTCGATCTGATGCTCTGTATCTTTCCCTTCGAAGCGGAGCTGTATAACAACTCAGGATTGCGCACGATTTTTGTCGGCCATCCGATGACCGAGACGCTCGCGACGCGGCGCAACGACGCGGCGCGCGATCCGAACCTGGTCGCACTTTTTCCCGGAAGCCGCGCGCGCGAAGTGCGCAAGATTTTGCCGGTAATGCTCGAGGCCGCGGTGATGATCGCGCGCGCGCAACCGGCGATGCGTTTCGAAATTGCGGCCGCATCTCCGGCGCTTGCGCGCGAGATCGAAACGCTCGCGAAAAATTCCCAGGTGCGGATCACTCTTGGTGAGAGTTCGGCCGCGATGCAACGCGCCTGGATAGGTCTCGTCGCTTCGGGCACCGCGACCTTGGAAGCAGCACTTTTCGGTTTGCCTTTCGTTCTCGTGTATCGCGTGGCCTGGCTCACGTTCTTCGCGGCCAAGTTGGTCGTGAAGGTGAAACATCTCGGCATGCCGAATGTCCTGGCGGGCCGCGAGATTGTTCCGGAGTTCATCCAACATCGGGCGAAAGCGCGTGCGATCGCGGACGCGGCTTTAAACCTAATCGTCGACGGGCAGGCGCGAACCGAAATGCTTTCGGCGTTCTCCGTGATCAGGAATCAGTTAGGCGAAAAGGACGCGAGTCGGGCCGCCGCGACGGCTATCCTCGACGAACTAAGCTCTCGTTAGGCGCGCCGACGCCTAACGAGTAATTTGCGCGCGCGCCACTCGATGCGTCGCCAGCGCGGTGATGATCTCCGGATCGCCATCGGCCCACGCGTTGTCGATCACAATTCGGCGAAAGCGCCATTTCGTTCCGTCGCGCACGAGCTCGCCGTCGTAGTGATTCATCAGAAGCGCGAATTCCGAGCCGCGCTTCGATCCCTGACCGGGCATGAAATGCTGCGACATGATGTAGCCGTGCAGGGTCGCCGCGTCGTCTTTGATTTCGATCTGCAGATTGCTCGCGGTGTGGCTGGTATCGAGCGGGCCGAGCATCGGCAGGAGCGTCTGCATTATTTGATCGCGGTTGTTCAGGACCGGAAATTTGATTCCGAGCTTCAGGCCTGCGCGGCTGAAATCGAGCACGCAATCTTCCGTTAGAGCGGAAGCGAGCGCCTCAGCCGTATGATGGTCGAGCCCGAACGCGTAACGATATAACGCATCGGCGATTTCGATTCGATCGTAGACAAGTTGGGCTAACTCCGGCGCGCGAGAATCCATGCGCGGCAGGATAAATGTTCTGGCGCGACCGTAAAGGAACGATCGGTTTGACCAGGTTTGCCCGGAGAAATAGCCTCGTTCATGGCCACGCTCACCGAATCGCCGACCTCGCCTTCAGAAATCGCCGCGACCTCATCGGTGCAACCGCCGCTCGATCTGATGAATTGGATCGAAGAAAATCACGCGCTTTTCAAGCCGCCGGTGAGCAACCGTTACGTTTACGATGGGCGGGATTTTTTCGTCATGGTCATCATGGGACCGAACGCACGGAATGATTTTCACCAGGTCGACTCGGAAGAGTTTTTTTATCAACTCAAAGGCGACATCAAAGTGCGCATCCGCGAAGGCGAGCACATCGTCGATCATCTCGTGCGCGAAGGGGAGACGTTCTTCATACCGCCAAATGTTCCGCACGCGCCGGTCCGTCCGCCGAATACGCTCGGCTTGGTGGTCGAGCGCCGGCGACCGCCCGGCGAACATGAGCACGTGATTTTCTACTGCGAAAATTGCGAGGCGCTGGTGGAGGACATCGACTTCGATTGCGCGGACATCGTGCAGGCTTTCAGCAAGGCGATGCTCAATTTTTGGAACGACGACGCGCGGCGCACCTGCAAGAACTGTGGCAGGAAAGTGGAAAAACCGGAGCCGGTAAAGCCGTTCTAAGCGCGCTCAATCCTCCACGAAGTGGCGCGCGCAACGAACAACGCGCCTAACGAGTTCGGCGCGTTTGAATTTATTTTGGGCCGTCAGCGTTTCGATTTCGGAAACCAGACGAGAGCCGACGACAGCCGCGTCGGCGAATCGCCGAACGCGCCGCGCCTGCGCTCCATCAGTGATGCCGAAACCAACCGCGACAGGCAAATCGCTGGCCGCGCGAATTCGCCTAGCGAGTTCTGCTGATTCGTCGGCGAGCCCGCGGCCGCTGCCGGTGACGCCGGTCCGCGCGACCGCGTAAATAAAGCCGCTGGCCATTTCGGCGATCAGTTTTAGTCGCCGCGCGCTGGTCGTGGGAGCGACTAAAAAAATGAGATCGATCGCGCAGGCGCGAAGCGCTTTCTGCAAAGGCGCGGCCGTTTCCGCCGGCAAATCGACGACCAGGACTCCGGCCACCCCCGCGCGTGCGGCCGCCCGCACAAATCGGTCGATCCCGAATTGTAAAATCGGATTGTAATAGCCGAACAAAATTATCGGCGCGCGCGCGGCATCGTTGGTTTTCTGGAGGAGCGCGAAGATGTTGTCCAGTGTCACGCCCCGCCGCAGGGAGCGCTGGCCGCTGCGCTGAATAACCGGACCATCGGCGATCGGATCGCTGAACGGAACGCCGAGCTCGATCGCGGCCGGCTTTAGCTCGCTCAGAGCGGAAATCAGTTCCGCGCTGGTTTTTAAATCAGGATCGCCCGCGACGATAAATGGGACGAAGCCGCGACCGGTCTGCGCGCGAAATCGTTGCTCGAGCGCGCTCATCGCCTAACGAGTGCTTGGACAGTCGCGAGGTCCTTGTCGCCGCGACCAGAGAGATTGATCACGATGGAATTGCGGCTCGGCATTTTCCTCGCCAGCTTCAATGCCTGCGCCACGGCGTGCGCGGATTCGAGCGCGGGAATGATTCCTTCTCGTTCCGCTACGAGTTCCAAAGCGCGCAACGCTTCCGCATCCGTGATCGAGACGTAGTCGACTCGTTTGCGATCGCGCAAAAAAGCGTGCTCCGGTCCGATCGCTGGATAATCGAGACCCGCGGAAATCGAATGCGTCTCGGAAATCTGGCCCGCTTTATTTTGCAAAACATAACTGAGCGTCCCGTGCAACACGCCAGGTTTGCCGCCGCCGTTGCGGAGAAAGCGCGCCGCGTGCTGCCCGAGTTTTTTCCCTTTGCCGGCAGCTTCCACGCCGATCAGGCGCACCTTCGCGTCGGCAAGAAACGCGTGAAAAAATCCGATAGCGTTCGAGCCACCGCCGACGCAAGCGACCAGCGCAGTCGGCAATTTCTTCTCGCGCGCGAGAAATTGCCGGCGCATTTCCTGGCCAATGATCTTCTGAAATTCGCGCACCATCAGCGGGTAGGGATGCGGACCGAGCGCGCTGCCTAACAAGTAGTAAGTGTCGCGCGCGTTCGCCACCCAATCGCGCAGCGCTTCATTGATCGCGTCCTTCAAGGTGCGCGATCCGCTCTCGACCACGCGCACTTCCGCGCCTAACAAGTTCATTCGCAAAACATTCGGCGCCTGCCGCCGCGCATCCTCCGCGCCCATGTAAACGATGCATTCCAAACCGAGGAGCGCGCAGACGGTCGCGGTCGCGACGCCGTGTTGACCCGCGCCGGTCTCCGCGATGATGCGCGCCTTGCCCATCCGTTTCGCGAGCAAGCCCTGACCAAGCGCGTTGTTGATTTTGTGGGCGCCGGTGTCCAGCAAATCTTCGCGCTTTAAAAAAATTCGCGCGCCGCCTGCATGCGCGGTCAGTCGTTCGGCGAAAGTCAGCGGCGTCGGACGACCGGAATAATCGCGCCGCAACTCGGCCAACTGTCCCTGGAACTTTCGATCGCTGCTGGCGAGACGAAAGGCTGCGGTCAATTCCTCCAGCGGCGCGACTAAAGTCTCGGCCACGAAGCGCCCGCCGTATTCGCCCCAAAATCCCTCTTCGTTAGGCTGGGAGATCAGTTTTTTCATACGGTTGTCCTCCTCGCCGCGCGTGCCGCTTCGATGAAATGGCGAATTTTGTCGTGGTTCTTTTGGCCCGGGGAATCCTCCACGCCGCTGCAGACATCGACTGCAAACGGCCTGGCCGCGGCGAGAGCGTCCGCGACGTTTTCCGCGGTCAAACCGCCCGCGAGAAAAAGTCGCCTAACGAGTGGTTGGACTTCCGCGGCCATCGACCAGGGGAAAGTCGTTCCCGTGCCGCCGGCTGCGTTCGCGTTCCAGCCGTCGAGCAGGATCGCCTCGGATTCGTATTCAGCCGCCATCCTCGCTTCGAATTTGTCGCCGACGCGCAAAGCCTTGATGAGGAAGCGCGTTTCCAAATTTCTCACGGCGGTTGGAGATTCGTCGCCATGCAATTGCACGGCATCGAGCATGAGATCGCGCGCGATCGTTTCGATAAAACTGCGTTCCTGATTCACAAAAACACCGACGCATTTGATCTCAGATCGAACGGCGCGCGCCGCGACCACGAGGTCGCTCGCTTGCAGCGGCGTGAGGCAACGCCGGCTTTGCGGCGAAAAGTTCAACCCAATCATCTCCGCGCCGAGACGCGCGCAGGCCGACGCATCCTGAACATTGGTCACGCCGCAAATTTTCACCGCTACGTCGTTGCCGAACTCAAACATGACGCGGCTCTTTAGCTGAAACGCCGCGCAAGGAATGAAGCAACGCGACCGGATCGGGCGCGCGCATGAGCGATTCGCCGATGAGAAATCCGCGATAACCACATCGGCGCAGACGCTCGATATCGGCTCGCGACGACAGGCCGCTCTCGCTCACTAAGATAGAGCCGGCAGGCGCGAATTCGGCCAACTGCTCGGAGGTTTGCAGCGAAGTGGTGAAGGTGCGGAGGTCGCGATTGTTCACGCCAATCAAGGATGCACCCGCGTCCGTTGCTCGCCGCATTTCCTCGGCTGTGTGCACTTCGACGAGCGCGTCGAGGCCCAAATTTTCCTCCGCGATCATGCGCAAGCGAACGAGTTCGTTATCGCTCAAGGCCGCGACGATGAGCAAAATCGCATCCGCTCCCGCGACGGCCGCTTCCGCGACTTGGGATTTATCGACGATGAAATCCTTCCGCAAAATAGGAAGACGCGTGGCCGCGCGCGCCTCGCGCAAATCGTCGAGCGAGCCGTGAAAATAATCGGGTTCGGTCAAAACAGAAACGGCGCACGCGCCGGCGCTTTCGTAGACCGCGACCATTTCCGCGGGACGCGCATCCTCGCGGATGAAACCTCGCGACGGCGATGCGCGTTTGAATTCGCCGATGATTTTAACGCCATCATCCGCGAGGAGCGCTTCGCGCAAACGATGCGGCGTCGCGTGCGTGGGCGGTCGAGGCGTGTCCATTTTTCCTGTCGCCGCGATATGCTGGCGCCGGCGTTGGACGATTTCCTCGAGGAAATTTTTCATGACTCGTTAGTCGTCGCTTGCGTTCGCGCGCGGAGTGCATTGAGTTTTTTCCGCGCCGCGCCGGAACGGATGCTCTCGACCGCGCGTTCGGTTGCTCGTTTCAAATCGTCTTCCAAGCCACCGACAAGAATGGCCGCGGCTGCGTTCGCGACGACCAAATCCCGCGCATCCGCGATCGTCGAACCGCTTTCGCAATTGAGCACGGCGCGGATCAATTGCGCGTTGGCCTTCGCGCTTCTACCGCGCAACGGCGCGAGATCGTTATTGGTCGTTAGGCCAAAATCCTCCGGTGTTATTGTGAAAGTGCGAACGCTCTTTCCGCGCACTTCCGCAACCATGGTGGCTGCGCCGGTGGTGATTTCGTCGAGGCCGTCCTGGCCGTGCACAACCCAGGCGTGTTCCGTCCCGAGCGCGACCAGGGTGTGGGCGAGCGGCTCGAGCAAAGACGGGTGCCACACGCCGATGATCTGCCGCGGCGCGCCCGCGGGATTCGTTAGGGGACCGAGGAGATTGAAAGTGGTGTGGACGCCAAGTTGCCGGCGAATGTCGGCCACGCGCGCGGTCGCTTGATGAAAGAGCGGCGCGAAAAGAAAACAGATTCCGTCCTCGTTCAGGCAGCGCTCCGAAATGTTTGCGGGCGCGCGCACATTCACGCCCAGCTCGCTCAAAACATCGGCGCTGCCGGAGAGGCTGGTGGCGGCGCGGCTGCCATGTTTCGCGACCGGCAAACCAGCGCCCGCAACGACGAAAGCAGCCGCGGTCGAGACGTTGAAAGTTTTCGCGCGGGACGAACCGGTGCCGGCGGTGTCGATGAAACATGCGTGCTGACATTTGATGCGCACCGCGCGTGCGCGCATCGCTTCGGCCATGCCGCTGAGTTCGTCGACCGTTTCGCCTTTGATCGCGAGAGCGACAAGGGCTGCGCCGATTTGCGCATCGGTGGCGCGTTCGTCCAAGGCCGCGCCGAGCAGGAGCGCGGCATCCGCGCGCGACAAATCTTCGCCGCGCATCAGCCTAACGAGTAATGCGCGAACGCTGGATTCTTCGCCCGCATCATCGCGCCGCGTCGGCGTCGGCAGCAGCCACGAGGGCCGGCGCCAGCGCGCGTTCTCTGGCGAAATCGGCGACATCATGTGACCAACGTCTGCACGGACGCGAATTCTTCGTAGCTATGTTCGCTGGCGATTTCCCGCAAAGCCGCGATCGCCTGCCAGCATTCGACAAAGGTGTTGTAGAGAGGCGCGGGCGCGAGGCGGATGACGTCCGGTTTGCGAAAATCGGGAATGATTCCGCGCGCGCGCAGGGCCAGACATATCGGTTGCGCGTCGGGATGTTGCACGGAGACATGTCCGCCGCGCTGCTCGGCTGCGCGGGGCGTGCCGATCTCGAAACCGAGTTCCGCTAATTCCGCGTCGGCCGCCCTGATTAAAAAATCGGTCATCGCCACCGATTTGGCGCGAATGTTTGCAAGCCCCGCTTCTTCGATGGGAAGAAGCGCGCCATCGATCGGCGCCATACTTAAAACCGCCGGTGTGCCGATTTGCAAAGCGGACGCGCCGAGGCCGGGGAAAAATTCATCCGACATTTCGAACATGCTTTCCTTGTGCACGCTCCACCAACCCGCGAGCCCGGCATCGACCACGCCGCTTTTGTTGAAGTGACGGCGGTTCAAGTAAAGTCCGGCGACCGAACCGGGTCCGGCATTCAACCATTTGTAATGGCCCCAGCCGGCGAAATCCGCGCCCCAATCGTCGAGCGCATGCGGCATCACACCGACGGTATGCGACATATCGAGGCCGATGATCACGCCGTTCGCGCGCGCCGCTCCGCACAGCCGTTCCAGGTCGAGCAGTTGGCCGGTCGTGTAAACGACCGAGGGGAAAAGCGCCATCTGCAATTCAGGATTCGTTAGGGCTTTTTCAATTTTCGCTTCATCGAGAAAGCGCGAATCGCTCGCGGGCACGATGACGATGTGCTCGTCCGGATCGAGGCCGCGCAAACGCAGATGACTGCGCAAAGCGTAACGATCCGTCGGGAAACTGTGCGCATCGATCAACACCTTCGTGCGCTGCGCATCGGGCTTGTAAAGGGTGGCGAGCAATTGGTGGAGATTGATCGTCATGGAATTGGCGATGGCGATTTCGTCGGCCTCGGCCCCGACTAATTTGGCGACGCGCGCGGCGAGCGTTTCCGCCATGGTGAACCAGGGCGTGTCGCCTTCGAGCCAGCCGCCAATGCCGCCGGTTTTCCATTTTTCCAGGACGGCGAGAAGGGAGCGTTCGGCATCGTGCGAGAGGAGGCCGAGCGAGTTGCCGTCGAGATAAATTTGCTGCGCGTTCCGATAGAAACGCGCGCGAAATTTGCCTAACGAGTCGGAGTCATCCAACTGGCGGGCGAGTTCGAGTGAAGGTGAAATTTGCATGCTGAAAGTTTTTGTGGCGTTAGACCGAGAAGAAAAGATTGCCGTGCGACGACGGAGATCGTTCGACGGCGACGAGAAACGAAAGCGCGCTGGCTTTCGATATTAGCGCCGCCAATAGCGCGCGGACCGGCAGGAGAGCGCGGTCGTCAGAAGGGACGAGGGCTCATGGGAAATTTTGCGGTCCATAACTCCTAATCGCGGCGGGCGCGGCAAGTGGCCGGTGCAATCTGCGGAATTCCGCGACGGCGGCCGGTCATCGTTGTGAGTCGCCGCGAAACATTGTAGAGCCTTCCGGCGATGAAGATCGATTTGCACACGCATATCCTGCCGCGCGATTGGCCGGACCTGGATGCGCGCTACGGCTATTCGGGATTCGTTAGGCTGGAACATTATCAGCCGTGCTGCGCGCGGATGATGATCGGCGATCGCTTTTTTCGCGAGATCACCGAGAACGTTTGGGACCCGCTGCGGCGGATCGAGGATTGCGATCGGACCGGCGTCTCGATGCAGGTGCTCTCGACGGTGCCGGTGATGTTCAGTTACTGGGCGAAACCGGCTGACGCGCTCGATCTTTCCCGGCGACTGAACGATCACATCGCCGAAGTGGTGCGCGCACACCCGGCGCGTTTCGCGGGCTTAGGGACGTTGCCCTTGCAAGATCCGGAGTTGGCGGCGGGCGAGCTGGAACGTTGTGTGCGCGAGCTTGGATTGCAGGGCGCGCAGATCGGCACGCATGTGGACGCGAACGAATATTGCTCGCCTAACGAGTGCAGAAATCTCGATCATCCGGCGCTCGATTCGATCTGGAGTATGGCGGAAAAAATCGGCGCCGGCATTTTCGTGCATCCTTGGGACATGCTCGGAAAGACGCGCATGCCGAAATATTGGCTGCCCTGGCTGGTCGGGATGCCGGCCGAAACTTCCCTGGCAATTTGCAGCATGATCTTCGGTGGCGTCTTCGAACGCTTTCCGAAACTGCGCGTTGCTTTCGCGCATGGCGGCGGCGCGTTTCCATTTACGATCGGTCGCATCGAGCACGCCTTTCAGGTGCGGCCCGATCTGGTGGCGATCGATAACAAAACGAATCCGCGCGATTATCTCGCGCGCACGCATGGCGGTCTGGCCAGGCCGGCGCGCTTTTATGTGGACTCGTTAGTCCACGACGCCGACGCGCTGAAATTCTTGCTCAAGCTTTTCGGTGCGGAACGCGTCGCGCTCGGCTCCGATTATCCTTTTCCGCTCGGCGAAGCGCAGCCGGGGAAATTGATCGATTCGTTAGGCGATCTTTCGGAGGAAACGAAAGCGCGATTGTTTACGGGGACGGCGCGGGCAGGCCGGCTTGCACGATCACATCCTGCCGGCGCGCGCGTTTCTCCGCCTCCGCATACGGAATCTGCGTGAACGAAATCATGGTGTAGAGCGGCAGATAAATTCCCGGCAGCAGGCCTTCGAGCAGATGGTCGAGCTTCTTCTTCGTGCGAAAAACGGGCGACGCAGTTTTGTCGCGCATCTCGATAAAGTTTGCGACGGCAAGATTGGCCAGCGCATCCGCGTTGGCCTTTCGCCTAACGAAATATTGGGCGAAGGCGCGTTCGCGATTGTCGGAAAACTCGGCCAGGAACTGATCGAAGACGACGCAATCTTCGAAGGCCGCATTCATCCCTTGTCCATAAAACGGCACGACGGCATGCGCAGCGTCGCCAACCAGCGCGAGCTTATCGCGATAATGCCAGGGGGCGCACCGAACAGTGACGAGCGAGCCGGTCGGATTTTCGCGAAATTCCTCGAGCAAAGTCGGCATGAGCGGGACGGCGTCGGGAAATTCTTCCTGGAAAAATCGGCGCACTTCGTCGTCGCTTTGCGTCGTCTGGAAACTGCGCGGGCCAGTGAATTCCCAGAAGAGCGTGCAGGTGAAAGAGCCGTCCGGATTCGGCAACGCGATCATCATGAAACTCTTCCGCGGCCAAATGTGGAGCGCGTTTTTTTCCATCATCCACGAGCCGTCGGCGGCGGGCGGAATGGTCAGTTCTTTGTATCCGTGCGCGAGATAGCTTTGGCTGTAATCGAAGCGGTCGAGGCGTCGTTGCATGGCGCGGCGCACGGCGGAGAAAGCTCCGTCGACGCCGATGATCGCGTCCCCGCGTGCTTCCACGGTTTGATCGCGCTCGGTCTGGATTAATTGCGCGGAAGGTTCATCCACATCGACGTCGGTGCATTGGTGATGGAAATGAACGCGGACGTTTGGATACTTTTGCGCGGCCGCGAGCGTGGCGGTGTTAAGCGCGCCGCGGCCCATCGAGTTGATGAAGTTGCGCGGATCGCGGTCGTAAGCGGAAAAGTGCAGCTCGCCCGATCTGTCGTGGATCATTCGACCGCGCATCGGGATGGCGTGTTGCAGAACTTCGTCCGCGAGGCCGAGCTGTTGCAGCGCGTGAATGCCGCGGGCGGAAAGCGCGAGATTAATTGAGCGACCGCCGACGATGTTACCGGCATTTGGATCGCCGCGGCGTTCGTAGAGATCGACTTCGTGTCCGCGACGACCGAGAAAAGCGGCCATCATCCCGCCGGCGAGTCCGCTACCGATGAGGATGAATTTGGACACGCGGGCAGAATTCATTCAATCGCGCGGGCGGGAAAGCGAAAACAAAGCGGGCGCTGTCGGCGGGCTTTGGCACCGCGACTGCTGAAGCAGGCGGGAGCTAGTGAAACCGCAACCACAACCCGAGGAGCCGAATCGCCATGGCAAGCCGCTGGAATTAAAGGCGATCCTGGTGGTGGACGACGACCAGCAACTGGCGACGGCTTTGCAATGGATTTTGGCCGACGAAAATTTTCTGGTCGATGTCGCCTTCGATGGACAAGAGGCCGTGCTCAAAGTGAAAGCGCATCCTTACGACGCGGTCATTTGCGATTTGAAAATGCCGCATGTGCGCGGCGATGAATTTTATCTGAAAGCGCGCGAGATGCGGCCGGCTTTGGCGGGCTCTTTCATTTTCATCACCGGTTACGCGACTGACCCGCACATCCGGCATTTTTTCGTGGAGAACGAGGTAAAATTCCTCGTGAAACCATTTCCGATCAGCGGGCTGATTAGCTGTGTGAAAGAGTTGTTAGGCTAAATCGCGCGCGCGCATCGGTTGGGCGAACTACTCGTTAGTCAATGATGCGCCTGGAGAATCTGCGCGAAACGCCAGACTTCGTGGAACGTATTGTAGAGCGGCGTGGGCGCGGCGCGGATGACATTGGGTTCGCGGAAATCGCACTTCACGCCCGCGGCTTCGAGCGTGGCGAAGAGTTCCTTCGGATGTTCGTGAACCAGAATTGAAAGCTGGCAGCCGCGTTCGTTAGGCGCGTTCGGCGTGATGATGGTGAATATTTTCGAGGAAATTTGCTCGAGCAGGAATTGAAAATAGCCGGTTAGACGAAGTGATTTTGCGCGTAGTTTTTCCATGCCGCCGGCTTCATCGAAGAGAGCAAGCGAAGTGCGCAGCGGCGCCATGGCCAGGATCGGCGGATTGCTGATTTGCCAGGAATCGGCGGAAGGCACCGGAATAAATTCCGGTTCGAGCTGCATGCGAAAACGCGTTGCCGGATCGTTCCCCCACCAGCCCGCAAGACGCGGCAATTCGCGATTGCGCGCGTGGCGCTCATGGATAAATGCGCCGGCCACCGCACCGGGACCGGAGTTGAGATATTTGTAGGAACACCAGACGGCGAAATCGACATTCCAATCATGGAGCGAGAGCGGGACGTTGCCGGCCGCGTGCGCCAGATCGATGCCGACGATGGAGCCATGCTTCTGCGCGATGGCGGTGATCTTTCGAATATCGAAAAGCTGGCCGGTAAAAAAATTTACTCCGGCGAAAAGAACGAGCGCGATCTCATCGCCGTGCTGCTCGATGATCGCTTCGATTTCCTCCGGACGAACGGCGAACTCACCGGGACGCGGCTGGGCCAGGATCAACGACTCGTTAGGCGAAAAACCGTGATGCGCGATTTGCGATTTGATCGCGTAGGTGTCGGAAGGGAAGGCCGGTTCCTCCATAAGGATTTTGTGGCGTGTCTTGGTTGGCCGATAAAACGTGGCCATCAGGAGGTGGAGGTTCACCGTCAGGCTGTTCATGCAAACCACTTCGGCAGGCTGAGCGCCGACGATGCGCGCTGCCGGCTCGCGCAAGGTTTCGTGATAGGAATACCACGGGGTGGCGGCGTCGAAATGCGCGTCGACCGCCAGCTGCGCCCAGTCATCCAATTCCTGCTCGACGATCTGCCGGGTCGCTTTCGGCATCAGGCCTAACGAGTTCCCGACGAAATAAATCAGCGGCTGGCCGTCGCTGTTTTTGGGAATATGAAAGCGCTGGCGAAACGAGCTGAGTGAATCGTTCGCATCGAGTTGGCGCGCGAAATCGTCTTCGGCGGAGAAGGAAAGAGAAGGCACGGGCGACATTGCGAACGTTTCCGAAATTATTCCGGCAACTCGTTTTTCAGATGCGCAATTACCTTGAGTTCGATCGCGATCGGCGTGGGCAAGGCGCCGACTTCAACGGTGGTGCGCGTCGGGTTCGGTTTGCCGGGTCCGGCGAAATATTCGGGATAAATGCGATTGAAGATGGGGAAATCGTTTTTCATGTCAGTCAGAAAAACGCTCACGTCGACGATGTCGTTCCAACTCGCTCCGGCATCCTCCAGAACTAGGCGGACGTTCTCAAAAACTGCGCGGCACTGGGTTTCGATGTCGTAACTGATCACGTCCCGCGCCGCATCCATGGTCACGCCGGGGATGTATTTTGTCCCGCGGACGCGCGGGCCGATTCCCGAAAGGAATAGAAAATCGCCGACGCGTTTGGCGTGAGGAAAAGCTCCGACTGGTTCCGGAGCGCGCGCGCTTTCGAAGGAAGTGTTCATGCGGTTGCCGATTTATTCTCGGTCGCGAACCTTAGCGCGAAGTCGACGCTCCGAAAGTTCGACGAGAAACAACGGCAACCGCTCAAGCGCGCCCAGCGACAGACGGCTATTCCAATTCGCTGCGACTATGCGCGAACTGGATGTTTCCGCGCGAGGAAACCACCGAGAATGCCGAGACCCATGATGAGCGCCGTGATGGTGCTCGGCTCAGGAACAGCAACCGGCGTAACAATCGCGGCCGAGTTCGCGGGCGTGATGGAATCGGAATAAGGACCGGTCACGCCATTGCTGAACGAGGTCGTGACGACGAAGTAGTTGGTCAGGGCCGCAAGATTAATGGTGATAAGAGAAAGCGCGCCGGGGCCACCATCATCGTCAACCGCGATTAGATTCGTGAGCGGCGATGCCGGATTGAAACTTCCCTGATAAAGGCAGAGGAAGCTGTCGTCCGCGGGCGTCGGAGTGAATGTCGCTGAATCCACGCTAATGGTCACGGAGCCAGCCAACGACAAGAAAAACGGCTGCACATCGTAGAAGACTGCCGTTCCAACAGCGGAAAGGCTGGTCGTGGTAAGCGGTCGATTAAAAGTTGGATCTGTGTTCGAAAGAGTGCCGGTGTACGTGTAGGCAACAGCGCGGGCCGTCGAGGGAGCAATCGCCATGGTGAGGGCGATGAACAAAACCGTCAGCGAGGGGAAAAGCCGATTTTCATGGCCGCAGCCTGAATAGGCCGAGAGGTTTTGAAAAGGTTTTTCTTACCTAACGAGAAATATTTTTCCGCTGGTTGCGCCGTCGAGTAAACGATCGATCCGCGGACATTCGTAATTTCACTTCGCGATGCAGACGTTTTTCGGCTCGGTGAAAAATCGCAACGCTTCCTCGCCGCCTTCACGACCGACGCCGCTTTGTTTCATCCCGCCGAAAGGAACACGCAGATCGCGCACCATCCAGCAATTCACCCAGACGGTGCCGGTGTGAATTTTCTCGGCCACGCGATGGACGCGTCCGAGGTTTTGTGTCCAAACACTGGAAGCGAGGCCGTAGTCGTTATCGTTCGCATAGCCGACCACTTCTTCCTCGCTATCAAATGGTGTGATCGTTACGACCGGTCCGAAAATTTCTTCGCGGTTCACGCGACAGGCGACTGGCAAATCGGTGATGACCGTCGGCGGAAAAAAATATCCGGCCTGACAGCGCTCGTTGATCTCGGTCGGCGCTTCGCCGCCGAGCGCGATCATTCCGCCTTCCTCTTGCGCGAGGTCGACGTAGAACTTCACTTTTTCGAGCTGCATTTTAGAGCCGATCGCGCCCTGGCCGGTGGTCGCTTCCAGCGGATCGCCGACTTTCAATTTTCCCGCGGCCGCAACGAAGCGATCGACAAAATCGGAATACGCGGAGCGCTCGACAAAGACCCGCGAACCGCACAAGCAAACCTGTCCCTGATTCGCGAATGACGATCGCAAACTTCCCGCAATCGCCGCTTCCAGATCGGCATCGGCAAACACGATGTTGGGATTTTTGCCGCCGAGTTCGAGCGAGACTTTCTTGAACATCGGCGCGCACGCCTCCGCGACTTTGCGTCCGGTGACAGTGCCGCCAGTGAACGAGATCGCCGAGACTTTCGGATGCGCAGTGAGCGGCGCGCCGACATTTGGGCCGGTGCCGTGGACGACGTTGAGAACGCCGTTGGGCAAGCCGGCTTCGCGACAAACTTCGCAGAGCAACGCCGCGGTCATCGGCGTGAGCTCGCTCGGTTTCGCGACGGCAGTGTTGCCGCAAGCGATGGCGGGCGCGATTTTCCAGCTCAATAGATAGAGCGGCAAATTCCACGGCGAAATCAATCCGACGACGCCGAGCGGCAGGCGCAGCGTGTAGTTGAAAGCGACGTTGTCCGTCAGGTGCGCTTCCGATTCCGTGTGCAAAATCGCGGTCGCGAAGAAGCGGAAATTGCTCGCGGCCCGCGGAATGTCGAGCGTGCGTGCGAGCGAAAGCGGCTTGCCGGTATCAGTTGATTCCGCGAGCGCAAATTTTTCCAGATCGCGCTCGATGAAATCGGCGATGCGCAAAAGAATGCGTGAGCGTTCCGCGGCCGATGTGCGCGACCACGACGCGAAAGCTTTTTCCGCCGCAGCCACCGCGCGATCGACATCGGCGACGTCGCTATCCGGCACCTGCGAGTAAACTTTCCCGGTCGCAGGCTCGATGTTGTCGAGATACTTCCCGCTCGCCGGCGCGACGAATTCGCCGTCGATGAAGTTTTGAATTTTGTTCGATTCCATCTGCTGAGACGCGTCCTAATTGTTTAGCACCTGCCGTAAAACACGCAGCCAATTGCCGCGCAAAATTTTCTCGATGTCTTCCTCGCGAAAGTCGCGCTCGATCAATTTGCGAGTGACGTTTTTCGCGTGCGCGTGGTTGTTCAAATCGGGCAGAGAATGGACGCGAGTCAGCCGCGCTTCTAGAGCCGCCTTCTCCGCCGCTGGCATCTGTTGCCAGAGAAAATCGCAAAAATCAAAACCGATCCCGACGCCGTCGATCCCGATGAGATCGGCCACGTGTTCGATGTGATCGAGATAACGATCAAGCGTCGCCTCGTCCTTGTTTGGACTAACGAGAATAGCGTTGATCCCGATGACGCCGCCGCGCGCGCCGATCATCCGGATTTGTGCGTCGCTGATGTTGCGCTCGATGTCGTAGAAACGGCGCGCGTTGCTGTGCGAGACGATCAGCGGTTTGGTCGTTAGGCCGCAAACTTCCTCGAAGCCCGCGGCGTTGAGGTGAGCGAGATCGAGCAGAATTCCGAGCCGCTCGCATTCCTGGACCAGCTCGCGGCCGAAACTCGTTAGGCCAGTCGTCGGCGAGCCGCTCGCGGAAAAAATTCCACCGGCGGCGGCGGCATTTGGCCGCGCGTGCGTAAGCGAGAGCGCGCGCAAACCGAGCGCATGAAAAACGCGCAGCAAAGAGAGGTCCTGGCCGATCGGTTCCACACCTTCCATCGTCAGGATCAGGGCGATGCGACGATTGCGTTGCGCCTGCTCGATTTCGGCGAACGATCGGCCAAGCGTCACTCGCGGATTGGCCGCGACTTCCTGGTAAAGCAGACCGACCTGTTCGATCCCGACGCGAAGCGCGTGTTCAGGCAAATATTTGTCTTCGACGTAAAGCGCCACGCCGAGCAGGCCGACCCCGCCGGCTTCGAATTGCGGAAGGAATTCGCTCGCGAGCAAATTGGCCCGCGGCCGGCTGAGGAAAAACGCGAGCGGAAGATCGAAATGCATATCGATCATGCCCGGGCCATGCAGGCGATCGATCCGTTCTTCGAGCGAGCTGGCGGTTTCCATGAGAGGCGCGGTTAGGTTTGTCTTCGCGAAGTTGTCACGCAAGCTTTCAAAACTCTCCTCGCTCGCCATGAAAATCTTCGATATCTCGCGCACGCTTTCTCGCCAACTCGCGCCCTGGCCGGGCGATGTCGGTTTCACTTTTCAATTGAACGGCCGAATCGCGGAAGGCTCGAGCGTCAACGTCGGCATGATCAACATGAGCTTGCACAATGGCTCGCATGCGGACGCGCGTTTTCATTTTGAAGACGACGGTTGGACGATCGAGCAGGCGAAGCTCGAGAATTATTTCGGTCCGGCGATCGTGGCCGATCTTTCCGCGAAATATGAAAGCGGCGCGATGCCGCAAATGACCATCGAAGATCTCGCGTCGCATGATGAGGAGCTGCGGAAATCGCCGCGGCTTTTGTTGAAAACAAACGTCTGGGCCGACTCGAATATTTTCCCGAAAGGGATTCCGACAATTGCCGCGGACGTGCCGGCTTGGTTGCGGGAAAGGGGAGTGAAGCTGCTCGGTTTCGATGTGCCGTCGGTCGATGAAATTACCTCGAAAGATCTTCGAAATCATCACGCCATCGCGGCCGCCGGGATCAATATTATTGAATCGCTCGATCTTCGCGCGGTGGAAGTCGGGGGATATAATTTCGTTGGTTTGCCGCTGAAGATCGCAGGCGGCGACGGCTCGCCGATTCGCGCGATTCTTTGGCGCGAATAGATGACGATGCTCGAGCAACGCAACGTGTCGTTAGGCGTCGCGCTGCTCATCGCGTTCCTTTTCGCGGCCACGAATTTGCCGTGGCAGCTCGATGATTACGATCAGGCGAAACAGGCCTTCACTTCCTTCGAAATGATGCAGGAAGGCCATTGGCTTTATCAGCACACGCCTAACGAGAAGATCGCGACCAAGCCGCCGCTGGTCGGCTGGATTTCCGCTGGTTGTTACGCGATCACGCGCTCGTGGGAAACGGCTTGGCGATTGCCCTCGTTAGGCGCGGCGATCGTGCTCGTCGCGCTTATCGCGCGCGCGGCGGGAAGCGCGCGTGGAACTGGCGCAGGATTGATCGCGATGGCCGCATGCGGACTCAATCTTCTCTCGCCGCGCCTGGCCACGCTCGTTCGCACCGATATGCCGCTGGCACTGATTATATTTTTAATCGGCCTGAAGATTTGGCGAAAAATCCGAGCCGCGGAGGCGTGGCAAACGCGAGATCGGGTCGAGATGTTCGTGCTTTTGACGGCGTCGATGCTGATCAAAGGGCCGATCGTTTACGCGTTCCTCCTGCCCGGAATCATCGCCTTTCAATTTTGGAAACGCCGCTCGGGAAATATCGCGAGCGCGTGGTGTGGCTGGTGGCCTTGGATTGTTTCGTTGCTGATCTTTTTGTTTTGGGTCGCGGGCGGCATCGCGTTCGTTCCGCAATTTTACGAGCAGGTGGTGGTGCGCGAATTCGCCGGCCGTTTCGGTGAAACCTTCCATCGCCCGCAACCATTCTATTTTTATCTGCCGCATCTGCTGCATAAGTTTGCGCCGTGGAGTTTGCTCTCGTTAGGCCTGGGCGTCGTCGCCTGGCGCAATCGCGCAACGCGCTCCAAGATTTCTCCGGAAATTTTCTGGCTCGTCGTCTGGAGCCTGGGCGGTTTGCTCATCATGTCGGTCGTTCCATCGAAGCGCGTCGATCGCATTTTTCCGATCGTGCCGCCGCTTTGTTTACTGTTAGCCGCGCAATTTTCCTGGGCGAAAGATCGCTGGCCGCAGACGACGCGTTGGGCTTTTGGCGCTCTGATTTTTGCCTGCGTATTCTCCGGCGGCTACACCGCGCAGAAAGTTTTCGCCAGTTATCGCGCGGACGACGCCGCGCTGGTTCGCTTTGGAAAAATCGTGCGGGAAGAAGCTGCGACGAATCATTGGCGTTACGAAATCGTCGGCGGAAAAGAGGAAGGACTTTTGCTCTATTTGCGCCGGACGCATTTTCTGAGACCGGCCGAGGCCGTCGCGCTTTGGAATTCCGGAGCGCTCGATGCGCTGGTCGTGGCGGCGGACGAATTACCCTCGGTGCAATCGCAGTTGAAGAATGCGCTCGCCTCCGGCTTGCAGGCGTCGGTCACAATCAACGGCAACGAGCGCCGCTATTTTTTGCTGACCAAATCCGCACCGTAAAAGGCCGCTCGACATTGCCGCGCGGCGGCGCGATTCGTTCTTCGCTTGAGCGCGCCGAGCACATTTCCGAAGACCGAGATGGAGACACTTTGGTGTCCATGGCGCGCGGAATATTTCGAGCAAACCTCGCGCAACCCCGATTTTCTTTCCGAAGCCGCGCGCGCGAGTGACGATGCCGCGCACCTGGTGGTGGCGCGAAGGAAGAATGCTTTTTTGTTGATGAATCGTTATCCGTATTCGGTCGGTCATCTTCTGGCCGTGCCGTATCGCAAGACGGCGGAGATCTCCTCGTTAGGCGAAAATGAAATTCTCGAGCTTTGGAATTTGGCCGCGCACGCTCAACGTTTGTTGCGCGAAACGGTCAAGGCCGAAGGTTTCAACATTGGTTTGAATCTCGGCGAATGCGCCGGCGCGGGCGTGCCCGATCATCTTCATCTGCACATCGTGCCGCGCTGGAGCGGCGATACGAATTTCATGCCGATCTTTTCCGGCGCGCGTTTACTTTCGGAGAGTTTGCAGAGCTTGTATGAAAAATTAATGGCCGTGCAGACGCGCCTGGCCGAGGCCGAAAATTCTCGCTTATGAACACGCCCGCTTCGACTCCACCGCCGCAGCGACAGAGATCCGGCGGCATCGGCAAAGGTTGCCTGACCGGTGTCGGACTCGTGATCTTTCTCGCGCTCGCGCTGGTCGCCGGCGGCTACTGGGGCGTCCAGCATTTGCGACAAAAATATACCTCGCCGGAGCCGATCGAGATGCCGGAACAAACGGACGATGGCGACTTTGCTTCCGATCAGCCCGCGCCGATGCCGAGCACTTCTCTTTCCGCGCCGACCACCACGGCCTCGATCGAGCCGACTCCGCCGGCGCAGAAACGCTGGAAAGCTTTCGAGAAAGCGAAAGACCCCGATCAACCCGCGAACATCATTTTGAGCGCGAGCGAAATTAACAGCATCTTGAGCTCGCATTCGAAAACGAGCGGCAAAGTTTTCGCCTCGATCCAAGGGAATCTCGGGCATGTGCGCGTGAGCATTCCGTTACCCAAAATGGTTATGTTGGAAGGCCGCTATTTGAATGGCGAAGCCGATATCGAATCCGCCCCGGATGGCAATCCAAACGCCGCGCGCATCAGCAACATTGTCCTGAATAACGAAAAGGTTCCGGAGGACGTGCTCGATCGGCGGCTCTTCGGTTGGCGGCCGATTCGCTCTTATATCAGCCAGTGGTTAGGCGACGAGCGGATCACTTTTTTCAAAATTCAGGACAACAAAGTCCTGGCGGAAAAGAGCGGTGGCAGCGGCTTCTAGCTACTGCATGATTTCGCGGACGAAGACGTTTAATTGTCCGTCGGATTGCTTGCGCACTTCCGTGATTTCATAGGGCCGCGCTTCGTCGCGATTCACCACCGAGCCTTGCGCCGGCGGCGTCATGCCCGCAGGAAATTCGACCACGATGCGCGTGGAAGAAGGCGCGCCCAAATGCAAAACCGAGTCGGCTAATTTGCTGCGCGGCCGGAGCACAGCGCGGTTCGATTCGGCAAAATTAACCACGAACTGTCCGCGCAGATAAACTCGCTCACCGGCCAGGCCGCGATTCGCGACGTCGCCCAGATCCGAAGTCGTAATCAAACGCCCGGCCGGCATTCGGCCCGGCGGAAAAGTTTTCCAAGTGCCGCCGCCGGCGGTGGAGGAGAGCGCCATCTCGCCATTCGCCGGCGGAAGCGCCACGGCCGGTGTCGCGACAGCAACCGCGACCGCCGCTGTCGGAACAGGTGACGTCGTCGTACTCACGCCCGGCGCGGCATTCGTTTTTTTTGCCGAGGCGATTTGCAACGGCGAAGGCGAAGGCGTGAGGTTCGGTTTTTCATTCTTGGCCAACTTGCCGCCCTTCGGCGTCGGCGTTGCCTTGGCCGCGACGGTCACAGGTTTCGGAGTTTCCACCGGCATGGCTTGCTCCACTCGCATCAACTCGTTAGCCGCGGTTGTCGGCGCGGCTGCAGTCGTTAGGCCAGGAATCGGCACCACCTGCGCCATAGCCGGTCCGGCTTGTTCGCGATAGCTGGCGAGGCGCGCTTCCGCCGCACGCCGCGCGTCCTCTTTGAAGAGCGGCCAGCCGGCTTTCATATTCAAATCGAAGGGCGGCTCGAGGCTGAACGCGCCGCGACCTTGAGCCAGCGTGTAACTTCCGTAAAGCAATGGCACGGCCGTGATGAGCAAGCGTC
>CAXSCV010000042.1:0-26841 GCA_964235895.1 uncultured Chthoniobacterales bacterium
AGCGGGATGCGAGGTTGGAGTCATGGAAATTTAGGGCGTACGCCGGCCAGTGGTTGGCTCCATCGCCTGGTTAGACCTCTGTTGGCTGGAATGACTCTACTATAAAGGTAATCACGACGATGATGAAGCCGATAAGCGTAACGAACCACGGCAACCACCGATAGCGAGCTTCTGAGGCCCAAGATCGGACATCATCAAGCGTGGCGACATAGGCTGTGCGAGCACCGTCGCGATGCATGTAATTTACGGACGCCATCATCACTGGGCCATGCTCTGAACTGATCACCTGTTTTGTGAGATGTGTTAAGTCGGCGGAGGCCGAATCGCTTGGCGGTGGGAACTTCGCTCGAAAGGCCTTTGCGGCTGCGGTATCCAAAGAGAGACCGTCGGGCGCTTCCAAAACCCACTTCAGCAGTTCGGCTCTAGAGGGATCTTTGAACCATCCCTTCTTCTCGGCGAAGGTCAACGCCAAGCCGACCGCTGTGATAAGCAGTCCGAGTAGCTTTAGACACGTTTTCAGTTTCACGAGGTGCGAAAAGGTCTAACGAGACACAAGCTCAGCCACACCTGCCGAGAGCGAGCGTAGCTCTGAGTTTAAGTTTGGAAGTCATCGAAAAGCAAGAAAACAAACCGGGCAGGTGTTGGCTGCAGCGCCTGGTTAGACCTGGACTGTCGCGCCTGGTCATCCGTGGAGAAACGACTTTCAGGAGGACGCGCGCGGTTCCATGAGGAGTTGTTAGATGGAGTTGAGAATCGATAGAGCTCGATCAATCTCGGCTTCGGCGTTGTAGAGATGCGGGGAAAACCGCAGCTTGCCTGTTCTGTAGGCAACAAACACCTTTTCCTTCAGGAGCCTCTCATATACCTCACCGTTGCGGGTAGGCTCTTTATGGGAAATAAAGACCAGCGTTGAGCGCTTTTTTTCCTCGCGCGGACTGAGCAAATCATATTTCTCGGGATCCAGACCTTCAATGAGTCTGGTGATAAGCTGTTGATCGTGCGCTTCAATATTGGCGATTCCCTGAGCGAGGAGATACCCAACCGATGCTATCAAGGGTTTGACGTTGAAAAAGCTGGCCGTCCCAAAGACATCGTAACGGAGGGCGCCAAGCTCCTCTCGTAAGATAGGAATAGTTTGCTCCCTGGCCAGATCATCAGCGCTCTGCATCGCCAGCCAATACGATTGATTATAATGTAGAGACTCACGTAATAGCGGGCTGATCCAGCAGAAACCAGTGCCATAAGGTCCACACAGCCATTTATACCCAACCCCGACAATCGCATCGACCGGAGTCTCCGAAATTCCGAAGGAGCGAGCGCCAAGCGCTTGAGAAACATTGAGAATGAGAAGAATCCCTCGCGCGCGACAAATCTCCCCTAATGCTTGCGCGTCGGCGACAAAGCCGGAAAACGAATGCACTAAAGTCATGCACACTAATCGGGTCGAGGGAGTAATGTTTCTGAGGAGTTCGTCCGGCTGCAAAACATATTGCCGCGGCTTAAGAAACCGAATGTTCATTCCCTGGTTCCGCAGGCCTAGCCATGGGAGGATGTCTGCGGGGAAATCGCCTTCAACCAGGAGTATTTCATCTCCCGCCTGCCAGCGGATTCCATTGGCCAAAAGATGCAGCCCATAGGAAGCGCTATTTCCGAGAATGACGTCTTCGGGCGGAGCAGCAATGAGCTTCCCAAGTACCTGCCTCAGATCCTCAGGCACCTGACGGAAACGCTCGGTGGTCATTTTGTCGGGAGCGGTCTTCCACGCAATCGCTTCTTGAGCCTGTTCAATGGCGACCTTGGGCAATGGCCCTTGATGAGCACAATTAAGCCAGATGGTGCCCTCGAATGGGCCGAAATCCTTTGAGTAATCTCTCATTATCTAAAACTCGGAAGCAAATGGGCCTAACGAGAACAAGATGAGCCACCACTGGCGAGCGCGCGCGTGGCAGCGGGATGAAACGTTTGAGTCATCGAAAACTTTGGCGTACGCCGGCCAGTGGTTGGCTCCATCGCTTTGTTAGATGAGTTGGATGAAACGGGAAATCGAATCAGCCCGATTGCAAGAGCGATGATCAATAAACTCTGGGACACGAAAAAGGAAAACAGCCGCATCAGAGGTCGCCGCGATAGCCAGTAAAGCGCCATCGCGAGGGAACCTCCCATACACGTCGTTTGAAACGTGTCACCGGCCCCTCGCGTCCACTGAAACAGTTCGTAGGCGAAGGCCAGTGCGAAGAAAATGGCGAAGCAGACCCAAAACCTCTTTGAGAATTGAGGTCGAATCGGTGGTGTCGTTATATTAGCGAACATCGATGTGGCGCGCTCTTTCATCTAACGAGAACAAGATGAGCGACGGCGGACGAGGGCGCGCGTCGCTCGGAGTGGAATTGTGGAAGTCATCTCAAAAATCGAGCGTACAACGGTCCGCCGTTCGCTCCATCGCATGGTTAGGCGGTTTGCGTGGCACGCTCACGGATGTTCGCAGGATAAGCGTCTTTGAGTGCAGGAAGGATCAACACTCGCGGTGGTTGATCGAGCATCTTCGGATGATCATCGAGCCATTTCTTGATGACTCTAACTGCCTGCTCAAGCGTGACAGTCGGCGGGATCTCATACTCCGCTTCTCGCGGGTCCGCCTCTGTAAATCCGCGGACGTAGCCCATCAGGTACATGTGATCCGGAAGGTCTTCCCGCGTCATGTGCGGGTTGAGCGCTGCCTCGCACATGTGAAGGAGCATAGTGCCGTCGGTAAGTTGGATATTGTCTGACGCCAGTGTACGCGAGGTGAGCGCGGCGATGGCAAACGCGGCTACGAATATTTGAATTCCCGGTGTGAGTGTCATGATGATCGAACGCCTAACGAGAACAAGATGAGCGACGGCGGACGAGAACGCGCGTCTCTCGGAGTGGATATGTGGAAGTCATCTCAAAAGTGGAGCGTACAACGGTCCGCCGTTCGCTCCATCGCATGGTTAGATGTTGGCGTGCGTTGAAGGCCGTTCTCCCTTCTGTGGTTTTGAGTCGCTGGCATATTACTTCGGGTATATCCAGCGCTCCAAAGCCGGAAGGAAGAAGAAAAAGAGCCCGTAAGAGACGATAAACACGATAAAAGCATATAGAACGCTGTAAGCTATTCGCGAAGCAAAATAGCCGAATAATATAAACGGCACAGGAAAGACAACAGCACAGATGAACAACTCCGTGCCGGCCAGATCGAAAGGATGGATTGTGCCTTCGACCACTAGCCATAGAATGGCGAAGAGCGCGTAGCTACTCCAAAACCAAACGCTGCTAAAGGTGCGAACGGACATTACACCTAACGAGAACAAGATGAGCGACGGCGGACGAAAGCGCGCGTCGCCCGGGGTGGAAATATGGAAGTCATCTCAAAAGTGGAGCGTACAGCGGTCTGCCGTTCGCTCCATCGCATGGTTAGGCCTTGGGCGTCGATAACAACTGTGCCTTCTGCAACTCATCGAATAATCGAGCGCCAACCTCTGCGCATGAGTCAACGGAGAACTCATCGGGACCGAAATAGCGCGCGAACACCGCAGAAACCTCCCGCGACGCATCCGCGACGGAGTGAATGTGTGGAATGCGCGTAACCAGACGAGCGACCTCCATGTAGAACTCGTCGCGTGGTGCACCGCCCGCCAAAAGCGAGTAAGGGTCCCAGGCGTTGATAACTGCCCCGACGACTTCAAGGGTAGAATCGTAGTCCGCGCGGGTCTTCACAGGCCTAACGAGAACAAGATGAGCGACGGCGGACGGGGGCGCGCGTCGCTCGGAGTGGCAGTGTGGAAGTGATCTCAAAATGTGGAGCGTACCGCGGTCCGCCGTTCGCTCCATCGCATTGGTTAGACGTTACGTGGCTTCGGGACAAGACGAACGAAGGCAAAGATGTTGGCGGCGACGATGGTGCAGAAAACTATGGATAATGGAATGACCTGCCAAGCCCTGTCGCCAATGGCGTAGCCATATAGTCCTCTGACCGAAATATACAAAGTCCAGACAACCATGAAAACCACCGCGGCCTTAGCAAGCAGCTGCCTCGCGTGAGTCGTCGCCCTTCGGTAAGGAAACAGAAACGCAGCGGCGAATACTAGTAATGCGATGTATCGAGCCCCTCGCGCAGTCACCGAAGGTATCTCGTATGAATGGGGAACAAGGCCGAGCACATCCAGAGTGGAAAAGACGACCACGAAGCAGCCAAGCAATATTCCGACTGAGCGGGCTGTTGCGATGAAAGCGCGGAGCATGACGTCTAACGAGACCGAAGATTAGCGACGGCGCTAGTTAGAAATGATGTTCGCATGCTCTTAAACCACGCCTATAGACAGCACGCCGTTCGCAGCATCGCTTGGTTAGACCTTTGGTGTTGTCCGCTCGCCGGCGTTCTTGGACGGAAATGCAAAATGAATGAGGCCAGGGGCGCCACGAATAAAATACGTCCGAGGGCCACGCCGAGGACTCCAGGAATCAGATAGTCCGCGGGCGGCGCAAGACCATGCATAGGCGGCGAATGAAATGTGATCAGCGCGGCGGAGGAGAGATAACGCAAGCCTCCGATCAAGACGACAAGTCCGACCACGCGGACCGCTGCTGCGAAGAAATCTTTGGGGGTCATAAGCGGAAAGGTCTAACGAGAAGTAGACGAAAGAGTTTCGCCTAACTCGATATTCGGAAATATGGTGGCTGGCGGTTCTTCGTCGAGCGGGCTGCGGACGCTCAGCCCAGGCCGGTTGAGGACATGCGTATAAATCATGGTGGTGGAGACATCTTGGCCCCATGAGATAGCCCGCCAGCCGGTTTTTGAGGTAGGTGAGAAGTGGGCGAGAGCGGGTGAGGAGTCCGCGGGAAGCGATGAGAGTGGCGCGCGGGCCAGCGGGAGGGCGCGAGCGGGGCGCGGGAAGTCTTCGGCGGGATGATGAGGGCCGTGGAGGCGCGGTCGGTCTTGGATGGTTGGCGAAGGAATTCCTTCACAATGAAGCGAGCGTAACAAGTCGGGGGATGAGTTAGCAAGAGTCTTTCCGTAAAAAGGGCGATTGGGCGGGGAACGGCGGCTTTCGGGGCAGCGGCTAAGCTTTACCGGCTAACCAACGGCGGCTTTCTTTCCGCAGATTACCGGAGCCATTTTTGCAGATTTGGGGGGATTCAGAAATCTGCGGTAATCTGTGAAATCTGCGGGCTAAAAGAACTAGGCGCTTCGGGGTGGCTGCTTTTTAGGAACTCGCAAGCTGGAAGCTCGCGCCCACGGGAGTTTATCCAAGCAGAGACTTTTCTTCCACAGATTGCCGGAGCCAGTTTCGCAGATTTGGGGAGCCAGAAATCTGTGCTGTCTGCGGACTAGAAGAACTAAGCTGCGCTTCGGGGTGGCTGCTTTTTAGGAACTCGCAAGCTGGAAGCTCGCACCACGGGAGTTCTTATGCGTCGGAACGCGGCGCGAATTTACCACTCGAGGACGCTGCTGGCCCAGGTGAGGCCTCCGCCGAAGACGACCATGAGGATGTAGTCGCCTTTTTTTATGCGACCGGTGCGGTTGGCTTCGTCGAGGGCGATGGCGACGGCGGCGGCGGAGGTGTTTCCGTAGCGATCGAGGTTCACGAAGAAGCGGGAGATGGGGATTTTTAAGCGGTCGGCGATGGCTTCGATGATGCGGTAGTTCGCCTGGTGGGGGATGACGCAGGCGATGTCGTCGATGGTGAGGCCGGCTTTGGCGAGGGCTTTTTTGGAGGCGTCGAGCATGGAGTTGACGGCTTGTTTGTAGACGTCTTTGCCGGACATGTGGATGGTCTGGAGGTGTTGGTGGGCGTTTTCGGCGGTGATGGGGGTGCGGCAACCGCCGCCGGGCATGTAGAGGATGTCGGCGTATTCGCCGTCGCTGCCGATGTGGGTGCTGATGATGCCCTGGGCGTGCTGGTCGCGATGGCGGAGGATGGCGGCGCCGGCGCCGTCGCCAAAGAGGACGCAGGTGTTACGGTCGGTCCAGTTGGTGATGGAGGTGAGTTTTTCGGCGCCGATGACGAGGACAGTGTCGTAGGTGTGGGAGGTGATGAATTGCTGAGCGATCTCGAGGGCGACGAGAAAGCCGGCGCAGGCGGCGGAGATGTCGAGGGCGGCGGCGTTGCGGGCGCCGATCTTCGTTTGGACGAAGCAGGCGGTGGCCGGAAACATCATGTCGGGAGTGGCGGTGGCGACGAGGATGAGATCGATTTCCTCGGGTTTAATCTTGGCCTGTTCGAGGGCTTTGAGGGCGGCGCGGGCGGCCATGTCGCTGGTGTATTCGTCCTTGGCGGCGATGCGCCGGGTTTTGATGCCGGTGCGGCTGGTGATCCATTCGTCGTTCGTCTCGACCATGGCGGAGAGGTCTTCGTTGGTAACGACGCGCTCCGGGACGTAGCTGCCGGTGCCGGCGATGGAGACGGTGCGGGGAAGCTTAGGAGATGGCCGGCTCGAGCGGGGCGGTCGTTTCATGGTAACGGCGAACTTCTTCGACGATATGGGGATTGACCTCGTGTTCAATGGACTCGGCGGCGACGCGAAGAGCGTTTTTGACCGCGAGGGGGGTGCTGGAGCCGTGGGCGATGATGCAAATGCCGTTGACGCCGAGGAGAGGTGAGCCGCCGTATTCCTCGTAGTTCACTTTTTTGCGGATGGTTTTGAAGGCGTCTTTCGCGAGGTAGGCGCCGGCCATGCGCAGGGCGTTTTTCGTGAGCTCGTGCTTGAGCCAGGTGAAGATGGCGTCGCCGACGGCTTCGCAGGTTTTGAGGAGGACGTTGCCGACGAAGCCGTCGCAGACGACGACTTCGACCGGATGAATGAAGAGATCGTGGCCTTCGATGTTCCCGCGGAAATTAAGCGCGCTTTCCTTGAGCATCTTGAAGACTTCCTTGGTCGCTTCGCTGCCTTTGACGTCTTCGCCGCCGATCGACATGAGGCCGACGCAGGGATTTTTGTAACGGAGGACGTGGCGGGAATAAACGGAGCCCATGATGCCGTATTGCAAGAGATGAATGGGCCGTGCGTCGACGTTCGCACCGGCGTCGATGAGGACAAAGAGGTTGCTCTCGGTCGGAATAACGGAGGCGATGCCGGGCCGCTCGACGCCGGGCAAGGTGCGCAGTTTAATGGTGGTGGCGGCGACGGCCGCGCCGGTGTGTCCGGCGCTGACGACGGCTTCGGCTTTCCCGTGTTTGATCAAGTCGACGGCGCGACTGATCGATGAATCTTTTTTGCGCCGGACGGACTCGACCGGTTTGTCGCTCATCTCGACGACTTGAGTGGAGTGGACGATTTCGACCCGGCGATCGTTGCAGGCGTGTTTCTTCAGTTCGCTTTCGATCCTGGCGGAGTCACCGACGAGAAAGAGCTGCTCGATGCGCGGATATTCGCGCAGGGCCATGACCGCGCCGGCGACGAGATTAGGCGGACCGAAGTCGCCGCCCATGGCGTCGAGTGCGATTTTCATCGAGAGGCCCAGTGTGCGAATTCCCGCCCGGGAATGCAAAACGAAATTAGGACGTTCGTCTCTGGCATCTGCATCTTAACTTTCACTCACGCAGTGGTGCGAGAGGTGTGGGCGAAAGTTAAAACGAATGCGGAAACCCGCCAGCCGCGGGTGACGTCGCGCTAACCTTCGACGGTCAAAACCTGCCGGCCTTTGTAATAACCGCAAGAGGGACAGGCGGTATGCGAGGCGACGGTGCTGCCGCATTGCGTGCATTTGTTCAACTGCGGCGCGTGCCAGCGGTGGGATGCCTTGCGCGTGCGCAGACGCATCTTCGAAGTTTTGCGTTTTGGAACTCCCATACGAGCGGCTCACGAAAGCAGGAAATCGCGGAAAGGCAACCTTTCGCGTGAGCGAAACTCCTGCTCCTGCTCTTAATCCTGTGGGGTTGGTTTCTCAGCGGAGAGAATAGGATCAAGATTAAGATTAGGAGCAGGATGAAGAGGAAGAGCGCGTACAGGAATTTACAGTTCCAGTTTATCGAGCGCGCTCCAGTCCGGTTTGCGAGCCTCCTCGGTCTCGGCCGGGCGCGAGATCATTTTCGGTCCCGGGCAAACGCGGCCGCCCTCGCGATCGCAACGTGGATAAGCGGGAAGATTAAGCAGGAGATCCTCGCGGACGAATGGGGCGAGATCGAGCAACTCGGGTCCGCCCAGGTCGGTGTGCAAAGCGAAATCGGGCACCTCGATGGTGTAAACAAAACGCTCAAGACAGGAGACGCAGGCCAGCTCGAGCGGTTGCGCGAGCGTGCCGGTGGCCCAAAGCGCGCCTTCGGAAATGCCAAGGTCGAGCGCGTAACGCAACGGCCCGGCACAGACGATTCCGTCCTTCTCCAACTCGGAAAGCGCGCATTCTTCTTCGCCTTCGAGATGCAGGCCAGTCGCGGGGATTTGGCGGAGATGAATTTTCATTTGCGCGATATGCTTTTGCACGGGCGTGCGATTTTTTAGACAGGATGAACAGGATTGAAGATGGGACTGGAGCGAATCGTGAGTTCGAATCCTGCCCTCGTGTAAATCCTGTCTACGTTTTTAATTTTTTCGCGAACGCTTCGGCGACATGCGGGGGAACGAATTTCGCGATGTCGCCGCCGAGTCGCGCGATCTCCTTTACGATGCGCGAGCTGAGGTAAGTGTAATCTTCTTTCGGCATGAGAAAGATCGTTTCGACGCGCGCTTCCAGTTTGCGATTCATCAGCGCCATCTGGAATTCGAATTCGAAATCCGAGACCGCGCGCAACCCGCGGATGAGCGCGCACGCGTCCTCTTTGACCGCGAAATCGACCAGCAAACCGGGCAGCGGCGCAATCCGCACGCGATCGAAATGGCCGATGGTCGCGCGCAGAAGTTGGAGCCGTTCCTCGAGGCTGAAGAGCGGCTGCTTCTGGTCGTTATGCGCGACGGCCACGATTACTTCGTCGAAAAGCTTTCGCGCGCGCTCGATGACATCGAGGTGGCCGTTGGTCACGGGATCGAAGCTGCCGGGATAAATTGCGCGTCGCATGAAGTGGAAACGGTGAACGTCCCAAGTTGCCCGCGCAACGTTGATTCTTTAGGTGCGAAGCGGAACACAGCTTTTCAAGCTGTGCGATTACAAATGCATTCGCCGGCCAAACACCGGGCAGGAATGCCCGGTCGCCACACAGGTTGAAAACCTGTGTTCCCGCCGGCGCGCAATCGCGTTTGCCGAAAGCAGGCAAAGCCGGAAGATAGTGCGCTTAAGAAAACTCCTGTGAACGAGCCTGCCTATCAACGCATCGCGGTGGCCAGCGCGTTCTCGCCCCGCTTCGAGCAGGTCCTGGCGGAAGCGAAACGCGTGCGCGATCGATTCGGCGCGGAATTGAATTTGATTTACGTCGGCAAAAAAAATGCCGAGACGACGAAGCGTTTTGCCGCTGCGCTGGCCGAGCTGGCGCTGCCGAGCGATTCGCCGATTCATTATCATCAAGGCTCACCGGCCGAGGCGATTTTGGAAGCGATCTCGGAAAATCGGATCGAATTGATCATCGCCGGCGCGCTGGAAAAGGAAGTCGTGCTCCGATCTTTCTTGGGCAACGTCGCGCGCCGTCTGGTTCGTGAAGCGCCGTGTTCGGTCATGCTTTTCACCAAGCCGGCGCGCGAGCCGTTACCGCTGCGCAACATCGTTTTCTTTGTGCCCGATTATTCCGCGCATGCGCAACGCGCGCTGCAATCGGCATTGCGTTTGGCCGAACAGGAAGAAAGCGAACACGTTTACGTCATCCGCGTTTACACCAGCTTCGATGCGGCGCGCGCGACCTTGCGCGCAAATCAACCGCAGACGGAAGACCAGCCGCCCGCGCGCACCTTGGAAGAAGAGGAAAAAGCGCTCGAAGAATTTGTCGACGCGGCCGGGCCAACGCGCCTTCCGATCGAAGCCCGTTGCATTCGCGGAAACACAGGCTTCGCCGCGTCGGATTTTGTGCAATCCGTCGAAGCCGATTTGCTGGTCGTGCCGGTCGATGCCGACGCGAAGTCGGAGGGTTTGCCCGCGCATATCGCCTGGGTCACGGATGTGATCCCATGCAATCTCTGGATCGTTCGCTGAACTCGTTAGGCGCAAAAAAATGACGGCGGAGATTCCGTTTCACGCGTTCAGCGCGGAACATTTGATCGCGATTTTTCTGACAATCGCGCTGCCGTTTTTGCTCGCAGAAGTGGTGCGAAGATCGCGCAGCCGGCGGCTGGAGCGCGCGATCGTTGTGCTCATTCTCGCAGCGCTGATCGGCAATTATCTCGGCTACCTAGTATTCGTTAGGCGACTGGGCCAGCTTTCCTGGGAGCAGATGCTGCCGATGCAGATGTGCGATTGGGCGATGGCCGTCATCATGGTCGCGCTCTGGACCGGAAATCGTCGCTGGTTCGAGGTCGCCTATTTTTGGGGAATCGGCGGAACACTGCAGGCCATTCTCACGCCCAATTTGCGCTACGGATTTCCCGATCTGCGCTTCATTAGTTTTTTTGTGGCGCATTCCGGGATCATCGTCGGCGTGATTTTTCTCATGCTGACGCGCCGCTTGCGGCCATATCCGATTTCCATCGCACGCGTTTTCGGCTGGTCGGAAGTTTATTTTGTCTGCGCGTTCATCGTCGACCAACTGACCGGCGTGAATTACGGCTTCCTTCTCCACAAACCGGAGGCGTTTTCGCTCCTCAGTTATCTCTCGGATTCACACGTGTTTTATCTTCTGCAGATGCATTTGCTCGCGCTCGTTTTCTTCCTCATCCTCTATCTCCCGTTCGCGATTTACGATTTGGCGCGTAAAGGAAGCGTGCTGCAGCAGGCATGAAACAAAAGTCGTCCGCGAACGTTACGATCGGAGGAAAGCAACCGGTGTTCATCCTCGGGCCCTGCGTGATCGAATCGGAAGCATTCGTTAGGCGAATGGCGGGCAAAATCGCCGACGTTTGTGCGGCGGAAAATGTCCCTTTTATTTTCAAAGCTTCCTACGACAAAGCGAACCGCACTTCCGTGAAATCCTTCCGCGGAATTGGCGCGCGCGAGGGCTGCGAAATTTTAGCGTCGATCGGCGCCGAGTTGCGCGTGCCGGTCACGACCGATGTGCATTCGCCGGAAGAGGCGGAGATCGCGGGTGAGCTCATCGACGTTTTGCAGATCCCGGCCTTCCTTTGCCGGCAAACCGATTTGCTGGAAGCGGCGGCGAAAACCGGGCGCGTGGTGAATGTGAAGAAGGGCCAATTCCTCGCGCCGTGGGACGTGCGCAACATTGCGGAAAAGCTGACCGCGTTTGGCTGCGAACAATTTTTCTTCACCGAACGCGGCACAACTTTCGGTTACAACAATCTGGTCGCGGATATGCGTTCGCTTTTTTGGATTCGCGAGGCCGGATATCGCGTCATTTTCGATGCGACACATTCGGTGCAGCGGCCCGGCGGCGCGGGCGACGCGACTTCCGGTGATGGCGAGATCGCGCCGGCCCTGGCGCGCGCGGCGATGGCTGCGGGTTGCGACGGGATTTTCATGGAGGTCCACGAAAATCCGGCGGGCGCGCGATCCGATGGAGCGAACCAGATTCCGCTAAAGCAGTTGCCGAAGCACCTCCGCATGTTAAAGGCAATTCATGCTGCCGTTTCGTAGCGGTCGCATCCGCAGATTGGGTGCGATGGGCTTCTTTTTGACCGTGGGAATGCTGAGTTATGTGACGGTCGCGGCGCAACCGAAACAAGCTCCGGCGAAAGTGCGCGCGGGTTCACCGAAGCCGGCAATATCGCCTAAACCATCACCCTCGTTGATCAATGTTCCGTTGCCGATCGGGCAGGAAGCGAAGGGCTTGGTCCTGCCGGATTTCGATACCGAAGGACACATGCGCGCGCGTTTTGAAGCGACTGTGGCGCGGCGGACTGATGCCGAACACATGGATTTCAAAGGACTAAAGATGACCACGTTCACGCCGCAAAACACGACCGAGCTGGTCATCGACATGCCGGTTTCGACACTCGATTTGAACACGCGCGTGATCACTTCGCATCAGCGCACCACGGTCACGCGCGCCGATTTCCACGTGGCCGGCGACTCCATGCGCTTCGATACGGTGGCGCGAAAAGGCACGCTCGTTGGCAACGTGAAAATGGTTATCACCGATCAATCCGACCTGGGGAAAAAACCTGCCCCATGAAGAGGGCGGCGCTGTGTGCATTTCTCTTATTTGGATTCTTCGCGGCTGATTTGTGGGCGCAGAATTTAACTTCGTCGGCTTTGCATTCGCCGACTCCGAAGACGAAAAATTCTGCGCAACCGCCGAAGAAAAAACCGGCCGGCGATGATCCGTTAAAAGACGCCGTTGGCGGTTCTGGTCTCGCTCCCGGGACAGAGATCACGACGGAAATTTACGCGGAGCAGGCCTTCTTCGATTCCGCGAATCACATCGGCATTTTCACCGGTCACGTCATCGTGAACGATCCGCGTTTCAATGTGCAATCGGACAAGTTGACGATCTATTTGAACAAGAATCAAAACATCACGCAGCCCGCGGCGCCGGCTGCGAAACCGGAACCGGGCGCGCCCGCGGATCCTCCCGAGCAGGCGCTCGAGAAAGCGGTCGCGGAAGGAAATGTCGGCGTGGTGCGCGAACGTCCGGATGATAACGGCGGCCCGCCCGTGCGCTCGGTTGGACGCTCCGATATGGCGATCTACACGACGAGCGATGGGAACGTGGAATTGCGCGGAACGCCGCGTGTGCAAAGCGGTTTGAACATGCACATTGCGACCAGCCCCGACACCGTCATGGTCATGAATCAAAACGGACAATTGGTCACGCGTGGACCAAGCCGGACCGAGATTAAACAGGAACCCAAACCTTCGCCCTCTCCCTCGCCCGCGTCGGCACCGCCGAAAAAACCATGATCGGAGAATCCGCCACCGCCGCGCCGGTTCGTGCGCCGCTTTCGCCGAACGTCCCGGTGACGAATGAGCAAGTTCTCGGGACCGACGAGTTGGTAAAAATCTACGGCGGCCGCGCGGTCGTGAATGGCGTGAACATCAACGTCCGCGCCGGCGAAATCGTCGGCCTGCTTGGCCCAAACGGCGCCGGCAAAACGACCAGCTTTTACATGATCGTTGGACTCGTTAGGCCAAACAGCGGCCGCGTCCTTTTCTCGGGCAACGATGTGACGAATTACCCGATGTATAAACGGGCGCGCCTCGGCATGGGCTATCTGCCGCAGGAGGAATCGATCTTTCGCAAGATGACGGTCGAGCAAAACATCATGGCCATTCTCGAGACGCTCTCGTTATCGAAACAGGAACGCCGTCATCGTTGCGACGAATTGCTTCATCAATTCGGCATCGAGAAGCTGGCGAAAAATACCGCGCTCACTTTAAGCGGCGGCGAGAAACGCCGGCTGACCATCGCGCGTTCATTGGTAACTAAACCGAGTTTGCTCATGCTCGACGAGCCATTCAGCGGCGTCGATCCAATCGCCGTTTACGATGTCCAACAGATCGTCGTTAACCTGCGCAAATCGGGTCTGGCGATTTTGATTACCGACCACAACGTGCGCGAGACGTTGTCGATCGTGGACCGCGCCTATCTAATTTTCGAAGGCCGCGTCGAAAGCGAAGGGACGAAAGATTTTCTGATCAACGACCCGATCAGTCGCCAACTTTATCTGGGCGAACGCTTCAAGATGTAAGCTTCGCATCAAATTTGTAAATTGATGCCCGAATTCGAAGTTGACATCAGATTTTGCCACATCGCATCATTATCCTTATGCGCACCACATTAACGCTTGATGATGATGCTCTGGCCGGTGCTCAGAAATTTGCCAAAAGCCGGCGAATTTCTCTTGGGAAAGCTGTGTCCGTTTTGTTGCGGCGCGCGATGGCGCATCGGCACGCGACTAAGGAAGTGAATGGATTGCGGGTTTTTGAATTGCCGGAAGATTCGCCCAAAGTGACCTTCGGTCGGGTGAAGGAGCTTGAAAGCGAAAGCTGGTGAAGGCGGCACTGCTGGATACGAATTTCCTGATCGCGCTGCTCTGGCCGGCGCACGAGTTCCACGAGGCGGCGCAACGTTGGTTTCGTTCAAGCCGGAGCGACTGGGCAACCTGCCCGCTGACGGAATCTGGTTTTGTCCGCATCGTTTCGAATCCAGCTTTCTCACGCGATGCGGTTTCGACGGCCGAAGCCAGCGAATATCTTGCCTCAAATCTCGCATCGGCGAAGCATCGCTTTCTGGCCGATTCCATACCGTTCAACAAAGCGGCCAAGCCTTTCGCGGGCGAAATTTCCGGTCATCGGCAAGTGACCGATGCCTATCTTCTCGGGCTTGCGCTCCATCATGATGCGCGGCTTGCTACTTTCGATCGCGGAATGACGCGCCTCGCCCAAGAGCATGCCGGTCTGGTAAATTTAGTCGCTGCCTGAATCGTCCATCCACCGCACAACTTTATGCAAACCATCAACAACCATCCGCCAGTCAAAGTCACCGGGCGCCATCTGCCCATCACCGACGCGATCAACGATTACTGCACGAAGAAGATCGAAAATCTGCATCTCGATTATCCGAAAATCATCGAGGCGCATGTCATTCTCGAAGTCGAAAAATATCGGCACTCGGCCGAGGTCATTTTGGTTTGCTCGAATCACATCACGATCGAAGCCTGCGAGGAAACCGACGACATGTATGCGGCGATCGATGCGGTCGCGGACAAAGTGGCGCGCCAGATGCGGAAATATAAAACGCGTTTGATGCGGCAACATCGTCCGCGCAAAAACATCGTGAAGCATCTCGAGGAACACGTGCTCGAGCCGGAACCAATCGAACTGGAAGGCGACGGCGAGGAAGACGGCGCGCACCATCCGGTCGTGCGGACGGAGCGTTATCCGGTGAAGCCGATGTTCGTCGACGAAGCGGTTCTGCAATTGGAAATGTCGCACCGGCAATTCATCGTCTTCCTCAATCCGCGCACTTCGCGCATGAACGTTCTCTATCGGCGCAAAGGCGGCGACTTCGGATTGATCGAGCCGTCGGCAAGCTAAAGCGCGCGGCTTCGATTACTCGTTAGGCGCGAGATCAGTTTGCCCGCGGTCGCATTCGATAATGCAGGCGCAGAAATCTGGCACCGAAAAGCGTGAGGACGTGATCGGCCCGAACGGTTTCGTTTTCCGCGGGTAAGACATGGATGCTCTCCCGCATCGCGGCGACGTAGCGCGCCCAAACCACCCCGCGCGTGGCGGCCACGGTAAAATAAAATCCATGATCGCCGAAGCGCCGTCCTGCCGAAGTGATGACAAATGAACCATCTGGTTTGCGCTCGGTGCGCATGATGACGATGGCGTTCCCGTTGGGCAGCGGGAAGACAACTTTGACGCACGGATTTTCGTGTCCGGGGAGCTGGCAGACCGAATAAAAACCGGCGTAAAGGACGTTGCCAGTTCCGAGCAACCGCCTGAACCAGATTGTCTGCGCGGCCTCGCCGGTGTCCGGGTCGACCAATTGAAAAACTTCGCTGCTCATTCCGCGACTGGTGTCGAGACTGGAGAGCGGGATGTTGAGTTGTTGCAGACGACGGCTGAACAACACCGCCAAGAGCCAGCCGAAGGGGCGAAAAAATCCGCACCACTCGGCCCAGGCGTCGAGCTCGTAGAGGGATGTCTTTTCGTAAAATCGAACGACGTGTTGATCGATCGATGCAGGGTCGAAGGATCCGCCGCGGAGTCTTGCGAAATCGCTGATTATGCCGGCGACTTTCCTGGATTCATTCAGCTGCAGATTTTGTTCGTGCGCGAGGGCTTCGAAATATTTCTCGCTGATTCCGGTCGTTGGGGCGCTGGGTCCGGCGAGCCAGGGAAATCGATTCAAGGCGACGCGTCGTCCCGTCAATTGCACCCATCGTTGCGTGATCCAATCGGTCAGATAACCACGCTGCGTTCCCAGCCAGATCATTACGTCTCGTTAGGCGGGAGGATCGGCCGGGCGCCGCGGAGCAAACGGCTGAGGACGTAAATCCAAAAAGGAACGTTCACGAGATAAATCCAGGCGAGATATTCGTTGAAGGGAAAACCGAGCTTCATCACGCGCTGAATGCTTTCGTGAAAGGCGATCAGGCTCAGACCGTAAACGAGCGCCCAGATACGTCCGAGCAAGGCGAGCGGCGTGGTTAGTTCGAGAACCAAACCTGCGCCGAGCAGGAGCGCGACTGGAAGCGGATGATGCACGATCCAATCGGCGATCACTTGCCCGTGACTGCGGCTGGCGAGGTCGAGGCGATCGTAATAATCCTGATCGGTCGTCTTGATGATCTGGAGCGCGACTTTGGGACTTTGAATAATCCACATCCCGGAAGTGCGAAGGAGTTTCGTTAGGCCGGAGACAAGGTAAGTGGCGACGATGGCCTGCTGACTCCAAAAGATGACGCGATATTCGTTTTGCGCGTTTGTGAGATTTTGCCGGCGATGGAAGACGTTGGTGAAATGCGCGACGGTTTGCGCGCACAAGACTAACGAGACGATCTGCGAGTAATGGGAGATTGCGCCGTTCGAATTAATGACGGTGCCGACGAGGACGGCCGCCAGTGTGAGAAAGGGCAGCACGATCGACCAACCGATGCGCATCGCATAAAGAACGAGCGCGAAAAGAAAACACGCGCGACAAATGGCGAAGGTCTCGGGATTGAGCAGAAATCGAAGATCGAAGAGTCGCGCGAGACCGTTCGGCGTGGTGATGGGAAAAGCTTCCAGCGAAATGGGAATGAGCTTCGACAAAGCGAACGCGAAGAAGCAGCGCATGGCGAAGCGCTCGTACCACTCGTACTCGATCGCGGCCGCGCGAAGCTTCATGGAATGGCCGCGACCCGGACGGTTTGCTTTTCGAAATTTCCTCCGTGCTGATCGACGCTCACTTCATAAAGGCTCAACCCGTTAGGCGCGTTTGTGGAAGTTCGCAGGCTCGTGAGCAGGCGTTGGCCGACGATCGCTTTTTGCTCCGGGCTCAGCTTCTTTTTCCCGAGATGGAGACGTTGCGTTTCCTTGCGCATCTCGGTCACGTAAACTTTTTTCAAAGTCGGCGTGCTCATTCCGGTAGTCGTCTGGGAGGGAATGGGCCGGCCGCTTTCATCGGCCAGGTAGACGTAGAAAGTGTGCGAGCTGAAACTCGAATACATCGGGAAATTCGAAAACGGAAACTGCTCCTGCACGAGAAGGCAGGCGGCGGTGATCAGGAAGAGGGGCAGAGAGCGCGTCTGCGTCAGCCAAGTTCGCAGGCGGCCGATGCCAAAATGGTTGCTCGCAACGCCAGACCCTGAGTTATTCATTTCGTGCCCGCGCCGAACCTCTCCGCTCCTTCGATCACCGTGGGCGGCAGTGTGCGCAAAAGCGTGCCGGTCGTCACGGTGGAAAGTTTTTATGAGGCGCACGCTGAGAAACTGCAACTGAAGCTGGAAGGAAAGCGCGTCGGATTTCACCGCAAAATTCGCGAGCCCACGATCAATCGCCCGGGCCTCGCGCTCTCCGGCTTCTATAATTACTTCGCGGAAAAGCGCGTGCAGGTGCTGGGCGCGGCCGAGCAATCTTACCTCGCGAATCTTCCGCCGAAAGCGCGCGAGGAACGCTTCCGCGAATTGTGCCTGCGGAAAATTCCCTGCCTGGTCATCTCGCGCGGCGCGCATCTCGAGCCGGCGTTGATGGCGATCGCGGAACAGGAACAGATCGCGATTTTTCGTTCACCCATGGTCACGATGCGTTTCATCAACGCGGCCACCATCGCGATGGAAGTCGACTTCTCGCCGACCGTGACCGAGTTCGGCAGCATGGTCGATATTCTCGGCATCGGCGTTTTGATTCGAGGCGCGAGCGGCGTCGGCAAAAGCGAAGCGGTCCTGGGTTTGATCGAGCGCGGTTACAGTTTGGTGGCGGACGACGTCACGCGCATCAAATCACTGGAAGGCCGCGAGCTGGTCGCGACTGCGCCGGAGCTGACGCGCTACCACATGGAAGTGCGCGGGATTGGCATCATCAATGTCGCATCCGTCTTCGGAGTCGGCAGTATTCGCCTGGAGAAACGGCTCGATCTCGTGGTCACGTTACAGGATTGGTCGGGAGTCGATGAGGTCGACCGGATCGGCTTGGACCGGGAATTTTATGAGGTGCTCAAGCTCCAAGTTCCGCACATTACGATTCCGGTGCGACCGGGGCGCGACATCGCGCGTTTAGTGGAAGTAGCGGCGATGGATCAAAAATTGAAAGCACTTGGTCGCAATAGTGCCGTAGAGTTTAATGACAAGCTGCTCAACCTCATGGCAACCAAAGCAAACTAATGGGCCTGCTCCATCGCAAATCATCCGGCGCGGAAGGCGGCGAGAAGATTGAAAAGGAAGTGACAATCGTGAACCGCCTCGGCATGCACGCACGGCCCGCGGCCATGTTTGTGCGGATCGCGAGCCGCTTTCGTTGCGAAGTTTGGGTCGAGAAAGAAGGCGAAAGAATTAACGGCAAAAGCATCATGGGTTTGATGATGCTCGCGGCCGGGCAGGGCTCGAAATTGAAGCTCTGCTGCGAGGGCGCGGACGCGGCCGAAGCCGTCTGCGAACTCGAAACGCTGATCGCGGGGAAGTTTAACGAAGATTGATTTCGAGCCACTCTGCACGCCATGAGCAGCGACGGAGCTAAACCGGAAATCCGCTTCAGCGGCGTCGGCGTTTCTCCGGGAATCACGCGCGGAACGATCCACGTCGTGCGCGACGATTTCGAGACCGTCACGCGTCATCGCATCACGCCGAATGAAATCGCGGGCGAGATCGCGCGCTTCGAAACCGCGCTCATTCAGACGCGCGCGCAGATTCTCGAAATGCAGCAGCAAATCGCCGAGGCCATCGGCGCGAAAGACGCCGGGATTTTCGATGCGCATCTGCTCGTGGTCGAGGATCGCACTTTGATCGATGAAGTGCTGCGCAAGCTGGAGAGCGATCTTTGCAACGTCGATTACGTCTTCCAGGAAGTGGCCACGCATTACTCGGAGACTTTGAGTAAGATTGACGATCCTTATTTGCGCGAACGCGCGCTCGACATTCAGGATGTGACCCGCCGGGTCGTGCGGAATTTGCAGGGCAAAGCGCCGAAAGCGTTTCTCGGTTTGCGCGATCCGCACATCTTGCTCGCGCACAACATCACACCTTCCGACACCGCGACCATGAATCGCGAACGCGTGCTTGGCCTCGCGACCGACCTCGGCAGCCGCACCTCGCACACCGCGATCATGGCGCGCTCGTTAGGCATTCCCGCCATCGTCGGGTTGCACGATGCGTCGGAAAAACTGGAGACCGGCCAGGATGTTTTGCTCGACGGTTATAATGGAATTCTCATCGTCGATCCGACGCCGGAAACGCTCTGGCTCTACGGCGAAATGCAGCAGCGCAAAGCGCAGGTCGCGGAGCAGTTGACCGGTTTGCGCGAAACGAAATCGACCACCTCCGATGGCCGGCACATTGTCCTTTCCGCGAACATTGAATTGCCCAACGAAGCCGACGCCGTGGTGAAAAATGGCGCGGAAGGAGTCGGCCTTTATCGGACGGAGTTCATGTATTTGAATCGGCCGAGCCTTCCGAGCGAAGAGGAACAATACGAAACTTATCGCACGGTCGCGCAACGCGTCGCGCCGCATCCGTTGATCATCCGCACCTTCGATCTCGGCGGCGACAAAATCGCCGATGGAATGGATGCGGACGACGAACAAAATCCTTTCATGGGCTTGCGCGCGATCCGTTATTGCCTGGAGAACCTGACCGTTTTCAAAGTGCAATTGCGCGCCATTCTTCGCGCCAGCGCGGTCACGCAAAACGTGAAGATCATGTTTCCGATGATCTCCGGCCTGACGGAATTACGGCGCGCGCTCGCGGTGCTAAACGAATGCAAAGACGAATTGCGAAAAGAAAATATGGCGTTCGATGGGCGGACGGAAGTCGGCGCGATGATCGAAATTCCGAGCGCCGCTCTTTGTGCCGACGCGCTCGCGCGCGAAGTGGATTTTTTCAGCATCGGCACGAACGATTTGATTCAGTACGCGATCGCAGTCGATCGCGTGAACGAAAGGATCGCGCATCTCTACGAACCGACGCATCCGGCGGTTTTGCGGTTGCTGAAAATGGTTTCCGACGCCGCGCATGCGCACGACATTTGGGTCGGAGTTTGCGGCGAAATGGCCGGCGATTTGACGATGGTGCCGTTGCTTCTCGGACTAGGCATGGATGAGTTAAGCGTGAGCGCGTCGCTCGTGCCGCGAGTGAAACGCGCGGTGCAAACGCTTTCGATTCCGGAATGCGCGCAGCTGGTCGAGCAGGCTTTGGAACTGGAAACGCCCGCGGAAATTCTCGCGCTGTGCGGCGCAGTCGCGCAGCGGCATTACGGCGATCTGATTAGTTAAACTTTCTCGCGCGCGCTCATGCGCGATAACGCGCGCGCCTCAAAAATTCCCGCAGAAACTTCGCCGCCTAATCTTCCTCTTCGCTCGACTCGGATTCCGTTTCCGGATCGGGCTTGATTCCTTCGTCTTCCATTTTTCGCAGCACGTCGCTCATGTCGTCGACTTCGTCCCAGACTTCCTGGCTCACGTAAATCGGCGCTTTCTGCTGCGTGGCCATGGCGATGCAATCACTCGGGCGCGCGTCCAGTTCGACGATTTTTTTCTGCGATAATTCGTTCTCCGCACGAATGATCATGCGCGCGTAATACGTCGCATTTTTGAGGTCGTTAATAATGATCCGCTCGACGTGCGCGCCGAGCGCGGTCATGAGATGGCCTAACAAGTCGTGAGTCAGCGGCCGCTCTTTCGAAACGTCGCGCATGAACATGGTGATCGCGCTGCCAACCGTCTGGTCGACGTAGATGATGAACACTTTGTCGTGGTTCCCGAGGAAGACGGCGCAGCCTCCACTCGTTGGCAAAACCGCGCGCACTTGCACCTCGATCACCGTCTTGTTCATCCGGGCTGACGGTATCAGCGGAGCCTCGAAAAACAAGAGGCCGGCGATTTCTCACGCGCAACGCTTGCATGTTCGAAGCGCTCATTGAATATGCGCATTGCGTTGGCCGCCGTGACCGAAAAATCGAAGCCCGAATGGGACGTTGATGCCGCCATTTCGACATACAACGTCGATGGCTGGGGCGGTGGTTATTTCACAGTCAACGCTGCGGGCAACGCCGAAGCGCGTCCGCTTCAGGAAGCCGGCGGCGCGATCGATATTCTCGAAGTCGTGCACGAAGCGCGCGAGCGCGGGCTCGGTTTTCCGCTGGTCATTCGCTTTCAGGATTTGCTGCGCCATCGCGTGCAGGCCATCAACCGCGCCTTCCAAAGTGCGATCGCCGAATTCGGTTATCGCAATCATTATCGCGGCGTTTTTCCGATCAAGGTCAACCAGTTGCGCGAGGTCATCGAAGAGATCGTCGAAGCCGGCCAGGAATTTCATTTCGGCCTCGAAGCCGGGAGCAAACCCGAGCTCATCGCCGCGCTCGCCACGCACCAGGATCCTGAGAGTTTAATCATCTGCAACGGCTACAAAGATCGCGCCTACATCCGCTCCGCCATGCTCGGCCGGCGGCTTGGAAAATCGGTCATCATCGTAGTCGAGAAGACGGAGGAATTGCAGCAAACCATTCGCATCGCCAGAGAGCTCGGGGTTGAACCGCAGATCGGAATCCGCGTGCGTTTGCACAGCAAGGGCGCGGGCAAATGGACCACCAGTGGCGGCGAGGATGCGAAGTTCGGACTCGATACCGCCAGTCTCGTCGCGGCGAGTGATTTTCTGAAAGCGGAAGGCCTGGCGCATTGCCTGAAGCTGGTCCATTTCCACGTCGGCTCGCAGGTCCCGGATATCTCGACCATTAAACGCGCGGTCCGCGAGGCCGCGCGCTATTACGCAAAACTTTCGCAGCTCGGCCACTCGTTAGGCTATCTCGATGTCGGCGGCGGCTTGGGCGTGGACTACGATGGCTCGCGCTCCGATTTCGATAGCTCGACCAATTATTCGCTGCAGGAATACGCCAACGACGTCGTCTGGAACATCATGGACGTATGCGATTCCGAAGGTGTGGCCCATCCGGCGATCGTCAGCGAAAGCGGGCGCGCGATCGTCGCGCATCATTCCATTTTGGTCGTGGAAGCATTCGGCGCGATCGAGAAAAATTCGCAGACGGGCAAAGTTCTTCCTGTCGAATCGGATCACAAATTGGTCCGCGACATTCTCGAAGTGCAGCAAAAACTGCGGCGGAACAATCGGCGCGAAAGTTTGCACGACGCGCAGCAGATTAAGGAAGAAGCACAGAACATGTTTTCGCTCGGCCTGCTCGATCTTCCGAGCAAAGGGAAAATCGAGAGCGTCTACTGGCAGTTGGCCGAGCAGATCGTCGCCTTCCATCGCGGCCTGCGTTACGTGCCGGAAGAAGTGAAGGAATTGGAGAACTCGTTAGGCGATCAATACCTCTGCAACTTCTCCGTTTTTCAATCGCTCCTCGATCATTGGGCGCTCGGGCAATTGTTCCCGATCATGCCGATCCATCGCCTGAATACGCAGCCCGATCGCAATGGCACGATGGTCGATATCACCTGCGATTCCGACGGGAAGATCTCGAAGTTCATCGACCTGCAGGACGTGAAGGAAACGCTGCCGCTCCATCGCATTATTCCGGGCGAAATGTATTACCTCGGCGTCTTCATGGTCGGCGCCTACCAGGACATCATGGGCGATCTGCACAACTTGTTCGGCCGCGTCACCGAGGTGCATGTCTTCCTCGATCCGGATGAGGAATCGGGTTGGTACATTGAAGAAGTGATCGAGGGCAGCACCATCGGCCAGGTCCTTGCGCTCACTCAGTGGGATAAGATCGAGTTGATGCGTCTGGTGAAATCGCAGGTCGACGCGGCGATCAAAAGCGATCGCCTGAAACCGAACGACGCGATGAAATTGCTGGCCGACTACGAGCGCGGTTTGCAGGAGTACACCTACCTCTCGTTAGGCGAAAACCAGCCGACCGCGAACAACGGCCACAACCCGCAACCGCGTCTGCTCTAAGCCCGGGCGTGGTTGCGAATTCCGGGGAGCGCGCGCCTCTGGCGTGCTGGCGAAGGCATTCTGCCGAGCGAACTTCCCAGTTGATTCGCCGAACGTATACTCGGCCAGGGGCGAAAAGTTCGCCGCCGCAGAATGCGGCAGCCAGCACGACAGAGACCCTGCGCTCCCCGGATTGTAGGCTGCGCGAAACTTGTGCGAGCAGTCCACTCCCGCCAAATTGCCCGCCATGATTTCGACCAGTGTGAAAGCGGCGCTCGCCAGCGTGGAAGCGCGTGATTCCATTTTTGTTCGCGGTTGGGTGCGGACGCGGCGTGATGCGAAAACCTTTTCCTTCATTGAACTCAACGACGGATCGAGTCTCAGGAATCTTCAGATCATCGCGCCGGACTCGCTTTCGAATTACGCGGAGATCCAGCGCCTTACGACTGGTTCGTCGATTACCATCCGTGGGAAATTGATCGCGTCGCAAGGCAAGGGCCAAACCTGGGAAGTAATCGCGGATGAGCTGACCATCCTCGGCGCATCCGACGACAGTTACCCGCTACAGAAAAAAGGGCACACGCCGGAGTTTTTGCGCGAGATCGCGCACCTGCGTCCGCGATCGAATTTGTTCGGCTCGGTCTTTCGCGTGCGCAGCCGTTTGGCCTTCGCCATTCACAAATTTTTTCAGGAACGCGGCTTCGTTTATGTGCATACGCCGATCATTACCGGGAGCGATTGCGAAGGCGCGGGCGAGTTGTTTCGGATTACGACGATCGACGCAAAGAATCCGCCGCGCAGTCTGAATGGCGAGGTCGATTATGCGCAGGATTTTTTTGCGCGCTCCACTTATCTGACGGTCAGCGGCCAGCTCGAAGCGGAAGCGTTCGCCTGCGCCCTAACGAATGTTTACACATTCGGCCCGACCTTTCGCGCGGAGAACTCGAACACGTCGCGGCACGCGAACGAGTTCTGGATGATCGAGCCGGAGATGGCCTTCTGCGATCTGAACTGCGACATGGATGTGGCCGAAGAACTGGTGAAATATCTCATCCGCGACATCCGCCAAAGTTGCCCGGACGAGCTCGAACTTTTCGGCAAGTTCGTCGATAAAGAACTCGTTAGCCGATTGGACTTCGTGCTCGAGCGGCCCTTCCAGCGGATCAGTTACGCGGAGGCGATCGAACTATTGAAAGCGAGCGGCGAGAAGTTTGAATTTTCGGTCGAGGACGGCGCGAATTTGCAATCGGAGCACGAGCGCTGGTTGACCGAAAAACATTTCAAATCGCCGGTGACGGTTTTCAATTATCCGAAGGAAATCAAACCGTTCTACATGCGTTTGAACGACGACGGCAAAACCGTGACCGCGATGGATGTCCTTGTGCCCGGGATCGGCGAGATCGTCGGCGGCAGTCAGCGCGAAGAGCGGCTCGATGTGCTGGAAGCAAACATGCGCCGGCACAAACTCGAGCCGGCGGATTACAAATGGTATCTCGATCTCCGACGCTACGGAACGGTCCCGCATGCGGGTTTCGGTTTGGGTTTCGAGCGCATGCTCATGTTCGTCACCGGCGTCTCGAACATCCGCGACGTCATCCCCTTCGCGCGCACGCCCGGCAGCGCGGAGTTTTAGGGAATCACGACGACAGGTTGTCCGATTGTCATCCTGAGGCGGGAAGACGCTGAAGGACCTCGCACAGGGTGCTTGGTTCACCTTGGATGAAAGCCCTAATCAACCAGCCTGTGTGAGATCCTTCAGCGTCTTCGCGCTTCAGGATGACATCGCCTAACGAGGGGTTCCTAAAGGCGAACAGACTTGGTTTCGATGATTGCCGTGATCGCAGGCGTATAAAAATTCGCTCGACCGCACTTCCTTTCCGTCGGTAAAACGAGTCGTCGAGACGCACGCAGAGTGTGCATCTTTCAGCGAAAGGAGACTCTTATGGCGAAGAAGAAAACGACTCCGGAAGTGCCGCCGCGCAGAAATTGCGGCGCGATGGCTGCGCACATGATGTTGCTGGAGAAATTTCCAGCGTTTCGGCTCGCGCAGATGCGTCTGGAAGCCGCGACCCAGAAGCGTCGCGATCTCGGACACGATGAAACCAAGAGCAAACTCGTGACCGTGAAAGTGGTGGTGAACGTGGTTTACAGAACGGACGAGCAAAATATTTCCGATGCGCAGATCAACAGTCAGATCGCGGTTTTGAACAAAGATTTTCGCGCGAGCAATCCTGACAAAAGCAAGACGCCCGCGGTTTGGAAGGGATTGGTCAGCGACGCGCAGTTGCAGTTCAAGTTAATCAAAACCACGCGCACGAAGACGACCAAGAACGGCTTCGGCGCGGACGATGCGGTCAAGAAGGCGTCGACCGGCGGGATCGCGCCGACCGATTCAAAATCGAATTTGAATCTTTGGGTCTGCGCGATGACCGGCGGATTGCTCGGTTACGCGCAGTTTCCCGGCGGTCCGGTCGCGACCGATGGCGTGGTCATCAATTATCTTTCCTTCGGCACCAGCGGGACGGCGAAGGCGCCGTATAACAAAGGCCGCACTGCGACGCACGAGATCGGGCATTATTTTAATCTGCGCCATATTTGGGGCGACACGCCCGATTGCAGCGGCACGGACATGGCGGCGGATACGCCGAATTGCGCCGGCCCGAATTTCGGTTCGCCGACCTTTCCCGTGGTCACGTGCAACAACGGGCCGAACGGCGACATGTTCATGAACTACATGGATTACACGGACGACGCGGCCATGTTCATGTTTACCGCGCAACAGGTCACGCGCATGCGCACTGCGTTGGAAACGGTGCGCACCGGTTTGATCTAATCGCGGAGCCGCTCGTGTCTGAAAAACGCGCGCCTAACGAGTCGCTCTTTGCGAAACGCTGGGTGCACGTGCACGAGGAAGACACGGCGGAAGGGCACGTTTATCGTCCGGAGGACGATGACATCCCGTTGTCGCGCCGGCCGCGGGAACGTCTGCAATTCGCGGCCGATGGGACGGCTTCGATTTCGCAAGGCGGCGCGAATGACGGCTACTTCGAACATCCCGCGACCTGGAGCGAGGAAGACGGCGCTCTGGTCCTGCGCGGGCAAGAAGGAAGCGAACGGCTTCGTGTCGTTAGGCAAACGCCGGAGCGATTACTCGTTAGGCGAAGTGGAGGCACGGACTAAATGCCGAAGAAAAAAGCCGCGCCCGTTTCTCAGATTGAGGCTTTCGAAGTGAGCGATCGGGTCGCGCGTCAGGCGCTTGTGCGAAGGCCGCCGCACGATCCGCGCGCGCCGCTCACGCGCCCGCTGCGTGTCTTCACGCTCGATCCATCGGTTTCCGATCGCATGGGCGGAATCGCGACCGTGCAGGTGCCCTATGAAAAACTCGAACGCGGCCCCGTCGGTTCATTTTTCGAAGTCGTCGCGGATGGTGCGCCTCCGTTGCTCAAGGCGGATGCGCTCGATCTCGACGAACCTTTTTTGTTGATGTCGAGCGGGCTGACGCCATCGCCCGCGAACGGCCAGTTCCATTCGCAAATGGCGTATGCGGTTTGCAGCCTGACTTACGATGCCTTTCGTCGTGCGCTCGGCCGCGAGATCGCGTGGGCGACCGAACCGCTCGAGGGCGAACCGCTGCGTTTGAGAGTGCGACCGTTCGGCGTGCGCGCGGCCAACGCCGGCTACAGTCGCGAAGCGGGCGACCTCTCGTTTGGCTACTTCACCGTTCGCGGAAAGCGCGCCGGTTTCACTTTGCGCGACGGCATCGTTTGCACTTCGCTCAGCCACGATGTCATCGCGCACGAGACGACGCACGCGCTC
>CAXSCV010000043.1:0-4837 GCA_964235895.1 uncultured Chthoniobacterales bacterium
GCGCGCTCGATTTGCCGAAAGAGGAAAGCGCGGGGCGTTCGATCAGGAAATTGGCTACGGAACGTTCGTCGTCGCGGAAGACATCTGCGAAAAAGCGGAGCGCGGCCTAACGAGTAGTAGATTCCATTGCCGCTCGTCCGACATCCTCCGCCGGTGCGCCGCGATGTTGTTGGATAAACTCGCTCGGGTTCAGCCAGCCGCGCGTGTCTTCGCGATAACCCGGTCCCACGAAGGGCGTGATGAATTCCCTTATCTCGAAATGCAGGTGCGCCAAATAGCGGCCATTGGCGGTGCCGACGGTAGCGATCCTTTCCCCGCGGCGAACATTTTCCCCTTGCCTAACGAGTATTTGAGCGAGGTGCGCGTAATAGCACTGCACATATTTCCGAGCGCTATTTTCCTCGATTGCGTGCAGCACGATGATGATGTTGCCCCAACCCGGCCCGCCTTCGCGCGCGAAAATAACGCGTCCATCCGCCACCGCATAAACCGGATCTCCCAAGTCGCTGTTCTCACCGCCGATCCCATTTAGATCGTCGCCGAGATGACGATTTTCCGTGAACGGCTGCGCGTTATAGGCAAAGGCGCCGTGCTCGCTCCCGAGTGGAAAATCAAAGCGCGCTGCTGTCGGCAATGAAGCGAGATCGAGCGCGGGAGTCAGTTGAAAAGCAGGATTCTCCGGCACCAGATGACCGAATTCTCTGCGCGCGTGAAAGTAAAATCCGGCGAGCAGCGCGAGCAGAAAGACGGCGAGAAAAATGAGCGAGGCGCGTCGTCTGGTTCTGCCCTTGCTCCTGCGAATGTTCATCTTTACGGTCGCGCGATGCGGATTCTCGTGACGGGTGGCGCCGGTTTCATCGGCTCGCATCTCGTGGAAAAACTGCTCGGCGCCGGTCACGAAGTCTCAATTCTCGACGACTTCAACGATTTTTATGATCCGGCAATCAAGCGCGCCAATCTCGCGGGCGTGGCCGGCGACGTGGCGGTGCATCGGATCGACTTGCGAGATGCCGCGGCGGTGCGCGCACTTTTTCAGCGCGAGAAATTTGCCGCCATCGGGCACCTGGCCGCGCGCGCGGGTGTGCGGCCATCGATCAGCCAGCCGCAACTTTATTACGACACGAATGTCAGTGGCACCTTGCACCTTTTGGAAGCTGCGCGGCAGACCGGCATCGAGCGTTTTATTTTCGCGTCCAGCTCGTCGGTTTACGGAATCTCCAAGACGGTGCCGTTCTCGGAAGATTTGCATTTAACGCAAACGATCAGCCCCTACGCGGCCACAAAAATCGCCGGCGAATTTCTTTGTTCGACTTATTCGCATCTTTATCAAATGCGCATCGTCGCGCTGCGTTTCTTCACCGTCTACGGCGCGCGTCAGCGGCCCGATTTGGCTATTCATCAATTCACCCGGCGCATCGACGCGGGGGAGCCGATCGAGCAATTCGGTGATGGCAGCACGCGGCGCGACTACACTTATATAGACGACATCATCCAGGGCGTGATGGCCGCTTTCGATTACGCCGGTCCGCTTTTCGATATTTTTAATCTCGGCGAAAGCCAGACGATCGAGCTGCGGGAATTGATCGGGGCGATCGAGGACTTGTTAGGCAAAAAGGCGCGGATCAATCAACTGCCCGAGCAACCCGGCGACGTCCCGCTGACCTGCGCGGATATTTCCAAAGCGCGCAAGTTACTCGGCTATAATCCGGCCACGCCGCTAAAGATCGGGTTGCCAAAATTCGTCGAATGGTTTCAGCGGACCAAGAGCCCTGCGCTGTCATCCTGAGCCGCGGAGAGGGCGAAGGACCTCGCATAAGCGGAAGACGCTTCCCGCAAACCTCGCGCGGGGCCGAGGCTCCACGCGGCCTTGTGATAATCCCAGTCCTTTTGGGAGATCCTTCGCTGTCTTCGCAGATCAGGATGACAAGTGGCACGGCTGTCGCGGGCCATGCTCCTCCTTGCAATCGCCCTCACGCCCGCTACTTATTCACAGATGTCGGGATGGTGATTCGAACCTCCGGGCGTCCGCGTTTACGACGAGTTCGGTTCTGAGAGTATCATGCAAGCGTTTGCTTCTTTGCTATTTCGTCGAGTCAAAATTGCGGCGCGCCAACCGTTTCGAATTCTTTCCCGGCGCCAGGCGGCGAAGTTTCCTCCGGCCACGCAGACTGCTGACAAGCGACTTGCACGAATCCTCCGGGATTCGCGTGGAGAGGATCGGGCATCCAGAGTCGATGCGCTTCGCCCGAACGATAATTCGGTTAACACTAAGGATCTATATGGCATCTCAATCATCCGGGAGAAACCCGCGCCGTTCACGCGGCGGCGGCGGTTCCCGACGCCGGGGCGGCGATCGTCCCTATCGGCCAAGAACGGCCCCGGTCGCGCCGGTCAAACAAACCCTCTGGGAAAAAATCATGGGCTTTTTCAGCAACGGAAAAACGTCCATCGCGCACACATCGGCGCCGAAGCGCAATGGTTCGCAGCCCGCGCGCGCGGCGGTGCAATCGCGCAAACCTGAATCCGTCGCCGTCACCACGCCGCGTCTTTACGTCGGCAATTTGTCGTTTGAAGCGACCGAGGGCGATCTCTTCGAGCTCTTCAACGGCGTCGGCCAAGTGCAAAGCGCCGAGGTCGTGACTTACAAACACAACCAACGCTCGAAAGGTTTCGCCTTCGTGCAGATGAACACGGTCGAAGAAGCGCAACGCGCCGTGACCGAGTTGCACGACAAGGAATTCCTCGGCCGCAAATTGCTCGTGAGCGGCGCGAAGACGAGCGATCATCCCGCTTCGCCCTAACGAATTCGATTCCACAAACGGGAGACTCGGTGGCATGCGCCGCGGGTCTCCCGTTTTGTTTTTTATGAAGCGCGCTTTCTATATTGTCGGGCCGACCGCGAGTGGAAAATCAGAGATCGCGGCGGCAGTGGCGCAGCGTTTCGACGGCGAAATTGTCAGCGCGGACGCTTTCCAAATTTATCGCGGACTCGATCTCTTAACGGCGAAAACGTCCGCGGAAATTCTGTCCGCGGTTCCGCATCATTTGATCAGTGCGATCGATCCGGAAACCGAAATGAATGTCGAAGAATTTCGTCGGCGCGCGGAGAGAGCGATCGAACAAATAGACGCGCGCGGAAAGCCGGCCTTCGTCGTCGGTGGCAGCGGAATGTATGTGCAAGCGCTCACGCACGGCCTCTCGCCCTTGCCGGCCGGAAACGCGCCTCTGCGAGCGCGACTGGAGCAATTGAGCGAACGAGAATTGCTCGTTAGGCTAATTGCACTCGATCAGAAAACGGCGCGCGCAATCGATGCGCAAAATAAGCGCCGCCTGGTTCGCGCAATCGAGATTTGCCTGCTGACTGGCCGGCCGGTTTCGGCGCAACGCGCGCGCAATTTGGCGACGCCGAAACCTGATGGCGTTTTCGTCTTCCGCGATCGCGACGAACTCGCGCAACGGATCGACGCACGAGTAAGAATGATCTTTACGCAGGGCGTGATCGACGAAGTCCGCGCGGCCCATCGCCTGGGCGCGACCGCCGCGCAAACTCTCGGACTTCGGCAAATTCACGAGCTGCTTGCCGGGAAAATTTCCGAAGCGGAATGCATCGCCGCCATTCAACAAGCGACGCGGCGTTACGCGAAAAGGCAATTGACCTGGTTTCGGCGCCAAACTAATTTTGCGCCGCTGAACCTGTCTCTTCACGGCTCCTCGGACGCCATCGAATGGATCTCGCGCAAGGCACGTTTGTCTTTCGCGCAAAAGGATGTTTGACGTTCAGCGAAAGCAAAAGCAGGAGCGCGCGCTCCTCATCGGCCTCGAGCAGGATGGTGTCTCGAAATGGGATCTGCGCGACTCGTTAGACGAGTTGCGCGAGCTGGCGAACTCGGCCGGCGCGCAAGTGGTCGATACCGTCACGCAAAAATTGCAGGCGCCGACCGCGCCCTATTACATCGGCAAAGGTAAGGCGCAATCGATCAAGCAATCGTTCCAGGACCAGCAGGTCACCTCGGTCATTTTCGATAACGAGCTTTCGCCCGCGCAAGGTCGCAACCTGGAAAATCTCTTCTCGCGCAAGGTGCTCGATCGCACGCAGCTCATTCTCGACATCTTCGCGCAACGCGCGCGCAGCCGTGAAGGCCGGTTGCAGATTGAGCTAGCGCAACTGCAATATTTGCTGCCGCGCCTAACGAGAATGTGGACGCACCTTTCGCGGCAGAGCGGAGGAATCGGCACGCGCGGTCCGGGCGAAACACAACTCGAAGTCGATCGACGCCGCGTGCAGGAAAGGATTGCGCGGCTCGAGCGCGAGCTGGAAGGCGTGCGCAAAGTTCGCACGGTGCAGCGCGCTGGGCGGCGGCGTCATCAATGGCCGGTCGCGGCCGTGGTTGGCTACACCAACGCCGGCAAATCGACGCTCTTAAATTTGCTGACCGGCGCGGATGTTCTCGCGGCCGATCGGCTCTTCGCGACGCTCGATCCGACGACGCGCAGTTTCACTTTGCCGAACAAACAGCGCATGCTGCTCACGGACACGGTCGGGTTCCTCCGCAAACTTCCGCACACTTTGATCGAGTCCTTCAAGGCCACGCTCGAGGAAGTGAGCGAAGCCGACCTGCTCATTCACGTGGTTGATCTAAGTCATCCGCGCGTCGACGAACACATCGAAGCGGTCAATGAAGTGACGAAAGAACTGGGTGCGTTCGGCAAGCAAACGCTGCTCGTTTTCAATAAAGTCGACGCGCTCGCGACCGACGATCTCGTTGTTGCCTATCAACGTCGTTACCCCGGTAGCGTGGCCATTTCCGCACGCACCGGCGCTGGCGTGGGCGAACTG